>JAFQEY010000055.1 GCA_017398765.1 Akkermansia sp.
CGGGCGCAACTTCTGGTTCGGCATTCGTGAGCACGCCATGGGAGCCATCTGCAACGGTATTGCCTACGATGGGCTCTTCCGCGTTTCCGCCGGCACTTTCTGCGTGTTTGTGGACTACATGCGCGCCTCCATCCGCGTGGCTGCCCTCAGCCACCTGCCTGTCACCTATGTGCTGACCCACGACTCCGTGGCCGTGGGCGAGGACGGTCCCACCCACCAGCCCGTGGAAACCGTTACCGGCCTGCGCGTCATCCCGAATCTGGACGTTATCCGCCCCGCAGATGAAGAGGAAACCGCCGGAGCCTGGATGTGCGCCATGCGCCGCCGCCAGGGGCCGACCGCCCTCATGCTCACCCGCCAGAACGTGCCCAGCCTTGCCTCTGTGGCAGACATCCCTGCCGATGTACGCCGTAAGGGTGTGCGCAAGGGGGCCTACATCGCCCTGAAGGAAAAGACGGAGAACCCCGGCCTCATCATCATTGCCTCCGGTTCAGAAGTCATTCTCGCCCTGCAGGCTGCGCTGCAGCTGGGAGATGATGTGCGCGTGGTTTCCATGCCCTCCATGTTCCGCTTCAACCTGCAGACTCCGGAGTATCAGGAAGAGGTACTGCCCGCAGCCTGCACCTGCCGCATTTCCGTAGAAGCCGGCAAGAGCGACCTCTGGTACCGCTATGTCGGGCCGCAGGGAGCCATCATCAGCATTGATAACTTTGGCTTCTCCGCTCCCGGCGAGGTGGTGCTGCATGACCTCGGCATGAATGTGGACAACATCGTGAACACCGCCAAATCTCTGCGCTGAAGAATATTGTGAAATTTATTTCATGCTAATCATTTTAACATTCAATTTCTTAAAAATACATATATGAACTCATTTATGAAGCATCTTGCAGGCTTGCGCGGCTTCGCAATATTGTTAATCGTTTTATTTCACCTGAATGAAGATGTTTTTTCTGAAGGGTATCTCGGTGTTGATGTATTTTTAGTCATTAGCGGCTACTTGTTGATTGCCGGATGGCTTAACAAAGGATACGTACCTTTTTGGAACTTCGTCAGCAAGAAGGTTATACGAATCATCCCCCCGCTGGCTGTGTTGGTGTTACCGGTACTGGCATCTGCAGCATATATTGTTAATTCTGAGGAGGCAATCTATTCAGCAGGTGAAACGGCATTGATGGCATTGCTGGGAGTCTCTAACATATACTTAGAAGCTACTACAACGGATTACTTTGCAGCTGCTGCAAATCTAAATCCTTTTTTGCACACCTGGTATTTGAGCGTTACGCTACAGGTTTATGTGCTGTGGATTGTGTGTTGCTTGGTTTTTCGGCATCTGTCGAGAAAGTGGATGATAAGTTTTCTTGTTGCCGCAGGAGTGGTGTCACTGATTTATACACACTCTTACCAGCTGCAAGATGCAGCAGCTTGGTTGGGCCTGCCGACATGGGGGCAGCTCAATGACATTTCTTACTTCCGGACGGGCGGTCGTATATGGGAGTTTCTTGCCGGGGGGCTTGTGTTTGTGTTGCCTGCCGCAGTATCCGTGAGAGCCCGATGGACAGGGTGCGCTTTTGGTGGGGTATTGTTGCTGGGGGCATTATTGTTCGGGGCAGATATGGGCGGGAGGCTTGCTGTGTTGTCTACCGTCATTGCCACGGTACTTTTGCTGAAATATGTGCCGGGTACGCTTGTAGACGCTTTGCTGGGGAATCGGTTAATCCAAGGGGTGAGTAAGGTTTCCTTTTCCTGGTATTTGGTACATTTTCCGTTGTTTGTATTATTTAAGATAGCATGGGGCGGAACTTTGGGTGCGGGGTTATCGTGTGCCGTATTCGTGCTCTCTCTAATGTTGGCTTGTGTGATGTGGTGGGGCGTTGAGAAACGGCGGCTTCCCATGTGGGGTGCGTTAGGTATCTGGGGGGTGTCCGGAGCTGTGGCTTATACGGTGGGCTGCACTCCCGCTGTAGTGCGCGTGGCTTTTGGTGATGAGGAGCCGCAGTATCCGGTATATCGCTGTGAAATTCAAAAGGTATCGGAACATCTCTTCAAAGGGTTTAACCGTGAGCAATTGGTGCCAAGTCGCGGAATCCTTGCCTGTATGGGTGATACACATACGGCTAGTCCGGATTTGATGCCTATAGGCGATGCCAGTAAACCTGCAACCTTTGTTGTTATTGGGGATTCAAATGCTCAGCATCTGTGGTCAGGTTTGAATGAACTGGCATATTCGATTGGCTGCAGCGGGGTACAACTTCCCTCCATTATTATACCTCTGTGGGATAGGTATATTCAAGTTAATGGTGATAATTACTTGTATGATCGTGAAAAAGCGGAAGCTTTGCTGCATTGGCTAGGTTCGCATCCTGAGTTAAAAACTGTGTTCATCGGCCAATTGTGGGATTCGAGATTGAGATGGACTAGAACCGATTGGGATAAAAAGAATTTTAAACCGTCCTATGAGGCTAATGAGGCAGCGTTACGGGAGTTTTGTAAGCGCGTCCAATCTCTAGGGAAAAAATTGGTGCTGATAGCCCCCACGCCTCGCATGAGTTACGATCCGAAAAAGTTTGAGAGCGGTTTGGCATATATGCGGTGGCGTTGCAAACAGTCACGTTCACATGTGGATGCGCCTGAGTTTATATTGACAGAAGAACAGTATAAGGAAAATAACAAAATGGTATTTGAGATATTTTCCCGTTTGGAAAAAGAGGGGCTTTGTCGAGTATTGCACATAGAGAAAGGCATGTTCCCGGATGGAGAATTCAGGGTATGCAGAGGTAAAGTGCTGTATGTGAGGGATCCGACTCATGTAACACCGATAGCCGCAATAGCATTTCTAAAAGAAGTCAAGAAGGAATTTATTGAATTGCTTCAGGCGGAGAAATAGGGTTATAGACAGAGAACTTGGAAGGGAGAGGCTGCATACAACGCCGCTTTGCAGCCTTTTTCTTCTGTTCTGAGAGCTGTGTGGTGTAAATTGGTGCGTTTGGCTTCAGGATAACTCCGTTTCCTTGGCTCGCCATACCGGAATTTTACAGATTTTGATGATGGTGTAGCCCTTTCGGGTACGCTTTTTCTGGTAGCAGAAACGCAGGAGCTTGTAAAGGGGGTATAGGGCAGCTGTTTTTAACCAAAAGGCCAGTTTGGCGGGAGACGGTGTATAGGCATCACGTATGTCGCATCCGGCGGCAGTGACAACATGCCCCAGAAGCCGCTCTGCGGCGTGAGAGATGGTAGAGGGGGCTTCGCGGGAGGGAATCTCGAATTCTTTATCTGCTAGTATATTGCGGTATTCCTCCATGAGTTGTGCGCGACAGATGAACATACTTCCCGCGATAAACTTGGGAGTATGCGGGAAAGGGGACGGGGAGTGCATTTGTATCCAGCGCTGACTTTGTACCCAAGCCTCGCGATCTTCCGGCTCTTTTTTACAGATAAGCGCATGGTGCCCCACCATCCCCAGCTTTTCATCGTGCTCAAAGGCTTGCAGTGTGCGCGCAAGGTTATCCTTTTTCAGGAACGAGAGCATGTAGTTTCTCCATTTGTTGCCGCTGACGTCAACGATACCAAGGTGAGCCGGATAAGGCATGTCTCTCTTGGTATGTAGTTTGATGCAGTAGCGGAATTGTGATAAATCTACTCTTTTCAGCACTTCGACAAAGGGAGCAATATCGTATCCTCTATTTCCTACACAGAGAATTTTTGCATGAGGATAATTCTGTAATATTTGTGTTTTCAATCCAATATCCTTTTCCTGCAATGTAATCCATAACTCTGATGAGTAATCGGATAATGGGGTGATATACTCTATTATCTCCGACCATATTTCCGCGTAAAACAGGTGAATATGAACAAGGAAATCTTTCATGGCTTGAAATGATTTAAGAGAATCCGGTGGAGTGGGGCAGTTATGCGCTGCTTGAAAAGTCCCCAGACGATAGTAGCAGATAGAATTTTTTCGTCAATTATTTTATCATACTTTAAGCAGGCTCATGACTGTAGAGAATGGCGGGAGCTGTGTTTGATCGCGCGACTCAAAGAGAGCTTGCCATGGGGACTTGTTAGTGATATGATGCGGTGCGTATGATGGAGCTGATTTATCTGCAGACGCAGGCAATTACGGCAGAGACACCGTGGTTGCTGCCGTTGGCTTTTGCCCTGTTCGGTGCCTGTATCGGGTCTTTCCTTAATGTGGTGGTGTATCGTCTGCCGCGTGGGTTGAGTGTGAATGAGCCTTCTCGTTCATTTTGCCCACATTGTAAAAAAGAGATACCCTGGTATCTGAATTTGCCCGTTATCAGCTGGCTGTTGCTGCGGGGTAAAAGTGCTTGTTGCGGACAGCGTATTCCTGTGCGCTACTGGTTGGTGGAGACGGTGTGTTCTGCCTTGTTCGCGCTGATTGCCTGGTATTTTTGTCTGGATGATATTTTCACGCAGATTCTGCTGTGTGTCTGGGTGGCGTTGATGCTGGCGTGTTTCTGCATTGACTGGGAGCAGATGGTGGTGTTGCCTTCTCTTACGGTTGCTGCGGCGGTGGCGGGGTTGTTGCTGAGCGGTCTTGCTCCCTGGATGGTGGAGCCTACGGCTCTGGAACCGACGGATGGTTTGTTGTGGAGTGTTGTGGGGGCGGTTGGTGGTTTTATTTTGTTCCGCTTTATCGGGTGGATTGGTTCGCTGTTTTTCGGGCGGCGGTCTGTGCGGTTTGATAAAGCCACTGCGTGGTCGCTGAAACAAGCTGCCGATGGTGAGGATATTGTGCTGATGCTGGGAGATGAGACGATGCTGTGGAGTGATTTGTTCATGGAACCTTCCAACCGCTTTACGCTTCGGAATGCCACGCTGGATTCCCGCTGTGATGAGCCGGGTAACCTGGAGTTTCGGGTAGATGCTCTCTTGTTGCCGGGGGGGGGGCGTGTGGAACTGGAGAGTGTGGAGTGCCTTTCCGGGCTGGCCGGGGGCTATGTTTCCCGCCGTGCGGCTATGGGCAGTGGTGATGCGTGGATTGCCTTGTCTATCGGTGCCATCGGTGGGTGGCAGGGGGTGTTGTTTGCTCTTTCTGCCGGTAGTATTATCGGGTTGCTCTGGGCTGCTGTTGCCCGCATTGGTTTCGGAAAGCCTATGCCGTTTGGCCCTGCGCTGATTCTTGCTGCTCTTGTGTGGCTTTTCTTCGGGTTGGAGATTCAGGATTTGCTGGCTCTTTGGTATTGAGCGGTGAGCAAGCCGTTGATGCGGTGAGGTTATATAGCTGAATTCCATATTACTGTTTTTCTCTGTTTTTGGGTGGAGAAAAACACTCTGAGGCGCGTTTTTTTGTTTCGCGGCAAAAGTTCCGTTGTCTGCCACCCGTTTTTCAGAAACTCCTTTTGACCGCAGGTGGTTGTATTTTTGGGGAAGCTATCCTGCTGCTGTGTGTTGTAATGAAAAAACGCTCAGGAGTGACTCCTGAGCGTTTTTATGCTCGATGGGGGACTCGAACCCCCACGGCTCTCACCATTAGATCCTTAGTCTAACGCGTCTACCAATTCCGCCAACCGAGCATCGGTTGCCACAATGGGCACGGCCAGATTCTACATCAATTTTGCGCTGATTGCAAGTCTTTTTTTTAGTTTTGTGAATTTTTTTCGTTTTTTGGGGGGGCTAATCAAAAAATAAGGTAGATGAGCAGCATGAAACCGGCGATGATGAGTTTGGCAATCACGCCTGCCAGGTAGCCCAGTGTGGCTCCCAGTCCGGAGGCGGCGGAGGCTCGGGCGTTTTTGCGCGCAAAAAGTATTTCTGCCAGGAATGCACCGGCAAAGGGACCAATAATAAGGCCGAAAGGCGGGAAAAAAGCACCGATGATGATACCGGGGAGAGTTCCCCACATGGCTGCTTTGCTGCTGCCGAAGCGGCGAGCTCCCATCATGGTGGTAATGTTATCTACGATGGAGCCGAAAACCATGAGCAGTGTCAGTAGCCCCCAGACCCACCAAGCGGGGTAGGGGGCACCGTTTGCGAATGCTGCGGAGATGCACGCTCCCAGTATCAGCAGGTGCCCTGGGTAGGGAAGAATGCAGCCGACCATGCCCGCCGCTGCCAGTATGATGGATAATCCGTACAGTAGCATGGAAATGGTGCTACCCATATCCGGAATCATTTGTGTGAACCAGCTCCAGTCCATGGTGTGTGTGGCGGGGGTGTGGGGGCTATGTGGGTGGTTAGCCCAGATTCTGTTCTGCTATGCCGGCGCGTTTGCGGGCTGTGGCATCCAAAATGCGCTTGCGCATGCGGATGAAATGAGGTGTTGCTTCTACCAGCTCATCCGGTTCGATGTATTCTATGGCTCGCTCCAGGGTGAACACGCGCGGTGGTGTCAGCTGAATGGAGTCATTCTTGGTGGCTGAGCGGTGGTTGGTGAGGTGTTTCTCTCGTGTTGGGTTGACCGGGATATCGATGGGTTTGGGGTTTTCTCCCACAATCATGCCTTCGTACACTTCATCACCGGGGGCGATAAAGAGCGTTCCTCGTTCTTCGATTGATTGCAGTGCATAGGGGCGGGCAATGCCGTTTTCCATGGAAACGAGCGTGCTGCTTTGTCTGGTGATGATTTCTCCGGCATAGGGGGCATATTCCTTGAAGAGGTGGGAGAAGATGCCGTGTCCGCTGGTGAGATTTACCAGCTCAAATTCAAAGCCGATGAGTCCGCGGGTGGGCATGGTGGCGCGGATGGATGTGCGCCCGCTGCCGGTCACTTCCATGTTTTCCAGAATGCCGCGGCGGTTGCCGAGTATGCGCACTGTGCCGTTGGCGCAGTCATCCGGCACTTCGATGAAGACCGTTTCAAAGGGCTCGCACATGATCCCATCGCGCTCCTGTACTATTACTTTCGGGCGGGAGACGAGTACCTCATACCCCTCTCGGCGCATTTGTTCTACCAGGATGGCAATTTGCATTGTCCCGCGAGCGGAAACCATGAATACACCCGCTAAATCCGTATCTTCTACTTTAATAGAGATATTGGTGCGCATTTCTCGCATGAGCCTGTCGCGGATAACGCGGCTGGTAACATTTTTGCCGTCTCGTCCGCCCAGTGGCCCGTCGTTTATGCTGAATTCCATCTGTACGGTGGGTGGTTCAATATCGACAAAGGGCAGGGCTTCTCCTTCCGGAGCCTCGGTCAGGGTTTCACCGATGTCAACGTCTTCAAAGCCGGAGATGCCGATGATGTTTCCTGCTTCTCCCACGGTGGAATCTGTGGTTTGCAGGCCGCTGTATTCAAATAGTTTGGTGACTTTGCCCTGTACGCGGCTGCCGTCCGGGCGCAGGAGATAGACGGTATCACCTTTCTGCACGCGCCCGCTGGTGATACGCCCGACTGCCACTCGCCCCACATAGTCATCCCAATCAATATTGGAGATGAGCATGAGGAACGGTTTTTCCGGGTCGGCATCCTTGGGGGCAGGGATGTGTTTGATGATTTGGTGGAGCAGGGGGCTGCAATCCACGGGTGGCTCTCCCTCGGGGGCGTTCATAAAGTAGCCGTCTCGCGCGGAGCCGTATACAAAGGGGGCTTCGAACTGTTCTTCCGTGGCATCCAGCTCCAGCAGTAGTTCCAGTACCTCGTCATGCACTTTCATCGGGTCGGCATGCGGGCGGTCAATTTTGTTGATGACAACAATGGGTTGCAGACCTTCCTGCAAGGCTTTGCGCAGGACAAAACGCGTCTGCGCCTGGGGGCCTTCATAGGCATCCACCACCAGAATCACGCCGTCCACCATTTTCATGACTCGCTCTACTTCTGCGCCGAAATCTGCGTGACCGGGAGTATCTACAATGTTGATGGTGTAGTCATTCCAATGAATGGAAGTGTTCTTGGCTTTGATGGTGATACCCTTTTCTTTTTCCAAATCCATGGAGTCCATGGCGCGTTCCTGCACTTCCTGATTTTCTCGGTAGGTGCCGCCGGCTTTCAGCAATTGATCCACCAGGGTGGTTTTGCCGTGGTCAACGTGGGCGATAATGGCCAGATTTCTGAACTTGGAGGAATCACTCATAAGTCTATGTGAGAATGGAGATTGCAAGAGGCTTTTCCAAGCACTCGGCGCGCATTGTAGCACATTTCGTTACAAGATAAAAGACTAAACACCGCCATGTGGTCCGAGTTTCTCGGAAAAATGTTAAGGTTGGAGGGGGGAATGTGGTTCTTTGTATTTGACAATCGTTTGTAGAATGGTTAGTATGTCCGCAGACAGACTACCCCTATGGTATGTTTGTTTAATTCAAACCAACATTACAATAATGAAGAAATTAGCATATTTGATGGCCGCGCTTTTGTGCTGCCCGCTCGTGCAGGCTCAGCAGCCTGCTGCTCCTGCTGCGGCAGAGATTACGGTTGCTGAAGCGGAGGCTGCGGTGGGTGATCTCATCGCTGTTATGAACGAAACGTTAGATATTTTGGAGCAGGTAAAGGACAAGGCGAGTGCGGATGCCGCTGCTGAAAAAATTGCAGCAGTAAAACCGCGCATGCTTGCTGCACAGACTACATTCGATAAGGTTTCCTCTTTGGATGAAGCGACCCAGGAGAAGCTTGCCATGAAGTTGTTGCCTGCTATGTTCATGCTTGCTCCCCGCATGGAAAAAGTCACTGAGGCTCTCGAAACTCAGAAATTCTATGGCAGTGATGCTCTCAAAACCGTTCTGGAGGATGAAGGTGAGGGGGTAGAAGCTACTGAGGACTGATTTCCGACGAACAGAAATCTACGTAAACTCTGATACCCGTTGCGTGTTTTTTGCCGCAACGGGTGTTTTATTCTGAATACGGGGGGCTCAATTATTTCCCTTGGAAGTGTTGTCCTTGTTGCTTTGTTGCATCATGGGCAGAAGCTGTGTCTCTGTGTATTGTATATTTTTTTCGAGCTTTTTACCCAGACGAGATTCCGGATTGACGGCGTGTGCCTCCTTCATCCATTTGAGCATGTTGGGGATATCTCGGAGAAAGGCGTAGGTGTCGGATTTGGCGCGGAGTGCTTCCTGCCGCACGTCCGTATCCAGATCCTCCCGGGCGAGGAATGAGTCCAGCGCGGCGATGTGGCTGCGGATGAGCTGCGGTTCGAACTGCCCGCGGAAGGAGTCGAGCAGTTCCCGCAGCTCGGCCATT
Organism: Akkermansia sp.; assembly: GCA_017398765.1. GTDB lineage: Bacteria > Verrucomicrobiota > Verrucomicrobiia > Verrucomicrobiales > Akkermansiaceae > Akkermansia. The sequence goes on from JAFQEY010000055.1 coordinate 9,134, forward strand.
TGCCGGATGCGCGCTTCGCTGACCCGGCAATATCGGCGGTAGCCCAAGGTGTCGTCCGGGTCATGTTCAGCGATGGATTGCAACAATTCGGGGTATTTATCGCGGCAGGCTTCCGGCAGGAGGTTGAGCGCCTCTGCGAGCGCTCGGGCAGACGCTGCTCCGGTGAGCGTATGGGCTCGCTTTAGTGCTTCGTTTCGGGCCTTGAGCGTTTCAAATGCCCGATTCAGCAGGGGGAGGTAGTCCGCTGTGGTGCGCGTGGTGCCGGAGAGCGTGGCAAAAGGATACCCCTGCGCATCCAGCAGAACAGCATAGGGCAACCCCTCCGCCCGATAGGATACCAGCAGTGCCGTGCGTTTGTCCCACTCTTCCTTCGAGATTTTCTTCACCAGCTCGGGGTTGCGGGGGTAATCCACTTCCACCAGCACCAGCTTATCGTCCATTGCCCTGTTGAATTCCGGCGAATCCAGTATTTTGGTTCTCAGATGAATACAGGCCGTGCACCAATCCGTACCTGTGAAGTTCAGCATGATGCACCGCCCGTCCTTGCGGGTAACGGACAGGGCTTCTTCAAGGCCGGTGAATTCGGTCAGGGCGGGCAGCGGAGCGCACAGCAGTGCCCACAGAGCTAGGAGGCGTTTCATCCTCTCCATTGTAGCCAAAGTTGACGCTACCGCAAGAAAAATTTGAAAGGGCGGTGACTCGATATTCGTCCCTCTTGCATGCAGAGAGGATGAACAGCGGGGGCGTATGGGTGCCTATCCGGCTGATGAAAGGGAGAGCATGGACATCAAATCGCTTTCGCCGATGATGGGGATGCCCAGCTTGACGGCTTTGTCCCGTTTGGAGCCGCCGCCCTCGCCCGCCACCAGATAATCCGTTTTTTTGGTGACGGAACCGGTGGCTTTGCCTCCGGCGGCGGCTATCATTTTCTCAAACTCCGGGCGCGGGCGGCTCAGGGCCCCGGTCAGCACGAAAGTCTTGCCGGAAAGCGGGCCTGCCTGAACGGTGAGCAGATTCTCCTCGAATACGGAGGAAATAGGATTGATTCCCAGGTTGCCCAGCGTTTCCATCACCATTTCACCCGCCGGGGAAAGGAAATACTGCCGGAGTTTATGACAGGACACAGAGCCGATGGGATGGGTGAATTTGAGCCTGTTCGCGCTGAGTATCTTCGGTTGCGCTGTTGTTACTCCTCAGTATAACGGACTAAGTATCTGAAATATAGAGAGCTGAAAAGAAGGTGAGCAGCTTCAGGATATGACATTTGCCCCGTACGACTCTTGAGAGTTCAGTGCTGCAAACAGAGAATCCGGGGTGATTTTCTGAACTCCCCATTTTTCTGCTTCTCTTGTCTTGCTTGTCACCTTGAATTGATTGTTGAAGCCAACAACCAGATAATCTGCCTCTCTGACCGTTTTGGATATGTATCCACCAGCTTGAATTATTAGTTCCTCAACAGCAGTTTGCGAGAGCGTTTGATGTGCTTTTCCGGTGATAATAAAATTGAAGCCTTCTACTTCTACATCACACTTATCACCCATTGCATGCCCTTGTTCATCTAGTTTTCCCGTATATGCAGGCAAATGATTGCTTTTTTTGCTGCGTTTACAGAGAACTTTATATGTTCCGGTACGCTGTTGAACGTAACTTTCCCAATGCTCACATCCCCAGTTGTCTGCGCGGTGTATTTCTCGCTTGATTATACCGTAAAAGGGATCCAGATGATACTGCCCAATAGGGTTTGGAGCGTTTATGATGGCTGTTACGGATTCGGCAGAAATATGGCACAACGTGGCTATGTCGTTCCATTCCGGAATGCTGAGAAGTTTTGTGAAGAAAGTGGTTAACTCTTTCGTCTTGATGTTGTTTTTTGTCAGAAATGTTTTCCCGAAATCTTCAAATGTCCAATCCTGTATATGCTCTTTAATCGGCGTTTCTGTGTGGAATATGGCAATGTTTTTTACCTTTTTCCCGGTGCGAACATATATTCTGGATGCACAGTTTTCACAGGTCATGCGCTTAAAACCGTATGTGCCGATATCAAATGTGTACGGATGTCCGCAAACCTGGCAGGTAACTTCTTTATGTGAGAGCGTCATGAATCAGCTTTCTTGGGGATGTATAAGTTGCATCAAGAAGTCCTCATCTATAATGGGGATGTTTAGCTTGAGCGCTTTGTCTCTCTTAGAACCACCGCCTTCTCCTGCTACCAAATAGCTGGTCTTTGCAGAAACGGAGCCAGACACTTTGCCTCCTACGTCAGAAATTAGTTTCTCTATCTCCAAACGCGGTCGACTTAATGTTCCAGTGAGAACAAATGTTTTTCCGTTTAATGCAGATGATGCTCTATCGTTGGTGTTGCTTTTCGGATTAATGTGGAGAGCATCCAATTCTGCCACAACACTACGACCGGCGGCTGACTTGAAATACTGGTATATGCTCTTTGATAGCTCGATAGGCCATGGCGTTTTTAATTCTAAGCTCACACCTTCAATGCTTAATATTATAGAAGGTGATGGATAGTCCGGTTTCTTTTTGTTCTGTTTTTTTCCCTGTTGGCTTTCTGCTTGTATCAGCGGAATAGACCATGCAGAACAATGATTGCGAATCGTTTCCAGAATTATATTTTGCTCTTTTCTTAGAGCTTCTTTATAAGATGCCTCTTCTGGTAGTAATACGTTTTTATAGATAGAATGGGGATTTCTTTCTAAATGCTGTATAATCTTATCCCATTTTCTATTTCTATCTTTCTGAACGCTTTTTTTCTTTTCTCCTGCGGGAAGGGTTTTGAAAAGTTCATCCAATTTTTTATACTCAGAATATTCAGAAGAACAGAATTTGTTAATTTCACTATGAAAAGCTTCATCCCATGCCCATCTTCTCTCAGCTGCTTCTCTTTGACTGGAAGTCAAGGTGCTTTCAAATGAATTATCTCGTAAACGTTTCTTTTCACTAAGATAGTTATATACCTCTTGATAGTTTGAAAGTGTTAAAAAATGCTCAAATACAGGGGCGTAACAAAACGACTTTAGGTCTTCAAAACCAGTCGCTATAGATTGAGCGTTGTTTTTTCCCAGTAACGGAATTCCGAAAGCGGTCAGCCAGCGCTCCAGCGGGAGCTTGCGGGCGGCTTCCAGGGCGGCGATGGCCTTTGCGGCATTTTTCTCACCGAAGCGTCGCGGTTCGTCATCCGTGCCGAGGTTGAGGGCGCCGAGCTCCTCTACGCTGAGGCGGAAGAGGTCCAGCGGGCTGGTAATCATGCCGCGGTTGACGAGGGCTTCTGCCACGGTGCCGCCCAGGTTTTCGATATCGAGTGCCTCACGCTTGCAGAAGTAGGTGGTGCGCATGGCCGCCTGTGCAGAGCAGGTGAAGTTGGTGCAGCGCCAGGCTACCTGCCCCTCTTCCTGTACGATGGGGGCCCCGCAACAGGGACAGACCCCACCCACGGCATCGTACAGGCTGTACGGGCTGGTATCGGCGGGGCGTTTGGCGGTGATGACATGCACCACGGCCGGAATGATTTCGCCGGATTTTTCCATCAGCACCGTGTCGCCAATGCGGATGTCCTTGCGCGCGATTTCGTCCTGGTTGTGCAGCGTGGCGCGGGAAACGGTGGTGCCGGAGAGCCGGACGGGTTCCAGCTCTGCCACGGGGGTGAGCACGCCGGTGCGGCCCACCTGGATGGTGATGCCTTTCAGGATGGTTTCCTTCTGCTCCGGCAGGTATTTGAAGGCGGCGGCCCAGCGGGGAGCGCGAGCAGTGTTGCCCAGTGATTCGCGGAGGTCGAAGTCGGCCAGCTTGATGACTGCGCCATCCGTGCCGTAACCCAGCGTGCGGCGCAGCGTGTCAATCTCCTGCACGGCGCGGCGCACTGCCTCCACTCCGGCGGCGCGGAGAATGGGCTGGTTGCAGGGTATTCCCATGCGCTTCAACAGCTCTTCATAGTCATCTGCATGGCGCAGCGGGGTGCCCTCATAGGCTCCGATACCGTGTGCCAGAAAGCGCAGGGGGCGTGTGGCCACCTCTGTGGCATCCAGCAGCTTAATGGTGCCGGCTGTGGCGTTGCGGGGATTGGCAAAGGTTGGCAGGCCGTCGGCATCTCGCGCCTCGTTGAGCTTGTCAAAATCCGCAGACGGCATGTAGATTTCGCCGCGTACCTCCAGCAGCTCAGGGGCTCCTTCAGGCAGGGTAAAAGGCACGCTGCGGATGGTGCGCACATTGGCGGTGATGTCATCACCGGTGCGGCCGTCACCGCGCGTGGCCGCGTGGATCAGTCGTCCATTGCGGTACAGGAGGGTCACGGCGCAGCCGTCAATCTTCGGCTCAACCACCACGAGAGGTGCTTCCTGAGCCAGACTGCGCTGCAGCCTGTCGTAGAATTCCACCAGCTCCGCATCTCTTTCTCCCTCTTTGTGTTCGAAAATATCATCTATACTGAGCATGGGTACAGGGTGAGTCACCTTCCGAAAGCCCTCACTCAAATCGTTGCCTACCCGCTGTGTCGGGGATTCTGCCGTTACCCAATCCGGGTGCTCCGCCTCCAGACTCTCGAGCTCGCGGAATAGTTGGTCGTACTCAGCGTCAGAGATTTCCGGTTGAGCCTGAGCGTAGTAAAGCTCGTTGTTGCGGCGGATGACGGCGCAGAGTTTATCGTAGTGTTCCCGCGGGGTAAGCTCCTGTTGGGCGGCGGCATAGTCAAACAAATCCATCATCGTTGCCGGGGGGGGGGAGGGGTGTAACCGATATTGTACCAACTGCTACCACAGACGGGACTCGAACCCGTACGCCTGTTGAAGGGCGGGAGATTTTAAGTCTCCTGCGTCTACCATTCCGCCACTGTGGCATGCATTGCTGCAAGCGTATTCAAGCACGAAGAACCGGTTTTGACAAGGAAAAAGGAAGCCTTTTCTGTCATGTCAGCCTTTAATCCCCGGAATGAGCGCGGCCATGCGCAGTACTGCTTCGTCCGTTTCTTCCCGTCGGGCGGCAAAATCTGCGGCACTCCACCATTCCAGTGCGTCTGATTCATCAGAAATCACAACGTTTTCATGCGGGGCGCGGAGCAGGTAGCGGATGTCGTAGTGATAGTGCGCTTCTTCGCCCGGTCGGGCAGGGATGAGGTGAATGTCGATGTCGAAGATATCCTCGCTGATGGGGCTAATGCCGCTGATGCCGCTTTCTTCCTCTGCTTCGCGGAGCGCCACGGAGAGCGTGTCACATTGCCCGTCTGCATGCCCGCCGGGTTGAACCCAGCGTTTGAGTTTGCGGTGCAGGCTCATCAATGCTTTGTCTCCCGTTGGATTCAGTAGCCACGCAGAACCGGTGATATGACCTGCCGTGTGTGTGCGCTCAAAGCAATTCTCGGTGCTCTTTACGAAAGCCAGAATTTGGGCGGCAGCGGCTTTTCGCGCATGTTTTTCTCTGCAATATCGCTCTAATTTTTTGACTAAATCGCCTGTTCTGTCATACAATCCACTGCACATGTCTTTATTTTACGAATTTTACGACGAAATTCAAGTTTTCTTAAAGAAATTAGGTGTTTAGTTTTAATTTAGTATTGTCATGCAGCTTCGGATGTGGTACCATAGCGAGCGAAGAGAGGGTACAGGGGCTCTCTGCCAAGCAAAGACGAAAACACATATATGCAAGTTTTTAGAGTAAGCGTCGCTACCGTTGTTCGCCGTGTCACAGTGTGTGCAGCGTTGCTGTTGTGCAGTTGTTGCCTGACCTCATGTTCCATTATCGGCTCCATCATCGCGTTGCCGTTCCGCCTGTTGGATGCCATTATCGGATAATACAACATCTTCCACATACCCCAGCCCATTATGCAATCCGTCGTTAAGAAACTTCTCCTGCTGGTGCCGGTCGTGTTCGGACTGGTATCCTGTCAGTCAGGTGTTGACCTGCGTCAGGCGTATGCCACGTCACCGGACGCCGTAGTCAGCATCAATCAGGTAGACCCCGCTTACCGGGCCTACTTCCGTGCGCAGCATGGTTCGAACTTTTCTTTGGCTGACCAGCGGCGGGCTCTTGCGGCGGCCGTGGCAACAGCCCGCACGCCGGTGCCTCGCTATATGCCTGCATCTGTAGCAAATCCGCCTCGGAAGAAGGCAAGTCGCAGCCGTTATCTTGCCAAGCGTAGTTCCAAGGCTACTCGCCGCTCTGTTGCAAAGCGCGGGCGGGTTTCGGCATCTCGCCGCTCCGTTGCAAAGCGCGGAAGAGCGGCAACAAACAAGCGTCTTGCCCGCAACACGCGGAAGCGCAGACGCTGATATGGTTTGTGTAACCATTTGTATCGGCTGATGGGCGTTTAGCCTGTCAGCTGTTTTTTTTAGGGTGACTAAACGCTTGGCGGACGTAGAAAATCTTGTTCTCAAAAGGATTTTACTTCCCTTGAAGCTGACTCTATGGTACAATGCAGCAGCGGTGGGGGGCTAGGCTCTCTTTCGTTGCGGGTGCACAGTGTTTTAACAGCTGTGCCGTAATACTTATAGTTAAGATAAACATATATGGCAATAGATCCTAAACTGCTTGAAGAACTTGAATCCCGGCGTCAGAAAGTCATCATTTCCGGCGGTCAGGATAAGATTGACAAGCGCCATGAAAAGGGCGACTGGACCGCCCGTGAACGAATTGATTGCTTGTTTGACAATGGTTCGTTTACGGAAATAGGCATGCACACCCGCCACCACTGCAGCAATTTTGGCATGCAGGATAAGTATATTCCGGGGGAGGGGATTGTTTCCGGGTTCGGGCTTGTGGCGGGGCGTCCCGTCGCGGCCGTTTCGGCTGACTTCATGGCTCAGGGCGGCTCGCTGGGTTACATGCATGCTCAGAAAATTTGTGATGCTCAGCAATACGCTCTCAAGGCCGGCATGCCCATCATTCAGATGAACGACTCCGGTGGTGCCCGATTGCAGGAAGGCGTGGAGGCTCTTACCGGTTTCGGAAACGTATTTTATAACAACGTGGCCGCTTCCGGCGTGGTGCCTCAGATTTCGCTTATTCTTGGACCCTGTGCCGGCGGTGCGGCCTACTCCCCGGCGCTGACCGACTTCATCATTATACGTCAGGGTGGTGCAGCCGGCATGTATATCACCGGCCCGAAAGTGATTGAGCAGGTGACATACGAGAAGTGCACCATGGAGGAAATTGGCGGTGCTGCCGTGCATGCATCCGTTTCCGGCAATGCTCATTTCATTGCTCGCACGGATGAGGAGGCTATCTCCATTGCCAAGCGTCTGTTGACCTACCTGCCGTCCAATAATGCACAGGAGGCTCCGCATGACCTCTCCACCCCGTTGGATATTGCTGATGATGAGGGGATGAATGACATTATTCCCGGCAACAACAACGAACCGCTGGACGTGCAGAAAGTCATAGCCCGCCTGGTGGATGAGGATTCTTTCATGGAGGTACATGCCTCCTTTGCCGGTAACGTGGTGGTAGGCTTTGCCCGCATTTGCGGTGTAGTGGTCGGTATTATCGCCAACCAGCCTGCTGTAAAGGCCGGCTGCCTGGATATTGATGCATCCGACAAGGCTGCCCGCTTTATCCGCTGCTGTGATGCTTTCAACATCCCGCTGGTGAATCTGGTGGACGTGCCCGGCTTCCTGCCCGGCAAGCAGCAGGAACGCGGCGGCATCATCCGCCACGGTGCCAAGATGATTTACGCCTACTCCTCCGCCACCGTGCCCAAGGTGACGCTTATTCTCCGCAAGGCATACGGCGGTGCCTACATTGCCATGTGTTCCAAATCATTGGGCGCGGATGCCGTATATGCCTGGCCCTGCGCGGAAATTGCCGTCATGGGTGCGGCCGGGGCCGTGCCGATTCTCTATGGGCGCAAGCTTGCAGCCATTGAAGACCCGGCTGAGCGGGAGGCTGAGCAGAAACGCCTCTATGACGAATATGTGGAGGCTTTCTACAACCCCTACGCCGCTGCTGCGTCCGATCAGGTGACGGAGATTATCAACCCGAAGGAATCCCGCGCCCGCATTGCGCTCACGCTGCGTACCCTGCTGGGCAAGCGAGAGGCGGCTCCTGCCCGCAAACACGGCAACATTCCGCTGTAAATTCACCCAAATAAACCAATATGTTAACCATCCAGACACTCGCTGCGCTAGATATGGATGCCGTGACCTATCAGGTAACCGGCATGTGCGTGGTGTTCTGCTGCCTCGTTTTGCTGAGCCTCATTCTGACGGTCTCCGGCAATGTGGCACAGCGTCTTGATGCATCTCGCAAGGCCAAGGCAGCTGCCGCTCAGGCAGCTATGGCCCCGGTGGCAGCCCCTGCACCAGCGGTAGCTGCCCCGGAGCTGCCTCCTGCGGAGGTTGCGGCACTTGCCGCCGGCATCTACGACGCTGCCCGCAGCAGCATTACACCGGAGGTTGTGGCTGCCATTGCCGCTGCCGTCAAAGTGACGGTGGGCAATGAAGCCCGTATCCTCGACATCCAACCCGTTGATACTGCCTACGGGCAGAGCGGCCGCACCACGACCATCGTCAACAAAAACTTCCCTGTTAGAGGTTAATTTCCCTCTGCGAACATCTCAAATAATTCACTAAACAAAAAACACCAATATATCAATATGAAACAGCTCCGTATTACCGTTGCCGGTCAGACCTTTGACGTAACCGTTGAAACCGTGAATGGCTCCGCCCCCGTGGCCGCCGCTCCGGCTCCCGCACCCGTTGCCGCTCCCGTGGTGGCTGCTCCTGTGGTGGCCGCTCCCGTTGCTGCTCCTGCACCCGCCGCTGCTCCTGCAGGTGCCGGTACTCCCATCTCCAGCCCGCTTGCCGGTAAGGTGGTGTCCCTCGACGTGACGCCCGGCACGGTCGTGAAGGAAGGAGATCAGGTAATGACCCTGGAGGCCATGAAGATGAACACCGTTATCTACGCTCCTGCAGCCGGTACGGTTACTTCCTTTGCCGTGAAGCCAGGTGATACCGTGGCTGAGGGTCAGGCTCTGGCCTATCTCGGTTAATTCCCGTCCGCTACGGCTCCGCTGATTCATTATCGGCGGAGGGTGTATCAACATTATCTATTACAGATATGCAAGAACTTATCCAATCATTTGCTGACTTCATCGGCGGCATGGGGCTTTTCTCCATGACCTGGCAGATGTATGTTATGTGGCTGGTGGCTCTGGTAATGCTGTATCTGGGTGTGGTGAAGCAGTTTGAACCGCTGCTCATGGTGCCGATTGCCTTTGGTGCCCTCATTGCCAATATCCCGGACAACGGCATGGTTATCACACAGGCTCAGCGCGAAGTGGTGTCCATGGAGAACGGCAAAATGAACAAGTCCACCATGACTGACGTGGGCTTCCTGCGCCTGACGCTGGCTCGTGTGGAAGAAGCTCCCGTGACTTGCCCGGATACGAAGGCTGCCCCGGAAGAGCAGGCCAAGTATGTGGAGGCCATGGAACAGGAAATGGTCGTAACCCCCTCCGGTCAGAAGGGTAAGCTGAACGTTACCGGTCAGAAAACGGAGACCGTCATGGTCATGAAGCCTGAAGGCGGGCTTTTTGACTGGATTGGTCTGGGTATCAAGTGCGAAATCTTCCCGGCACTCATCTTCATGGGCGTGGGCGCACTGACCGACTTCGGCCCGCTGTTGGCTTCTCCCAAGGCACTACTGCTGGGAGCTGCCGCACAGGGGGGCGTGGCGTTTACCTTCCTGGCCGCCATGGCTCTTGGCTTCACCAAGGGGCAGGCATCCGCCATTGGTATCATCGGCGGTGCAGACGGTCCCACCTCCATCTTCCTGGCCAGTAAACTGGCACCGGAGCTGTTGGGTGCGATTGCCGTGGCAGCCTATACCTACATGGCACTTGTGCCGCTGATTCAGCCGCCCTTCATGAAGCTCTGCACCACGGAGGCCCAGCGCAAGATTAAGATGAAGAGTCTGCGTCAGGTATCTCAGGGTGAGAAGTTGTTCTTCTGCTTCACCGTGACCGTTATCACCATTCTGCTTTGCCCGGATGCGGCACCGCTGCTGGGCATGCTCATGTTCGGTAACTTCCTGCGTGAGTGTAAGGTGACCGAGCGTCTGGTGAACTGTGCTCAGAACGAGCTGATGAACATCACGACCATCCTGCTGGGTGTGTCCGTGGGTCTCACCATGCAGGGCGTTCGCTTCCTGCAGGTTCAGACCCTGCTCATCATCTTCCTTGGTGTGGTAGCATTCGCCATGGCAACCGTCTGCGGTTTGGTGTGTGCTCAGCTCATGAACCTTGTTCCCGGCTGGCGCAAGAATCCCATCAACCCGCTTATCGGTTCCGCCGGTGTTTCCGCCGTGCCGATGGCGGCGCGTGTGTCCCACAACGTGGGCCAGCAGGCTGACCGTACCAACTTCCTGCTCATGCACGCCATGGGCCCGAACGTGGCCGGTGTGATTGGTACTGCCGTTATTGCCGGTTACTACATCACCACGCTGAACTAATCACCTGATAATCGTTACAACTTTCAGGCGCAATCCCCGGCTCGGGAGATTGCGCCTTTTTTATATCCCCTTGCTTCCGGAGTAGTGAGTCGTGTTATGATGCACCACTGTGGCGTCCGCTCAGACGCGTATCCATGTCGCGGACGGCGGCTTTGCGGGCGGCGCGTCGGCGTTCCAGTCGAGAGTGGCGGAGGGGTTTCAGGTAGGCGGAGCGGACTTTGATGATATCCTCCCAGGGGTCGGGCGGAAGAAGCCGCTTGCGGATACCGGGAAGCTCAGGTTCGCATTTGCAAGCGGAAGCGGTACGGTGAATCTGTATGTAACGAAAGTGAAACTTGTGGAACATGAGGTAGCGGTGGCGATTATTCTTTTCCTCAAGTGTGTAGCTGTAGTGCTTGTGGTTACGGCTTTTCCAGGTGTGGCTCATGGTGTGTGGGGTGTTCGTTCGCCTTTACTTTACACACCACGCTCAGATAAACAAGAAAAATACATGATTTAATAATGTATATAATTTCATGTATTATTACTATTTGATCATGTTTTTGAAATGTAGCCGTTGGGTTTCTACCCATTGCTTTAACACTTGCAGGTGGTGTTCTGTTATTTCTGTATTGCTGTACAGAGCGATGCCGTGGCAGCCGATGGAGAGAAAATCATTCAGTCGCGCCGCTAGTTGCTCAACGGGAATATCCGGCAGATGCAGACCGGGTGCCAGGGGTATGCGGCCTCCGGTTTCCTGTGCAGCCCTGCGGGTTATATCGACAGCCCAGGCGTTATCCTCGTCGTAAAACGAGTGGTAGACCATGGGCAGAGCCAGGTCGGTGCGAAAGCGCCCCCAGTCCTGGCGCACCATCTCGGCCGACATGGAGGGAGTGGGGAATACGGAGCAGGCAGAGCGGAGATGATGGCCGCGGGTTTCTTCTGCGAGCATGTTGTAGAAATCTGCGACGGCGGTCAGGCGGAATTCTCGCCACTCCCTGTCCTCTGCGGGAGCGGGGTGGGGAAATCGCCCGTATTGAGCGCGGAATTTTTCCCGGCAGGTGGTGCAGTAACAGTAGTCGTACGCCGGGGAGGGAACACTCATATCCACACCATAATAGTCCCACAAATGGCGGGGAAGTGTGATATCCGGCATGCGTATGTAGTCTGCCTGAATGCCGGAAAGTCCCGGAATGGATGCCAAGCGACGCACTTCGCGGAGCAGATGCTGCTGCACTTCCTCATGATTCGGGCAGAGAAACTGATAATAACTCACAAAGGGGCGGTCCTTCTCCCGGTGACAGGATTTTCCCCGGGCATTCACGGCAAACCAATCGGGATGCTGCGGCGGTTCCCTATCCATCGGTCGATTGAGAGTCCAGAGCCAGGCATAGACCTCCATACCGGCTTGTGTGGCGGTCGGGGTGAGGGTGGCTATCTGTTCCGCCGTTCCGCTGATGATGAGGGTATTGATTCCGGCATCGGCATAGCGTCGGCAGGTGCTTTCCCATGGCTCGCTTCCGGTGGAATCTCCCTGAACCCAGAGAAAAATCTTCGGAATCTGCCGATGTGGAGCAGATTGTGTATACCTGCCTTCGCTGTCCACCGTCATCTGAATCCCGCTGTGGGGGCAGGTGGTGCTCAGCATGAAGAAATCCACCGTCGGGAAAGACATCTGCACACCGGAGGGCAGGGGGTACGAACGTGAAAAGCACCCTTCCTTTGCGCGGATTTCCAATTGGTCATTGAGAACGCGGTAAAGTGCCAGACGGGTTCTTTCCTGTGGTTCCGGCGGCACTGATTCCCACTCGGCAGCACTGCGGGGGCTGAAAACGACGCGCCCCCAATGCTCCGGCAGGTGAATGTTGACCTTGCCTGTAGGAGCCCACACATGATTGCTTTCCGGTAGGAGATTTCCGCATTCGTCCGTCAGTTTGGTGTAGCCGCAGGGGGAGGCGGTGTCCGGCCTGACTTTCCAGTTGACTCGGGAGAAATTGAAGCGCATGCCGCTGCCCGCCTGCGGGGGGGAAGCCTTACGGGGCTGGGTGGCGTGGCCTGTGATGCTGCTCCAGGGGATAGCCAGCTCGACGCTCCAACCCTCGTCCGTGTCGGAAGCATCATTGAGCGTACCTCGCAGGTGAACGGCATGCCGCAGCCCCGGTATCTCCCAGTCATGCAGAATATATGGGCTGTTGAAGCGGTAGGGCCGTGTCAGGAATAAATCCCAGGTGGAGTTCAGGGCGTTGATTTCCAGTTCGATGTAGTTGAGCCCATCACCATCCGGGTCAATGAACACCTCAAAATCAGGGTCGTGATAAATCACGGAATCGTGCTCGGTCAACGTGGCCCACAGGTGCTGCTCCTGCATGTCGGCAAAGATGTACAGACAGGTATCATCCCACGCCATTTTGATGCGGCATTCATGAGGAATGGCTGCACCCTCAATATCGCGCAGCGGTGAAAGCTCCCTCGCCTGTTGCCAAACGGCATCATTGCCCCGACCGTCTATCATGGGGGCGAGCTCCGCCCTCCCGCAAACGTAATTCGGGGGCAGTTCCGCGGCACCGGTGCCGATGACCAGACCGTACAGGCATAAGAGCGCTCTCCTCATACCTGACAGGGTAACGGAAAAGGGGGGCCTGCGTCAAGCTCGAATCAGATTTTTTGTCTTGAAACACGAGAAGGCGGATGCCGTTACAGTGCTATCATGCGTTACCCTGTGTGCTGTGTTCCCGTTTTTGCATGCTATTAGTTCTGTGTTTCAACGGCGATTATCCTACAGGTGAGGATTGGCTCCCGGAAAACAGAGAACCTGAGTCCTGTCAAAAACTCTTTCAAATATGCTGTTAGCACCATTCTTCTGATTCGGATTCTTTTTTCTTTACCTTATCGGCATTTCTGGCATAATCAAACCATGTCGTACACAGACGAGTTAGCAATAGGCGTGGATATGGGCGGTACATCTGTCAAGATTGCCGTTGTCAAAGGCATAGATATCATTGAGCGTGCTGAACCGGTGCCGACGATGGATTATGGAACCCCGGAGGCCGTTTTCGGAGAAGTGGGAAAGCGGATAAAGACTCTGCAGGTGAAGTACCCGGAGCTGCGAGCCGTCGGCATGGGGTTGCCGGGCTTTGTTGATCACGATGCCGGTATTGCTGACAGCCTGGCCAATGTGCCGGGGTGGTATGATGTCCCCGCCCGGAATCTGCTGGAGGAGCTTTCCGGGTTGCCTGCTGCTGTGGATAATGATGCCAACTGCATGGCTTATGCAGAGTGGCAGCTGGGTGCGGGCAGGGGAATGAAGGATTTGGTTTGCCTGACGCTCGGAACTGGGGTGGGTTCCGGTATCATTGTGAACGGACAGATGCTGCACGGGCACATGAGTGCAGCCGGTGAGCTGGGGCAGATGAGTATAGATTATCGCGGTCGTGCGGGATATTACAGGAATTACGGTGCGTTGGAGGACTATATCGGGCACCGCAATCTGACGGCAGATGCCATTGCCGCCTATGCCGCAGCCGGTATGACCCGCACGGAGGAAGACTGCTCCCCCTTAGGATTGGAAAAGGCGGCTGAGGCCGGTTGCCCGGTGGCACTTGCCTGTTGGGATGACTTGGCGCGCAAGCTTGCGTGCTGTCTGGTGAGCTGCCACTACATCCTGAACCCTGAGGCCTTTATCATCGGCGGTGGCGTTGCCAAGGCGGGAGATTGGCTCTTCAAGCCTCTGCGTCAGTACGTCAAGGACCAGGTATACGCTAAGCATTTTGAGAAATTGAAGATACTTCCCGCCATGCTCAGCAATGAAGCCGGCATGGTGGGGGCTGCTGCCATGGCACTGCGTGAAGCTGCAAAACATTGATTATGCAGGAGGCTTCCCACGGTGAGCGGCGGCTCTGCGCGCGCTTGCGTTTGGATGATACCGCAGCAGACGCGCTCCTGTCTGCCATGCGCGCGGGTGATTCATCCTGCGCGGCAGTGGTGCTGACCCCGCTTGCTCCGCCGGAGTATGTGCCGCCCTTTCCCTGTGAGGATATGAGTGCGGTTCCCTGGCTGCCACCGCGGGTCCATGTTCCGCAGATGGGGGAGGGTATACAGAAGCCTACCGCGTATGAAGATTACCGCCGTGGGCTGTACTATGTGCTGGACCTCTCATCCTGTTGGGAATCCGCCGCGCTTGGCGTGGTACCCCCGCCGATGCGGAGCCTTGACCTCTGTGCTGCCCCGGGCGGAAAATCCATGCTCATGGCGGCTCGGTACCTGCCACAGAACCACACCGCCAACGAGGTAAACGCTGCCCGGCGCGGCATTCTGCGGCAGAATTTGGAGCTGAGCGGAATGCCGAATGTAACGGTTACTGGCTTGCGACCGGATCAATGGGCAGCCGCCGGGGAGTTGTTTGATTTGCTGCTGGTGGATGCCCCCTGTAGCGGGCAATCGCTGCTCTGCAAGGGAATTCGCAATCCCGGGTGTCTTGGCTCGGCCATGGTGAACGGTAATGCCAAGCGCCAGAAAGGTATCCTGTTGGCTGCCACCCGGTGCGCCGCTCCCGGGGCACACCTGCTGTATTCAACCTGCACCTATGATCCGGATGAAAACGAGAAGGTCATGGCATACATTCTCAAGCGTGTTCCCGGTTGGGAAGCCGTGGAAGTACCCGTTTTGACTCCGTTTTGTTCCGGCCTGGCTGATTTTCCTGCTTACCGGCTGTTGCCGCATCATGGCTTCGGTGCCGGCGGCTTTTGTTGCTTGCTGAGGAAAAATAATTGAACACATCCTGCTTAAAATATCTCATAAACTGTATGAAGGGGCGTATATTTCAGCTGTTGGTCACGGTGATGGGGTGGCATTGCTTTGCTGTAGCCGCCCCTCTGCCTCAGCATGCAGATTTGCTTGCTTCCAACACGGTGCTGGCAGAATTTCTCGGCATGCGTGCAATTCCCTGCATGGGACGCACGGCACTCTGCCCTGACCGGTGCGGGCATGCTGCCTCTGTGGCGGTGTTTCGCGTGCTTTTCAATGAGGCATACTCCAAATACGGTAAATATGGTGATGATAAGGCTGAGCCCGGGTGCGAAATCCCGGTGGATGCAAAGGCGGATACTCCCGGGCAGGCTCCTTCTGTACTGAAGACTCTCTCCGCCCTCATCCCCGGTGACAAAGTTCGCTTGACACAGAAGCACTATTATGCTGAACAGGGGGGCGTGTGCATGCCCATTCGCCCCATTACGGAGTTGATTGTGACAGAGAAGGCTGATAAACCCTTGCCTCCCAAGCCGGAAGATGCCCATCCTGTTATGCCCATAGTGCGTTGATTCGTCCGGTGAGCGCCTTTGTTGAATCGGCTCTGTTACACCGGTTCTCACGCCTTGCGCCATTCTTCGCGGATGTGTGAATTTCCGTTGCATTAGGCGGATAAATATGGTAGGTTCACGGGCACGGATGGTTATGAATGTGGTGAGTGTGTTAAAATCTTCTTTTTTGTCCGGCATCTGTATAGGCATTGCCGGGTTTGGTTATTTGTCCCGGCCTGATATTGTGGGGAGCGTGTTATTTACTTTTGCGCTCATAGCAGTAGTCAATTATAAGCTTAAGCTGTATACCGGCACGGCAGGTTTTATTTCCCGCAAGGAAATTGGTCATTTGCTGTTAGTGTTGTTTGGCAATATTCTGGGCTGTGCTGTTATGGCGGCTCTGAGCCGCTTATCTGTCATGCCGCTGCAGGAGACAGCTCAGGCATTATTGGCAGAGAAACGTCTGGCTGCTGGCGTATTCAATGGTGGAATGCTGGCTATCGGGTGCGGCTTTATCATGACCACAGCAGTTACCTTTGCCCGTAAAGGAAACGTATTGCCCATGTTGTTTGGTGTGCCTCTCTTTATTACCTGCGGTTTTCCTCACTGTGTAGCAGATGCCTTCTTTTATCTCTGTGCCCCCTTGGAATACTGGGCTGAGAACGGGGGAACAATCCTCGCTTTTTACGGTGTCATTGTGCTAGGCAACTTTGTTGGATGCAATCTTTTCCGGTGGGTTGCCGGCGGCAATCCTGAGTAATGGTTCACGCCCGGTTCCGGTTCAGAATTGGTATAGAGCTTGTTTTCAATTTTTTGCATGAGCCGTGAAATCCTGCTCATGCCGTTCACTGCTGTATCCGGCGGACAGGCAGGGTCCTGTATGATATGAGAAAATCCGGTGTTGACGCAGGGCGGGGGAACGGCTATACTGCGTGCATGGCGATAGAAGCATTTGAGGGGGCGGAGCCGCAGCTGAATGCCCCGGCGTTTGTGGCGGCAAGTGCGGATTTGATTGGCCGGGTGAAACTGGCACCGGATTCCTCTGTGTGGTATAACACAACAGTGCGTGCCGATGTGGCGGATATCATCATCGGCCCCGGTTCGAATGTGCAGGATAATTGTTGCCTGCATGTGGATTATGATGTTCCCTGTGTGCTGGGCAGTCATGTGACAGTGGGGCACAGCGTGACGTTGCATGCCTGTACCATTGAGGATGACTGCCTCATCGGCATGGGAGCGGTGGTGCTGGATGGCGCGGTGGTGGGCAAGGGCTCGATTGTGGGGGCGCATGCGCTGGTGACCAAAAATACCGTCATCCCGCCTCACAGTCTGGTGCTGGGGTCTCCCGCCAAGGTGGTGAAGCAGCTGCCGCCTGACTCCGCAGCTGCCAATCATGCTCATGCCGCAGATTACATCCTCCTGGCGCGCCGCTTTGCGAATCGCGGAGACCCCGCGCATTGACAAAAACGCCGTCTCCTGATACACTTACACCCGCGTGGCAAGACCACTCACAGAATATGTTGCCAAGTCTCCTGCTTTTGCCGGAGAGCTGGCGCGGTTGCGCCGCGGCGGCACGCGCCGTGAGCCTGTGGTGTTTGACCGCGTATGCCCGGCTGCCTTTTCTTTTGTGTCGGCCATGGTGGCGGCACAGGCGGGTACACCGCGCCGCATCTGGGTGGTGGCAGATGCTCTGCCGGTGCAGGAGCGGGTGGCGGCAGAGTGGGGGCTTTGGGAGAGTGTTCCTGCTGTCTTTATTCCGGAGCGGGAAACGCATATCAACAATGGCTTGAGCGACCCGGATTTGGCGGCGGAGCGGCTGGAGGCATTGAAGCGGATTTCCGGCGCACCCCGTGAGCCTCAGGCGGTGCTGGTGACCGCCGCCGGGCTGAGGCAGGCCGCTCCCGTGTTTGCAGATGATTCAGCCTGCACGCTGATGCTGGCTGTGGGGCAGGAGTTTCCGCCGGAGCAGGTGACTGCCTTGCTCACCGAGCGGGATTTTGACCGCGTGGAGCAGGTGACTGCGCGCGGAGAGTGGAGTTTGCGTGGCGGGATTCTGGATGTGTTTCCCCTGCAGTCTCCCTGGCCGCTGCGTGTGGAGTTTTTCGGGGACGAGATTGAGAGTATCCGTGCCTTTGATATTGATTCTCAGCTCTCATTCCGCAAGCTGGAGGAGGCTGAGCTGGTGCTGGATGAACCGCCCTCCGCCCGCCTGCTGGAGCATTTTATCACGGATGATGACTGGGTTATCAGTCTGCCTGGCAGTGGGGTGCCGGGGGATGTGCTGGTGTTTGAACTGCCGCCGGACAGGGATGAGGCTCTGCCGCAGGTGGATGAGCGGGAGGCGTTGGGGAATACCGCCTTTTTCGGCTCGCCGCTCGGTTCGTTTGAAACCGGTGATTTTGTGATGCAGGAGGCGCGCCGTAATCTGGCGCGTGCCGGCTTGCTGCAGTGGCGGCGCGATAAGTGGCGTGTGCTCATGTTTTTCCCCCATGAGGGTGAGAAAAGCCGATTTGAGGAAATTTGCGGCGAGGATGAGGCGTGGTCGGCCGTGCAGAGTCGCGATGGTGATTTGCCGTTCGGCTTCACCATCCCGGGAGCCGGGGTGGCTGTGCTTTCCGCCGCAGAGATATTCGGGCGCTACTCCGGCCCGCGCACCCGGCGGCAGGATGACCGGGAGGACAGGTTGCGCCGCGAGCGCGCTCAGGCACCTCTGCGTGAGATTGAGGAAGGGGATTTGGTCATTCACGCTGCGCATGGGCTGGGTAAGTTCATGGGGATTATCCGCGATGAGAACAGCGGTGAGCAGGAGCTGCATATCAAATACGCCGGCGATGTCATGCTCCGCATCCCCCTGCAGCAGAGCCACCTCGTTTCCAAATACGTGGGCCTGGGGGCAAAAACGCCTGAGCTGAGCCGACTGGGGGATGCCCGCTGGAAGCGCGCCTGCAAGGCAGCAGAGAAAGCGGTGGCCGACTATGCCGCGCAACTGCTGGAGGTGCAGGCAGAGCGTGAGAGCAACCCCGGTTTTGCCCACCCTGCGGATTCGGCGTGGATGTGGCAGTTTGAGTCCAGTTTCCCTTATCGTGAAACGCCGGATCAGCTCCGCGCCATCAACCAGACCAAGGCGGACATGGAATCCCCGCAGCCCATGGATCGCCTCATTTGCGGCGATGTGGGATTCGGCAAGACTGAGGTGGCCATTCGTGCTGCCTTCAAATGCGTGACCGGCGGTAAACAGGCGGCCATTCTGGCTCCCACCACAGTGTTGGCCGACCAGCACTACCGCACCTTCCGCGCCCGCATGAGCGAGTACCCCGTCCGCATCGAGCAGCTCAGCCGCTTCACCCCGCCCAAGCGGGTGCGTGAGATTCTGCAGGGGCTTGCCGCCGGGGAGGTGGATATCGTGGTAGGCACCCACCGCATCATCTCCAAGGACGTGCATTTCAAGAATCTGGGACTGGCGGTCATTGATGAGGAACAGCGTTTCGGCGTGCGCCACAAGGAGCAGTTCAAGCGCATGTTCCGCATGGTGGACATGCTCACCCTGTCCGCTACGCCCATCCCCCGTACACTTTATACCGCCCTCATGGGCGCGCGCGCCATGAGCACCATCGAGACTGCGCCCATGAACCGCCTTCCCGTGCAGACTGCGGTTTGCCCCTACAATGAGCAGCTTATCGCCGCCGCCATTGAGCGCGAGCTGGACCGCAACGGGCAGGTGTTTTTCCTGCACAACCGCGTACAGAGTATTCACGACATGGAAGCCACGCTCCGCCGCCTCGTTCCCCGCGCTCGCATTGTGGTGGGACACGGGCAGATGGACAAGGCGGATTTGGAGTGCGTGATGCGTGATTTTGTGAACGGCAAGGCAGACGTGCTGCTCTCCACCACCATCATTGAGAGCGGTATCGACATCCCCAACGCCAACACCATCATCATCGACCGTGCAGACAGATTCGGACTGGCAGACCTCTATCAGCTGCGCGGGCGCGTGGGGCGCGGCGGTCACCGAGCCTACGCCTACCTCATGCTGCCGCGGGAGGCTCTCTGCACGAGCGATGCCCGCAAGCGCGTCTCTGCCATCAAGCAATACACGGAACTGGGCAGCGGCTTCAAGATTGCCATGCGTGATTTAGAGATACGCGGCGCGGGTAACCTGCTGGGCACGCAGCAGAGCGGTCACATTGCCGCCATCGGCTTTGAGCTGTACTGCCAGTTGTTACGCCAATCCATTGAGCGTTTGCAGGGCAAAGCCCCCACTATCCGTGCGGAAGCCAACTTCAAGGCTGATTTCATCTGCCTGAGTGAAGCTTCCATGGCAACACGAGCCGATGCGGACAGCCTCATCGGTGCCTACGTTCCGGCCTCTTACATGGAGTCCACCCGTATGCGCATGGCTGCCTACACCCAGTTGGCTCAGGCTACCTCCACAGAAGCTATCGATGACTTAGAGCGTGATTGGCACGACCGCTTTGGTCGCCTCCCACGCGAAGCGCGTCATCTGCTGACTGTCCAGAAAATCCGTATCCTTGCCACGCGCCGCAATATCTCACAGGTGGAAATCTCCGGCCAGAAGCTCATGCTCACCCGCAACAAAGATTATATATTGGATAACAAGCGTTTCCCCCGCCTCACCAAGCTGCGACCCGTGGATAAGCTCACCGAAACGCTCGGCATGCTGCGCGCTTTGTAAGCTGATTTCTTTCACTGTGGTGAGAATTGTTGATGAAGCTACTCTTCTAGTTGTTATCGTTTTGTGTAACGAAAACGATACGTAAGTAATAATTTGCTCTTTGGTGTGGCGATGATTAAGAGCTACTAAAGCGGTAGTGTTAATGGTGATAAAAAACTGTCAGTAACAAGATAAAAATGGAGAAAAAAGCTTGCAAAAAGATAGCGGTAACGATATAAAAGAGAGGTCGGGTTCGTTGAGTGGATGAACGGACGAGATGCAAAAAATCTGCTGACATACATGGTGAAGATAAAAGAGAAGGATAAATATTTATCGGCATTGCTAATGGTAAGCAGTGGCGAGCAGTGACGGTATGGTGAATAAGCCTTCAGGGTAAGGATGATATGTTAGTGTATTACTATTCAGAAGACGGGGGCGTAACGCGTAAGGGCCCCTACACGGCATCTCAGCTGGATAAGCGGAGACGCCAGGGGTTGGTCGCGACGAATGCTCGCGTGTGGTCTGAAGAATATGAAGCGCAAGCCCCCGGCGATGCTGAGACGAAAAATGAAATCCGCAAAACAAGTGTTTGGCGGGTAGTCGGGTGTTTTGTGCTGGTTGGGTTGTTTCTCGGGATATATTTATCCGGCAATGTGGGAGGGGAGATTCAAACGGCGGAGAGATTGAGCGCGGAGGGGGGCGCGCCTTTGCCTGGTTTATTTCCTGATGAAGAGGAAGCCGAGTCGGGAATTTCGGAAGAAGTTATGCAGAATATGGAAATCCTTCAGAATCTACGGATTCCTGTTTGCTGTTTTGAGGATACACCCGTTGATGAAGCTCTGATGTTTATTAGTGCTGTGGCGCGAAAGTCCGGAGTAATGTTGAATCTCATGAGTGAGACCCATGGCGGAGCGGAGCCGGTGATTCCGCATTTGCAACGAGAAGATGTATCTGCTCTGGAATTGCTGGAAGCCGTCTGCGATGCGAGCGTCTGTTCATTCAGAGTGGAAGCGGTTGGGGTGTTCGTTTATCCCAAGTCTTTGGCTCCTTTGACTAATCGGGAGGAGTACCAACCGCAGAATGAAGCAGAGCAGCACTTACTGGATGCGCTGAAAACCATCATGATTCCCCGTTGTTGCTTTGATGGGAATTCCGTGGATGATGCCATGATGTTTTTATTGGCTGTGACGCGGGATGTTGGTTTCTCCATTAATTATGAGTATGTTGGAGAGCGAGATGTCGTTATCCCGTATCTGAATCTGGAGCAACTCAGTGCTTATGATTTATTGCGCTGCATTTGCCGCCGCACCGGGTGCGTCTTTTGGCCGGATAACGGCACCGTGGCGGTTGCCCCGGCAGATGAGTTGGAATACTGAAACAGGAGGAAACGCACACCATGAGACCGTATTACTATTCCATTGATTTCGGAAAAAACTGGGAGGGTCCCTTTAGCCGGGAGGAAATCGATTCTCTTTGCCGGGTGGGATTGATAGATGCGCGCACCATGGTGAAGGAAGAAGCCGCCAACCCACCGCCGCCTTTCATGTCTCCGGCGTTCTGTGGCGGGCGCGTTGGCTCTGTCCCTGTCAACAATGCTGTGCAGGAGGACGCCTACATGGTCACGAAAAACGGAATACCGAGCGGTCCTTACCCCGCAAGCTATATCCGTGAGATGATGCATCGGGGTGAGGTTCAACCCGGTGATATGGCGTGGAAGAATGGGATGCCCCAGTGGGTGCCCCTTGCTGCGGTTGCGGCATTGGTGCCTCTGGCTATGCAGACTGATGCCATGAGCGGGCTTGGTCAGGTGCCTTCCGGTGGTTTGTACCCGGGTGGGGATGCAAGCATGGGTACTGCACCTGTCGGGGGGACTGTCTCTATGGGACCGGATGTTGCGCCTGTTGCGGAGCACTCCGGCCTGGCTGATGTTGTCGGTAAATTGGTAAACAAGGGTATGCGGGAATGGCGCTCCCACCAATCTGATGCTGCGTTGAATCCACCACCGCATGCAGAGCCGGGGGCCGTTGTTGCTGATTATGCGGAGTCTGCTGATTATGAAGATTCTGCCGATTATGCGGATGCTGCCGATTATGATATCCCGGAGCCGGCAGAGTTGCCTGATATGGAGGGAGCAATGGAAGCCGTGGAGCTGCCGGATGCTGAAACCGGTGCCGGAATATTTGATTTTCTCAGTGCTTTTTTTGAATAATTCATTAACAATAGAAACGGTATGAACTATTATTATTCCATAGACGGAGGGAAAAGTTGGGAAGGCCCTTTCTCTCAGAGTGAAATTGATAATCTGAAAGCGGTCGGTATTATAGATGCCAAGACCATGATTCGGCAGGACGGCGTGGCGCAGCAGCCCATGCCGCAGCCTGTGGGCTATTCCAATCAACCCGTTGCACCCCAGATGCCGCCGGCGGAGGAGCAATATATGCTTTTGATCAATGGTGTACCGGCCGGCCCTTATCCGGTGAGTACCATTACCCTCATGCTGCAAAATAAAGAAATACGCGTGTCCGATATGGCGTGGAAGGAAGGCATGACCCAGTGGATGCCTCTTTCCTCCATACTCAGCACGGATCAGCTTGGGAATTCGCTCCCCTCGCTGCGGGATTTCTCGCTTGGTAAATTTTTCTCCCAGGTGTTTACCCACCATACAAAAGAGGAAATGCAGGATTGTTTCATAGCCGGTACGCGCCAGGGAACGCCCCCGCTCTCTTCTGTGCAAACAAGCTTCCCGTCGCCCTGGATTTTTGCCAGAATGCTGGCATTCTGCTTGATTTTGTTCTTTGGATTCGGCTGGGCTTTGGATTATTTCCAAAACGTCTATCTGGTGCCGGGACTTTTATTTGTGGGCAATTTTGCTGTACCATTCTGTTGCTTTTTCCTGTTCTATGAACTGAATGTACGCCGGGATGTGCTGCTGTATGACGGGCTGAAAGCCTTTGTAGGCGGAGGATTGATATCATTGATAGTGGCATTGCTGCTATTCTCTTCTTCCAATTCAACAACTCCTATTTGGGCAGGCCCTGTAGAGGAGCCTGCTAAAGTGTTGGCGGCCGTTTTGATTGCCGGTTCAATGAGAAATGGGCGTATCCTGACCGGTTTGGTGTTCGGCGCAGCGGTCGGAGCCGGATTCGCCGCTTTCGAAAGTGCCGGTTATACATTTAATACCTTGTGTGTTCTTATTGCTGGGCATTCGGGTGCCGACCCGGACGCAGTGATGCAACTGCGCGCGTTGTTAACACCCTTTGCTCACGTTGTTTGGACGGCTATTGCCGCGGCGGCTTATTGGATGGTTCTGAATGAAAAAATACGGGAGAAAACCCGCAGCAAAGAGGATTGCTCAATAGATTTCTCTGTTTTTACGGATATCCGCTTCCTGCGTATTTTTGCCATTCCGGTTGTGTTGCACATGATTTGGAACAGCTCGTTATTTGCCGAGCATTTCATCATTCGTAATGTTTCGCTGGGAATTATCGGGTGGATTATCGCCCTGCGCCTGGTGAAGCTCGGGCTGAACCAGATAGCCTATGAAAAATTAAATAGCTAATCAGTAGTTACATGAAATTCATATACATATACGATTGCGTATCGGGCAAGCTTCGTGTGGGGCAGACGTGCCCATTGAGCATTGGCAATGCCCCGGAAGCCGGGGCGTTGGTGACCATGCTGCCGGGGATTTGTGGTGTGGTCATGAGCCGCGGCTCTGTTAACACTTTCTTCCCCAAGCTGCCCTATGAATGCAATGGCGCAGGCATGGAAGGCTCTTTCAATCTGGAGGATGGGAAGGGCTATCTGATTGCCTGCAACGGTGGATTGTTCCTGATGCTGTGTTCTCCTGTACCGCCTCAGGCACAGCAGATGCTTTTTGCCTCATACAACAAGGACGCATGGTACTACTATACGCCGGACCTGGGAGGCTGGCAGGGGCCGCTTACTGCTATGCAGTTGAATGCCATGGCTGATCGCCTGAATCCGGCTTCCTGGGTTACCATGACCGGTATGGGGCAGGATAATTATTGCTCTCTGAACGCTTTCCGGGAAATGGCGAGGCGTTTTTATGCCGTGCAGCCACAGCAGCCCGTCATGCCCGTGCAGCCGCAGCAGCCGGTCATGCCCGTGCAGCCGCAGCAGCCCGTCATGCCCGTGCAGCCGCAACAGCCTGTCATGCCCGTGCAGCCACAGCAGCCTGTCATGCCCGTGCAGCCGCAACAGCCTGTCATGCCCGTGCAGCCGCAACAGCCTGTCATGCCCGTGCAGCCGCAGCAAACGAATGCCGCTGTTTATGACGAAGAGGAGGAAGAGGAGTATGAAATGCCTGAAATAGACGAGCACAGCGGGCGTTTTCTCTGCCCGGTGTGTTGGTTGCGATTTGATGCCGGCGATGTCATGAGCATTGCCAGTCACCCGGATTTGATGGGTGACCCCGTACTGGGGCGTGATGCCATGCTCCGTTTCCAGGCAACCCGCTTCAATGCGCGCGGTCAGGCTCTGGATGACAAGGGAATGCCCTGCATGCATTTAGCTTGTCCGCATTGCCGCCATAAATTGCCGCCGCGTTTTCTGGAAATTGAGGAGATGATTTTCTCTATCATCGGCGCACCCTCCTCCGGAAAATCGTATTATCTTGCTTCCTTTATCCATGAAATGGCCTACAAGGTAGCCCCGGAGTTTAATCTGGCATGGCGAGATGCGGACCCCGCCGGCAATTCCCAGCTCAACGATGTGAGTAACCGCCTGTTTTCAGCGGCTACGCCTCAGCAGGCATACCTCTCCAAAACAGACTTGGAAGGTGCTCTCTATGAGGAATTTTACCGCCATGGTCGCATGGTTAAATTGCCTAAGCCATTCGTGTTTAATTTATCCAAGATGCAGAGCAAGAAACCGCCGCTGTCTCTGGTGTTCTATGATAATGCCGGGGAGCATTTTGAACCGGGGCGCAATAATGAGGATTCCCCCGGGGCCATGCATGTGGCGGTGGCCTCCGGCCTTTTCTTCCTGTTTGACCCGACCTCTTGCCCGGCTTTCCGCAAGCTGATTACGCACCGCGAGGACCCCCAGCTGAATTCCAACGGGATGCAGCTGGACCAGCAGGCCATCATCATGGCTGAAACGGAGTCTCGCATTGCCTCCATTCTCAACACCGGCCCGGGTGAGCAGATAAGCACACCTTTTGCTGTGCTTATCGGGAAATGCGATTTGTGGGAAGACTACCTCTCCACGCCGGAGGGTGGCGGTAAGCCTCTGTTGCCGGCTGTGGTAAACGGTAAGCTGATTCGTGAAAATGTGGAGGCCAATTCTCAGCGTTTGCGTAAACTGATGATGAAGATACAGCCGGCTATTTGTACGACTGCTGAGAGTATCTCTGACAATGTGCGCTACTTTGCAATCTCCCAGTTGGGCTGTTCCCCGGTAACTTTTGAAGATGAGTTGACTGGGGTTACCCGAATCGGCCCCGACCCCAACGGAATTGCCCCGCGTTACATGTGTGATGCAACCTTGTGGATGCTCAGCCTGCTGGCACCTGATTATATACCCTCAGTATAAAATTAACCCAATCGTATGCTTCAGCTCGTTTACACCAGTGCCCCCCGCCTGCTGGAAGCAGGGAAAACCGGTTTCGGTACGGTGGCTCGCTCCCGCCGTATCCCCCAGCCTCTTGTAGCTTATTTGGAACGTATCAGCACCTTTGACCGTGCGGCAGGGGTGACTGAGTTGCAATTTTACAGCGTATTCCGAATGGGGAAGATGCTTTACCACGTCTTTTCCCGCGTGGCGGATTGCGGTGTGGATTATACCCGCCGCACCAACCACATAGCGCACCATTGGGTCATGGCGGATGATGATGCCGCCGCCCCGGGAATGAGTGCCTCTACCCCGGCCGGGGTGTTGCTGGCTCTGCGTGGGCTTTGGCTGAATACCTGGCAGGGAAATCCTGCGTGGCTGGAAGATGAGCCGGAAGTGTATCCCGAAGTCACGAGCGGAACCGATGTCTGGCAGAGAATTACAGGGCAGGGGGATAATGCCCGCTGGCTTTCTGCCCCGGAGTATGCGATGGGGGGGTATGTGACCCTGCCCGCCACCTGCGCTGCGGGAGAAGAGCTTCGCCTGCTTCACGAATCCGCCATGTTGCGGGGGAATCACGGCTGGGGGGAAGGTTTTACCACTGCCTCCGTGGAAACGCTCAGCAGCAAGGTGTGTCCGCTGGTGTGTCTCTCTGCTGCGCAACAGTCTGCCGGAGTGCGCCCCCGCAGTGGCGTGCCCTTGCTGCAGGTGCAGGAGGGGATGGTGCCGCCCCCCCCGGAGGTTCTCCCTGTTGAGCAGTCTGTCCCCTATTCAGCACCGGCAGAGGCCGTTGCACCCGTTTGTCCGGAGATGCCGACAGCATTGCCTGTTGGCGGTATGCCGGTGATGGCTCCCACGCCGCTCCCCACGTATACTCCCACTGCTCAGCCTGTGTATCAGGCTCCTCCGCCCTCATATTATCCTGCCGCTGAGCCGCAGTTCCCGGTGCCGAATAACGCCATCGGCAAGGCGAGTAAGACTGTTTCGCGTGACTCTGCATCCAAAGGCAACGGCGTTCTTTTCGGTGTCCTTATAGGCTTAGGTATTGCTGCTGTCGGATTCCTGGTTTATACTCAACAGCAGGAAAATAAGAGCTCGAAACTTACGGATGTTAAACCGCCTGAGCCGACTACAGCGCAAAAGTCAGATATCCCGACAGATGCCCCGTCTGCAGATGCTGACAAGCCTGCAGATGCTGACAAGCCTGCGGATGCTAAGAAGCCTGCGGATGCCGACAATACTGCCGCTGCCGACAAACCTGCGGATGCCGGTAAGCCTGTCGCTACTGACAAGCCAGTGGATGCCGACAACACTCCGGCTGCTGACAAGCCTGCCGCTGCCGACAATCCTGCGGATGTCGGCACGCCTGTCTCTGTTGACAAGCCTGCCGCTGTTGAGAAGCCTGAGGATGCCCAGAAGCCTGCGGATACCGACAAACCTGCCGCTGCTGCAGAAACCCCGACCTCTCCTGATGCTGATACACTCAAACCCGGAGAGTTTAAATTAAAGGTTAACTCTGGAGTTAAAGTGGAGATTGATTGGGCGTCTGAAAAGATTAAGGTAAGGTGTACCCCGATGGTGGAGAAAAGTGATGTAATCAAGAGGGAAGCTACGCTTAGCGGGTCGACTCTGTGGATAGGTAACAAAGAAATGGTTGACCGTACCGAGCTGAAGAAGAAAAACTATGAAGAACCCATTCCGGAAGCTCTGTTGCAGAAGCAAGCGGAACTTAAAGCTGCCGGCAATATTCTGAAGGAAAAAAAGGAAGCCTTGAAAGATAAGGAGTTCCCTTCGCTTGATGGTAAAAAAAGCGGAAAAAGACGTTTTACTCGCAAGGAACTAGATAAACGAATCGCCCAAGAGGAAGAGAAGAAAAACGTAAAGGAGATACAGCGTTTGCAAGGTGTCAAAGCCGCAGCAAAACCTTTCTTTGAATGGGAAGATGCAAGAGCTCAGGTAAAACAATTAGGGCAAGAAGAAGAAACCCTGAAAAAAGAGCATGAAACTGCGTTAACGAAACACTATGGTACATGCGAGATTATCTTTAAAAAAGGTAAAGTAGACGGTATGATTCAGTATTTGGAATACAGAATCATCGATAAGGCACCGTTGATTGAGAATCCTCAGCAAGAACAGAAGAAACAATGACAACACCCGCTACAAAAGATTTATACAAACAGCTGCGTACGGCTACACTGACCAAGGATGAAGCCGCTGCAGTACGTATCCTGAAACGCATACTTGAGGCTGATCCGGGAGATAAGGATGCCGCTAAGCAATTAGCCGCTCTGACTGCCGGTGGAAAAGGCAGTGCTGCTTCCGGAGAAAAAAAGAAGAAGAAAAAGGAAGCATCTGCCACAAAAATGCTCTATCAGCGTTACCGCTCAGCGTGCATGGCTCACAATGATGCGGAGGCTTTCGACTTGCTGGAGGAAATCCTGAAACTGGATCCGGAGGATAGTGAGGCTGTCGCGCAAAAGACCGCTGTCGGTAAACGCCTTGCAAGTAGTTACGCTCCGGAGTTAGCAGAGGCGGTAGCCTCCGGCGAGGTGGAAAAAATTACCCGCATGCTGGAGAAGTTGCAGCGTTATGCGTCGGATGAGTATCTGCAAATGCTGCCGGACTATGCCTCTGCAAAGGCTATTTATCGGGCAGAACAAACCAGAGTTACTAAAGAGAAGCTCAAAGCTCTGATAGATGAGTTTTCTCAAATACAGGAACCTTTCGCCCGCCATGAAAAGGCCTCTTCCATACAGGATTTTGCAGAGAAAAACGGTTTGGTGCTTGAGCCTGAGACACAGGCGGGTATAGCGGGTGCTCATGAGGCGTGGGAACAATTATGCCGCGAATCCGAGCAGTATGAGGAATTCAATACACTGGCGGATGAGTACAAACAACTGCAACAGAAAGTTTCTTTGCGTGAGGGATTGCAGAATTGCCGCGTTGAGCTGGAGCTGCTTCGGGAAAGAACCCGGCAGCTGACCGAGGTGTCGGAGGCTGACTATCTGGTGGAGCAGATAGACAAAACCATGAGAAAGGTCATGCGTGCGCAACAGGAGCAGAAGAAAAAGAAGCTGGTGTTGCGTGGCTTTACGTGGGGGGGCTTGGCCCTGCTTGCCGCCGCTGGCGGTTTGTGTGTTTATGCCCACACCAGCGTGGAAACGCGTTGTCAGGAGCTGGCACAAGTGCTCTCGAACAAAAATATTCAGGGAACACGGGTTCTGGTGGATAAAGCGTACCCCATGGCTTACATTTACAAGAAAATGGATGCCGGTTACACTGAGCTGCTGAACCGGGCGAGTGCCTGGCTCAAAGCATACGATGTTCACGCCGACAATGTGGCAGCGTATGAGAAGTGGTTGGATGAGCATCTGGGAAAAAGTTCTTTGTCTCAGTCAGAAACCTTGCTGGAGAATATCGGCAGGGGTGAAACCTTGCTCTCAGAATTGGCCAATGTGTTCGGGCTTACGCCCTCTGCTGAGTTGATTCGAAAACATAAGCAGTTTTGCAGTGAAGTCATCAGCTTAAAACAGAAAGCCTTTGACAAGTATAGCAATCCTCCCGGAGATGTCGGATTGGAGGTGTTAGCTAACCAATATAAGGAGTATGTTGGCCTGCGGCATATTATGGAGTTCTCCGGGGAAGAAAATACGGTTATTCAGCAGGCTTTCCGCCAACGGGCAGAGAGAGTTTTATTCCAAAACGTAGAGGATGCAAGGGAGTTGAACAAAGCGATAGAGCAGTGTAAGAAATATATGAGCTCTCTGGAGCTGCCCTCCGAGATGCTTGACCGCCTGATTGCTCTGCGTGATGAACTGCAGGAGTACCAAAACCTTGATCAGCAGCTCAAACAGTGCTCTACGCTGGATGAATATATACGAACGCTTCGCAAATGTGAGAAATATCTGGGGGCTGTTTCCGGGAGTTGTACTCCCGATATGCTGGCATCATTTGCACACCGGCTGCCTGATATCCTGTTCCGCATGCGGGCGGATGCCTTGAGCCGAAAGTATGCTCGCATGAGTGATAGTGAGCTCAGGTCGAAACTGGAGCGGATTCGGCAGGTATATTCCGGCAAAGCTTCCCTGTTCTCTGATTTTAACAAAACAAAATACTCCGGAATTGTGGACAAAATGACGCTCCCTGAGTCCGGGGCTCACTGGTCAGACAAATTCCGCCAGATTATTTGTGGCGATAAGGTCTACATCGGCAAGATATCCAAGGTGAATGACGTCCCTTATGTGCGAGAGGTAACCCCGAATGGCAAACTCTCCGATGAAGCCTTGAAGATTACCGGCGTGTATAAAAATATACCGTTGGTGATGAAGACGCTGCGAGCCAATGTCGGTATCAGCCGCATGGATTTACAGCGTTGTGTGCTTTTACCCACTAACCTGATGAGCAGTTTGGCAAAGGCGAATGATAAAACCTATTCACCCCTGGCGCGGGCTTATCTCTTCGGGCTTTGTGTTCAGATGCTCGATTGTGTGGATGAAGAGGACTCCGGGGTATTGCTTTCTGCGCAGCTGCGGAAGGACATTGCCGCGTTCAATGAGTTGTCCCAGTGGCTTTCTCGGCATAAAATACCTCTGGCTGAGAATTGTTGGACAAAGCGGCACTCTCTGGAAGCAGAGCGAAAAATCAACAGGTTCTTTGAATCTGTTGCCAATAAGGATTATGCGGCGGATATCATGGAATCTGTTGATCGCATGCGGAGCAAAGAGTGCGAATTGGTTGGATATGTCAATAAGGAAGGAAACTATGTTCCGTTGAAAACGAAAAAATCTGATAAAATGTATCAGTTTTCGAATGGAAAGCTGGTGGAGCACATGGATGGAAAAGGTGCTCCCTATGCTCCGGTATTTGTCATTGATTGAAAATAGTAACAAACTTGAAGAAATGAACGTTCATCAATTATTTTATCCGTTGTTATTATTGGCTTTGGGCGCGGGTGGACTGTGCAGCACGGTTCAGGCACAGGGCGGAATGCGTGAGCTGGAATACAGGGCAAGACAACACGATGACCCGGTTGCCATGCGTAAGTTGGGGCTTATTCACTACCGTGGTCTGTACGGATACAAACGTAGCTATAAGTTTGCCGCAGGATGGTTCGAAAAGGCTGTCAGAGAAGGTGATGCCGAATCCATGCTCTTGCTGGGTGACTGTTACCGCCAGGGGAAGGGGGTCAGTAAGAGTACATATAAGGCATTTGATTTGTACAAGGATGCCATGGAGGCGGATAAGGGCAAGCGCAAAGAAGCATTGAAAAAAATCAAACTTTTGCCGCTGTCTGATACGCTGAGTTGGTGGCAGGAGCAAGTGGAGGAGCGCAAAGACAAAGAAGCCGCTTATTTCCTTGCTACGGTGGATGAAAAATACTGGGATGGCCGTTTCTCTCAGGAAAAAGCGGATATTTACATGGTTAAGGCTGCCCGGATGGGGCATAAGAAAGCTCAGTCCGCCATTGAGAGTGAGTCGCTTTCCCGTTATTTGCCGGCCAGAGAAAAAATTGCCCGCGATGGCTCGGATGCTGATTTGGTCAAATTGGCAGAAGAATTGCTGGCCTCTGAAAATTGCACCCCGGAGCACCGTAAAAAAGCGGTAGAGTATTATGAGGAAGCGGCAGAGGATGGCAATTATGATGCCAGGCGCTGGCTGGAAAAGGAGCAGGATAAGAGCTGGGAGGAATTGGCGGATGCGCTGGAGAGTAATCAATTCAGCCGCACTGTTGAGCTGCTTCGGCAAATGGAGTCACCCAAGGGGCGGGATTTGTCTGCCGTCTTACTTGTTGCGCTCAAAAAAAATCGTTTGGATAAAAAGATTGTTGAGCTGATATTGGAGAAAGGTGCAGATAAGAGTTACTCTGATGAGGATAGGATGACACTGCTGATGGCCGCCATTTCCGGAGACCAGCCGGAAGAGGTTGTCAATCTCTTCATTCAGGAAAATCACCATCTGAATGCCGCGCTGCGGGATTCCGGGCAAACAGCTCTTATGCTGGCGGTTCAGGCAGGAAAACCAGAGCTTGTTGAGGCGTTAATAAAGAACGGTGCGAATATCTACGCTGAAGATAATAACAAAAAAACTGCTCTTGATTATGCTTCTTCTCCGAAAGTCAGAGAAATAATCAGCCGTGCAGCTGAAGAGAAAAAACAAGCTGAAATCAATGAGATATTCAACCTGGGAACACAGGATCAATTTGGAAAACTGGTAGAGCTTATCGCTCGGCAGGATGTGGACACGCTGCGGTATCTCATTCAGAAAGGCATGTCGGTCAAGATGTGTGATGCCGGGTTCAGAGACACGTTCCGCGAGGCATCCGCCTCCCGGATTGAGGCTCAGGTATGCGGGTCACTATTTGAAAAAGAGATTATGAAAAACAGGTTCACCGCCGGATTCAACCCCCGCGTGTGGTTCACCTATGGTTCATCTCTCCTGTTTTTTGCCGTAGATGTAGGTAACCCGGAAATAGTGAAGATGTTGATAGCCGCCGGGGCACCTGTTAACGCTACGGACAATTTCGGCCTTAACGCATTGGCAAAAGCCGTGCT
The DNA here is from genome assembly GCA_017398765.1 of Akkermansia sp. Taxonomy (GTDB): domain Bacteria; phylum Verrucomicrobiota; class Verrucomicrobiia; order Verrucomicrobiales; family Akkermansiaceae; genus Akkermansia. The sequence continues at coordinate 41,653 of JAFQEY010000055.1, forward strand.
GCAACAAAAACAGAAAATCGTGAAAATCCTGCTGGAATCCGGCGCGGCTTCGTCCATAGATGTTGCTATCCATTCAGAATGCTATGATATTGTCTATAACGTTGTCAAGAGCGGTTCGGCTGCGGAATTGAGAGAATTGTACTCAAATGTAAACGTTTTGTTGAATCCGCCCGGAGAAACAACCAGTGTGAGAGAATTGGTGTTGGAGTTAGAGCCTTCTGACGGAATACGCAAATTGGTAGAACCCTATCTGCAGCAATCATCGCCGGAAAAAGGAGATGCCGCCTCGAACGTTTCCAAGGAAAAAATGCTTTCAACAGATATGTTGGAAGATGAAAGTAGCAATACTTCCGGCGAAAAACTATGGAATCTTAGTCAGGAAGAACAGAAAAATGCCGAACTTGGCTGTTATATCGGCGGTTCCGTTATGGTTCTTCTGGGGTTATTTCTCCTTGGCAAGTCCAGGAGCAATGCGAGGAAAAAAAAGGTCATTGCCGACTAAACACCCATAAAATGAACATTTCTAAATAAACACAAACCTCAGTAGAAAGATGTCGCAGTACTATGTAGGTAAGCCCGGTGAAAACCCCACGGGCCCGTTTACGGAAGAGACCATTCTTAAGGGCATGGCAGATGGCACTTTCCCGCCGGATTCAAAGGCCTGGAAAGAGGGTATGGATAGTTGGCTGACTCTGGCAGAGTTGTTTGGCTCAGCTCAGGGGCATTCCGTTCCGGACAAGGCCGCGGAGCAAACGGTTGTAATTCCTTCGGTGGAGCCTTTGCCTCAAAGCGCGCAGCCGCAGGAAGCTTCTCCGGTGCCTCATCCCGAAAAGAAAAAACGCAAGAAAAATAAGCTTCGGAAGAATGTTAATATTGATGATGAGCTGCCGCCGCCTCCCGCCACAGGGAACAATCTGTTCATCGTGGTTGGTGGTTTATTGGTTGTCGCGGGAGTGCTTATTATCTGTATACCGGATGTGCTGAATCAGTATCTTCAGCTTTGGTAACAATGGCAATATACAAAGCACCGAGTCTCGCTTCCCCGGTGACTCGGTGCTGTGCTGCGTTGCGGGGAGTCCGGTGAGATAATTCCTTGACACTCGAGTGGAAGAGGAGTATCATTCGCGCGCTTGAGTCTTATGTACAAACTGGCATTATCCATCGGCATGCTGTGTATCAGCAATCTGTTCATGACCTTTGCGTGGTATGGTTTCCTGAAGAAACCGGGAGAAGGTGCTGACCATGCGTGGTGGAAACTGGTTCTGCTGAGCTGGGGACTGGCTTTTTTTGAGTATTGTTTCATGGTGCCTGCCAACCATATAGGGCGTTCAGTGGGGCTTTCTCTGGCTCAACTCAAGATTATGCAGGAAGCCATTACGCTGTGCATTTTTGTGCCCTTCATGCTTTTTTACATGGGGGAGCAGTGGAAGTGGGATTACCTGTGGGCTCTGCTCTGTGTCATGGGGGCTGTCTATTTCGTGAATCGTGAGGCCTTGTTAGTCTCGTGATTTTAATTACGTAGATGGTAAAATGACAGGAAAATGACCAGTATGTCAAGTTTAGACTTGCATTTTTTCAACATAATCCTATAGAATGACGGTGTATCTGTGGCGAGGAATGGCTGCATGATAAACAAAGGTGTGTGTAATTAAAGGAAAGATTAAATATGTCAGATTTACTGAATAATGTAACGGCTTTGTTGGATGCCGCTGAGCTTAAGTATGAGCTGCGTTGTGATGATAATAGAGAATTGATTGATTTGGGCCGCATGTCAAACAACCCGCCTTATTCACTCCAGATTTATGTGTCTGAAGAAAACTCGCTTGTGAATATGATTGCCGGCGCGGAGTGTTATATGCCGGAGAATAAACGTGAGGCGGCGTGCGTGTTGCTGAATAAGTCCAATTTTGAATACATGCATAAGTCCTATATCGATCCGAATGACGGTCAGTTGATGTCTCAAAGGTGTTTGGATGTGGATGGCGGAGCTCTCAATAAAGACGTGTTGTTTGCTGCTATGGGGTCTATTTATGCTGCCCTTAAGAATAATTACGATGCATTGATGCGCATGCGCTATGCTGGCAATTTGCCTGATCAGAAAGAGGAATAAGTGCTACTGTACCCGGCGGTTAGTGCCTCGCGGTATCGATTGACAGGAGCCGTGTGGGGTATCGGAGAAGGTAATCCCGGCGGAGAAGCCCGGCGGGGTGGGGGCGGCTCTTGTCGGGGGATTCACGCACCCCTCTTCCCAAACTTCCGGTCAGCTGACTTTATCGCCTATTGGCAGAGTGAGCAGAAAGGTGGTTCCGGAATCAGAGCTTTTCTCCAGCACGAGGTCACCACCGATGGAGCGCGCCATATCTCTTGCCAGCGCAAGACCAAGTCCCACGCCGGGTTTGCGCCCCTGCTCAGCCTTGGCTGAGCGGGAGAAAGGGCGGAACAGGCTCTTCTGCAGCTCTTCGGGGATACCGGGGCCATTGTCCGAAAAGCGTATTCCCAGCATGTTGTGGTTCCGCACCATACTGATGCTGATGGTCGGGCTTGCAGCGGTGGCAGCGTATTTGACGGCATTGTCCGCCAGATTGGTAAGAATTTGCTCCAGAGAGAGTAAATCGGTGTGTAGCGTTACCATGTCGCAGCGCTTGTCGTGAGTAACATGTGTTTTGAAGCCGGCCTCATGGAGCTGTTTGGTGATTTTTCTGAAGGCTGTATCCAATAATTCCCGGCAGAGTCCACTGTCTGAGCGGCCGCGTACTTTTCCCCGACTCAGGCGGGCGAAGCTCAGTACGTTTTCTACCAGGTGCGCCAACCTGCGTGTTTCGTGGTAAAGCGTTTCATGATATTCCTCAATTTTGTCAGAGGGTATGTTTTTGCGTCGCAGTAAATCTGTGATGAGAGCGAAACTGGTGAGCGGCGTGCGTAGCTCGTGTGTAACGGCGGAAACGAAATCGCTGCGTCGGCGTTCCATGCGGGTGTAGAACGCCAGCAGCCCGAAGATGATGCCGATGCTGATGAGCGTTATCAGCCAGGTGGCGGCAACCGTGCCGCTCATGGCTTGCCGCCTGGCGCTTGAATCCGGTAATTCCACATGGTCTCCGGGGCGGAGCACCAGGGGAAGGGGATTTAGATTGGCCGATTCTCCCGGCCGGGTGAAATCAATGTGAGCACCTTTCAATCCTTTCTCCACCAGTGGCAACAGATGAGCAATCAGCTTATCCGCATCTATGATGAAGCCTTCTGCTGCGCACCCGTGCGTGGTGGGAACACTGCGCATGTAGACGAGGTTTTTGAGATGATGCCACGCAAAAAAAGGCCCGGGTTTCCCGGTCGCTTTCATGGGTTTGCTGAAGTCCGGGTCATTGACTTCATACACACCGAATACGGGCAGTTGCGTGCGCGGGTCATAGGCAGAGGTCTGATTCGGGTCATAGACCGGAGCAGAGGGATTGAAAGCTTTGCGGCGCATGGTGTTCATGACGACGGTGGCACTGTTGAGTGCGTTTCTGAACTCATCTTCCCCCGGTGGCACCAGTAAAGCCCCCGGTGTGTACAGAAAAAAGCCACAGTTGAAATCCGCTTTTCCTCCCTTTGGCATGGGGTAGACCGCCAGCGAAAAGTCAGGCTCGGCAGCTATTTTATCCCGCTCCAATGTCAGTAGCCGATTCAGCTCCGCTTGCACACGGGGAATACTCAGTTCCAGCAGCCGGTTGATTTGTGCGCGGCGGTCAATTTCTTCCAGCCTGGAATTGAGGGTAGCAGCTTCGTATGCCTGCCAGAGAGCCGCACTCAGAGTCAACAGACTGAATAATAACAGAATAATGAGTGGTTTCTTCTTCATACTTCATTCCAGCGGTATCCGCGTCCGCGGATGTTTTCAAAACGTTGTGCTGCTTCCGGGGGTAATTTGTCCCGCAGTCTGGTGAGCGTGACCGCAATTGTTCGTGAGCGGCCCAACCCGCCGCGGTTTCCCCAGACTCGCAGCATGAGCTCTTCCTGTGGGAGAATACGGTTCGGGTGGGTGAGAAAATAGCGGAAAAGTTCAAACTCTTTTTCCGTCAGCGCAATAGTATCACCCCCGTCTGTTGTGATGTTTCGCGTAGCACTATCCATGGAGCCGCCGGGAAACCGCAGTTGCCGGGTAATTGGCAGTTGCCGCCCGACCGAGCGACGCAATACGGCAGCGATGCGAGCCAGAAGTTCTGCACTGCTGAAAGGTTTGACCACATAGTCATCTGCCCCCAGTTCCAAACCCTTGACCCGTTCTTTTTCTTCGCCGTGAGCTGTCAGGATGATGCTGGGTGTGCCCGGGCACTCTCGCGCCATCATTTTCAGCAGGCGGAATCCGTCAATCTCCGGCATATTTACATCCAGTAGTGCTAAATCAGGCGGATAACTCAGCAAGCTCTCCAGAGCCGCCCTCCCATCTGCTGCAGTATGTACCGCATACCCCGCACTCCGCAGCAAATCCGCCAGCAGCTCACGGATAGCTTCGTCATCTTCAGCAATCAGTATTCGCCTTTGCTCCATCTGCCCGTCAGTTTAGCATGTTTTCCCTGACTTTTCAAGGCAAGAACGTTTGGTGTACACGGAAGCCACGGATGCCTCCTTCCGAAATTTCTTGACTTGCAATTTGACGAATTTTTGTTACTATGAGCGTATGAGTAACGTTTGCTCCAAATGCGGAAGGGAATTTAATTCGTCTCGCGCCGGTCAGAAGATGTGTCCGTCGTGCCTTAATCAGGAATTTACAGTTGCAGCGCGCATGGAGGCTGCGGAGGTTGAGGTTGCTCGTGAAAGACAGCAGGCTGCTGCGAAACGGCAGCATGCCCGCATGGCTAAACTGCTTGAATCATACAAGAACGGTACCATGTTCAACATGTCCGGCAAGATTATGTTTTGTGTGGGCCTGTTTATTTATGGGTTCTGTCAATTGATTTTTTTCCTCGACAGTAGGGGGATGATATATTGGGGCGTGGAAGGTATGGAACTTTCCGGTAAGCAGACCATATCTCTGCTGTTGAGTTTAGCCAGCGTTTTGCTGCTGATGTTCTCCACACGCCGCTTCAAAGTTGCCATGCTGCTTGTCTCCGTTATCTTGCTGGGGTTGGGGTGGGCGGCCCCGATGCTTTGGACATCCGGCAGAGGTGATTCGGAAGATTCAGAGTTTGCCGCAGTAAAACATATTGAACAGAAGGAAGATAACGATATCGTGCAACCTGTCACAGAGGAAGAGCTGGATGTGTTCTACGAGGTGAAAAAGAGAATGCCGAGGGCAACTCATTACGCCTTTTTCATGGATAATCAGGACCCGATTGTCCGGGGCTTGGTGCGCGATGCGCTGACCCGCCTGCTGGATGCAGAGTATACCAGAGCGTATACTCGCACCAATGGTATTCTGTATGTTGTTGCAAATGCTTCCGTTCGCAATGCAAAGCCTGTGGCGGAGCGTTTGGGCAGCATTGTTAATTCTGATGCCGCCAAGGGGCTCTATATTGTGAGATTCGATGCCGAGAAAACAAACCTGGTGTGCAAGTTCTCGTCAGAGGTGCTCAGCTCACCGCTGAACGCATCATTTGTGACGGCCAATATCAGCGAGCTGCAGTGCCTGGATGCCATGCGCATACGCGTGGCTGCACGCTCCCTCAAGAATGCGGATGTCCAGATGCTGCGAACGGAGATTCGTGATGCTCTGGTGCGTGTGCTGGGTGACCCCTGGTCTCAGGATCAGGATACCTGGGTGGCTTTGATTGACGCGTTGGTAACATACGCCCCTCGCAAGGACTCTCAGGCTATCGCCATTTGTTTCAATTACTTCAATATGCGCTATCAGGCGAAAAAAGAGGTCTTGCCCAGTGTTGCCAATTATCTTATTGCGGAGCAGCCGGAAAAGATGGTTGACCCCGTTATCACTTATTGGCTGAGCAATCCCATGGCCTGGACTCAACAGATTAAGGCATTGTCATGGAGAGTACAGCCCAGACTGCTGAAACTTATGGAGGGAGAAGCCTCTATTAAAGACCTGAATCTCATCCTCCGATATTTGCAGACAAACGGAACCAATGATGCTATACCTGCTGTGCAGAAACTGATGGAGCATCAGGACTCCATTATCCGTTACACCGCAAGGACAACTCTTAATGCTCTTGAAAAAAAGGACAAAGAGGAGGGGAATGAGTGATGCCTGGCCTGCTTGTCTGCATTGAGCGTAATCATGTAAAATTGCCGTAAGATTGCTTATGTCATCAAATTCCATCAGGTTATTAGTTGCAACCGGGCTCTTGTTTGCGCTTGGTTTTGTTGCGTATCCCATCATATATAGTATTCGGGTGGAGCGAAACCAGGCGGTTGTGCAAAATAAACCTGTTGAGACAGATGTCGTCACAAGGGATGAGTGGATTGACAAGGAGGTTGACGATGCTCCGGAAGTCCCCAAGGTGACTACGGTGGAAAAAACGCCTGAGGATAAGCGCAAGGTGCTCAATGCGCAGAATGATGATGCCTATACAGAGGAGGATGTGCCGGAGGACCCGCGCCAGAAGAAAGTGCCGGAAACCCGGATTCATGCTCAGTATACCACTTCTCTGGCTCATGTGAGGCGGATTGCCAAAATCCTGGAAAAAGAGGAGAAAAAGCCGTATGTGAGCACAGATTTGGTGCCGGGGGTCTGGGATGACCCCGAAGCTCTGTATCAGCTGTTGGCGAAGCGAGTGCTGGATAGACTGGGTAATCTGGATGAAAAAGGAATCCTGAAGTTCATGGAGCATCCTGTGAACCGGATGGATTTGGCTCGTATCAACCTGATACGCCGCACCGGTTCTGAGGAACTCCGCCGCGTGGCAGCCTTGCCCGCCGGCCGTACAATGTTGACAGCCATGGCGAATGACCTGCGCTGGATATGTGGTTTCCTCTATTCCGGCCCTTCTGTGGCACTTGAGGAGTCGCTCACCAATATGGAGCTGATATACCGCAAGCATGCGGAGGATTTCCGGCACCCGGTTCTGAACAAGGTAGGCACCATCGCTGCGCTTGAATTTGCCCGTGAAAACTGGAGCCAGGAGGATTTAATGGCTCGTTACCAATACTACAGTACGAGTTACAAGGATGATTTGCTCAATTCTCTCTTCGACACATGGCGCTACTGGGAGATGCGCTGGATTGTCGGTTGCGCTCAGCCGCAGCAGCGTGTGGGTAACTGGGGGGAACCGCGTAATCTGGCGTGGATGCGGGATAATATCCGGCTTCCCTCCGCCCAGTATCTCGGTGCGGAAGGTCAGCTGCAATACCGCCTCCGCAACGTGGCCGGTGATTCCGTGTTCTCGTCTGCGTATCTGGCTCCTGTTCTTCCTTATGTGAATGGTACCACGGCTTGGGCTTACCGAGAAATCGGCGGCGTATGCGGTGCGCTTTCTCACTATGCCACATTTGCCGCTCTTGCCAATGGGCTTCCCGCCACCTGCATGGGAGAACCCGGGCACTGCGCGTATGCCATGCGCGTGAATGGTGAATGGAAGCGTGGCAACTCTATCTACTGGCAGCACCAGGTCGGTAAAACGTTCTTCCGTGAGAGTGAGTGGGACTTCCTGATTCTGACGGAAAATCTGTACAAGGATTATTTCAACACGCTGATTGCCGACCAGCTGGTGGCCATGGCTGACTTCCTGGGTGCGCGGCGTAAGATGACCGCTTCATTTAATTGTTATGAGCTGGCAGTCAAGGTGCAACCCCTCAATTGGCCTGCGCTCAATCGCTATGCAGGATACTTGAAAGTCAAGGCTCCTGAGGATTACGATAAGTGGAAGCGTCTGCATGACTACATTGTGGACGGTCTCGGCAAAAAGCATTACAATGCGGCATCCAAACTGCTGGTGCGTAAGGTGTATCCCAATCTGGTGCCCATGGTTAAGGACCGCGCCACGCTGAACAAGATGTATTCCGGCTTGTTCAAGAATTTTGATGGCTGGGGGGAGAACCGCTGGGATATCAACCCGACCCTGGACGCTCAGATTGCCTTTTACGATAACGATGATGACCGCAAGGTTTATATGCGAGAGGTAGTCAGGGTGCTCATGGGTAAACCTGAATATGCCGGTGCAGTGCTGACCTGGGGGCTTAATTTCATTTCCCGAGAGTTGAGCGCAGATGAAAAAGTTCAGGATGAGTTTACTGATATGCTGGTGCGGATGATGGGCAGCCACACCGGAAGAACCAAAAAGGACATGGATGAAACCTGGGCAACACTGGGTGAAGCAATAAACGCCGCTACGAAGAACAAAGACCGACGCGTGTTTCAGGCCGTGGGCAAACTCGCTTACCGCAAGTGCAAAGCCAAGTTCCCCGGTAAGATGCAACAGCGTTTCCGCCCGTTCCCGGGCAGAGTTGTGTCTGAAACCGGCCTTATTGACACCGCGACTACGCTGGGTGCCGGGCAGGTTGCCACCAGTTGTCTCCATTGGGGGGTACTTCAGCGCAATGGCGGCATGATGCCCGGTAAGTTTGAGGGTAAGGCCGGTGTCACGCTTATGCTGGAGAAGAAGAGTGAAATTTCCGGTGTCGTGTGTGTATCTGCGGAAAACCAACTCAAGAATAACCGCCCGTTCTACCTGGAAGTATCTTCTGACGGTCAGAATTGGACGCGAGTCAAAGGCAACGGCTCTATTGAGGGGGGCATTATCCGCTTTGATTTGCGCAAGGAAAAGCCCGTGTGCAGCTACATCCGCATGCTGCGTGAGGGGGATAAGTATGAGCCCGGTATAGTGGGATTCTATGCCTACGGCAAGTTTGAACGTTAATCATTCCGTTTGTTATGTTACGTCAGATTTTAATGTGGTCTGCCATGCTGCTGGGGAGCTGGGCTTCCGTGGCGCAGGGAATTGTTGTTCGCAGCTATGCGGATGCTCTTTCCAAAGCCGGAGAGAAACCCGTGGTTATTTTCGCGTATGGTGCTGATTATGATAAATTCAGCACCAGGATTCATGAGGAATACATCAAAAAGAACAAGATTATGCCTGCTGTGCGTAAGTGCGTCTTTCTGGTGGTCCCCATGTACCAGAATCCCACCCCTGCCCAGCAGAAGGAAGTGGAAAAGATTATGGGTAAGCACAAGTTGCCGGGTGGCATCTGGTCCTACCCCTGCCTTGCGGTCGTGGATAAGGATGGCAAACTGCGCGGCATTGTGCAGGGGGCTGCTGACATGAAGAGCGTAGAGGCGGCTTCTGCCAGACTGAATGAGCTTGTGGAGGCTTACATAACTCAGGAAAAGTTGCTGTCCAAAGCAGCTTCCGCCTCCGGTTCGCGAAAGGCGGATTTGCTTCTTCAGGCTTCCAATATAAACATTGCCATGCCCGATTTGGGCGATAACAAGGGCAACATGAAAGACAACATAGGCTTGGGGGCTCGCCTTTCCTTTGACCCTATCGCCATTGTGGAAAAATTGCAGACCATGTCTTTCGCCGAGGCAGATGCCTATATTCGCCACATGATTGCTGATGGGTGTTACTCTCGCCGGCAGCGTCAGGAGATGATGGCCGCGTATGCAGGGCATTTGCGCCGAAATAATGCTTCCATTGAGCGACTGAGAGCCCTGTATACTGAGATGCGTAATCTGGATCCGAACTCCATGTACGGCGCGTATGCAGAGGGGGCAATTGCCTTGTGGGTAAACAAGGAGTCCTTTGACCCCTCTACTGTACCCGTAGAACTTCGCCGTTCGGATGCGGATGTTTCAGCCGTTGCTTCTGTGCCCGGTTCTGCCTCTGTCGATACCAGTACCAACAGTACCAAAACCGCCCTTGGCAGCTCAAGTCTCGATGATGAGGCCCTGCCGGAGGATGAACCCACAGAGTCCGATTTTGAGGCAGATTCTGACGTGCCGGAAGATGCGCAGGAGTAAGCGTTCCCCGCGTTGCGGCGGCCTTGCTCCTATTTTTGCCATGAGGTGGAAATAGGCTTGAGTTATCTGCCGCTTAGGTGTAAGCTGCTGAGGCGTTATGTTTGGTTTGACCGTATTTATCTTGTTCGGGCTGGTTCTGGTGGGCGGCTATTTTCTGTATGGGCGTTTTGCAGAGCGGATTTACGGGTTGCCGGAGCAATTTACTATGCCATGTACCAACCGCGCTGACGGGGTGGATTTTGTCCCTTTGCCTACGTGGAAAATTTTTCTGATTCAGTTGCTGAATATCGCCGGACTTGGTCCGGTTGTGGGCGCGGTGAGCGGCTGTCTGTTTGGTCCTGTTGCGCTGCTGTGGATTGTTTTAGGCTGTGTTTTTGCCGGAGCTCTGCATGATTTTCTGGCAGCAATGATTTCTGCGGAGCAGGGTGGATGCAATCTCCCGGAAACCATGGGCTCAGTCATGGGCAAAACGGCGCGCTTGTTCATGAACATCATGTGTGTGTTTCTGCTGCTCATGGTGGGCGTTGTCTTTACTCTCTTACCGGCGGGAATGCTGGAGGCTCTTTTCCCTGCCGCCTCTCTTTCCGCCGTGTCCTGGGGTGCAATCATTCTCGGCTACTATTTCCTTGCTACCGTATTGCCGATAAATGCCATCATAGGGAGGATATATCCCGTGTTCGGGGCTTTATTCCTGTTTATGGCACTTGGTTTGTTGATAGGATTGCCGCTGAGCGGTCATGAGATACTGCCGGACTTGGATATGTTTCACAACAAACATCCGAAAGGGGTAGGCGTGTGGCCCATGTTGTTTGTTACGATTGCCTGTGGTGCCATTTCCGGGTTCCATGCCACCCAAAGCCCCATGATGGTGCGGTGCCTGAGAGATTCCGGCCACCTGCGGCGCGTTTTTTACGGAGCCATGATTGTGGAGGGGCTTGTGGCATTGGTTTGGGCTGTTGTGGGCTTAAGTCTGCGTGAGGTAATTTTCAGCGTGGGTGGAGAGCAAATCAGCCTGGCTGAATTAACGCTTAAGAACCCCTCTCTGGCTATTAACGAGGCATCCAAATGTCTTCTGGGCAGTGCCGGGGCCACGGTTGCAGTGTTGGGGGTTATAGTTCTCGCCATTACCAGTGGTGACACAGCTATGCGCAGTTGCCGGCTGATGCTGGCAGATCTTTTTCACCTTTCTCAGCGCAGCGTCCTGTCCCGTTTGTCGCTTGCCATTCCTCTGTTTGCTGCGGTCATGATTGTTTCCCGCATGGATTTTTCCGTAATCTGGCGTTATTTCGGGTGGGCAAATCAGACCTTGGCATGCCTGACGCTCTGGTGCATTACTCTCTATTTGAGGAATAAAAAGAGGCATTACGTCATAGCATTGCTTCCGGCTCTGTTTATGACCACAGTTTGTACCTGCTATTTACTGCATGCTCCGGAGTGCCGAATTTGTATGGAGATAGATACAGCCACGGTAATTGCTCTGCTTGTTACTTTTGTCTCTTGGTGCATATTTCGGTTCAGAACTAAAATATCTGAATAATCTTTCGGATTAGCGGACCGATATGTATGAAGCATTCTTTTATTATGCTTTGTAATTCTTTTGTCTGTAAAAAAATGAAAATGCACCATGTTATATGTGCTGACGGTAGCAAGGTCGGTTCGGCGGGAGTGAGTGATTTTGCGGCAATGCTGTAACGCGGTCAGATAACACATTGGGGGGGGTAATTCAGCGTTTTCTGCTTAGTGCAAACTTTTTACCTATTCCGGTCGGGCCTCGGGAGCTGAGTACGGCTATTTTATACTTTCACAAATATGCTTTTTCATATTGCCTGGAGTTGTCAGCTTCCTTTGTCTTGTTCTGCGGCGTGGGAACGCAGAGGCCTGTGAAGGCGCATTAGCTGAGTTTATTAGGTCTTAACGCAAAATGCAATAATCAGGCATAAACTAATATAAGTTTCGCTTGCAAAGTGTGATGGCAGATAGTCTGAGGCTCTCGCAATATTGAATCAAAAAAACAGCTGAATCCACATGGGATTTCAGCTGTTTGGTGTATGAAAAAAGAGGAATAGTAATCAGCCTTTATTCTGTGCAGCCTGCATTTGTCGTTCAAGCGCGGCATACATGCGGCGGCAGTGCTTGTAGCCGCGGCGTCCGGCCAGCTGCTGCATACTGCGGGTAGGGGAGCCCCACTCCAGCACCTCAATCTCGACAATGCGTGTTGCCCACAGGCGCATGAGTGCTTTGGAGGGGTGGTAAATATCTATGGTTGCAGTTCCGACAAGAGCACTCCCGTAGTCATCTACCACATAGATGTAAGGCTCACCTTTGATTTTGAATTTGGTGCCCAGGGGATAAACTGACCAGTCTGCAGCAGCACTGCGAATCTCGTCCGTGTATTTCAGGTAGGAACCGGAGGCACTCTTGGGCCCGTAAGCCAGGTGATCACTCTCAGAGTGGGTGTAGGCGGTGGTGCGTACCACTCGCTTCATCTGCTTGGGGTGGTAGAACGGCAGTCCGTGTCTGTCCCGCCCAAGATTGGGTAAATCCTTATCGGGGGCGGCTTCAGGACTGGGAGCAGCGGGGGGAATAAACCCTTTGCTGGTAGCATGGGGATTAGCCTTGGCAGCATGTGCAGGCACGGCGGTGGCCGTCAGCAGAAGCCCTACAGCGGCGGTCAGTGCGGTGGTGACTTTTTTGAACATGTTGTCGGTCTTGATTTCGGTAAATTTATCACTGTCCCTTATCTGGAGCCGGGACACGCGCGTCCGCAGAATCTATCATATTTTGCAGATTATGACAAGCAAATTCCTGCCGGTTTACTAAAAAAAAGCAAAATAAACGCAGAATGCTGAAAGAAAGGTATTATCTTCTGCGTAGGCGTTTTTCCTTGTTCTTATCTTTTTCCTTTTCAGCAGATTCTGCTGAATTATCAGGCTGAGTAATAAACGTGGCGGTTGGGTTGATGGAGGGGATGACGTTGACCCCGGAAAGTTTTTTCCCGGTTGCACGGGCATGTTCCAGAATCATGTACAAACGGTCAATCTGAGCGTGAATGTCATATACCTGCATGATGACACTGATGCCGCCTTCCAGAGTGAGAATGATTTTCCAGGCTTTCGGGCGGAAGATTTCCCGAACAGAGGGGATTTGAGCCAGCTTGTAGGCATTGAGTGCCGTTACCAGGTCTGTAATGGGGCGGTAGAGTTCTTCCCTGATACGTGAACCGGATTCGAACTTGTCCACATCTGCTGAGTTGAGGTACCACACGGGGAGCTCCATGACGCGGCTATGATATTCCGGCATGACCGGGAACAGATACCCTTTCGGATCCATGAAAAGTTTTTGCCGTTGCCCTTTTCCGGCGGCATTTTCCATTTCAACGTAAACGATGGGGATGCGCTCCTCAATTTCGATGCTGAGTGTATCCGGCAGCTCTGCGCGGATGTGGGCGGACTCAATGCAGGGATTGTCAGTAAGCGTTTTTTCCATGTGGGAGGCATTAAAGGTAGCCATGTTGATGGCCCCCTCAATGCCCAGCATGTTCATGACATGTTCCTTGTTAATGAATCCCCGGGAAGAGGCGAACTCAACGCGCTCAATGCTGAGACTGTATGCTTTTTCAATGGTGTAGGCGATTCCCCTGTAAATGCCGTAGCAGATGGGAGCAATCAGCAGCAGAAGGAGGAAAATTTTGCGGAGCCGTTTGGCACCGCGGCGCACGGCCAGCCTGCTGAACAGCGCATCCCTGACGGAGAGTGCTTTCTCCAGCAGTTTGACGTTGCCTTGTCGGCGGTATCTGTTGCCTTTTTTCATGCCGGCCGTGTGCTGCGCAGTGGCTGAATCAGCCGCGCGGCTGATTCAGGGAAACTTCCGCTATGCGGGTGCAGAGCTCCCCGTAGGAAATGCCCACCGCAGCGGCAGCCTTGGGGAAGAGAGATGCCCCGGTCATGCCGGGAATGGTGTTAATTTCCAGCACGTAGGGCTTGCCCTCTGCCGTCAGCAGCACATCTACGCGGCCATATACCTCCACCCCCAGAGCATTGTAGGCAGCCAAGGCGGCTTCCTGCACATCTCTGGTCTCCTGTTCGGAGATGTCAGCCGGGCAGATGTAGTCTGAACCCACGCCGCCGTACATGGAGGGGTATTTGTTGTTCATGTCATAGAAGCCGGAGCGGGGGCAGATATGGATGACGGGCAGGGCTGTACCATTGAAAATAGCAACGGTGAGCTCTTTGCCGGCAATATATTCTTCTACCAACAGCTCTTTGCCGTATTTCCCCGCTTCTGCCACGGCTGCGGGCAGCTCTGCCGCATCCTTCACAATCTGCACGCCCACAGAGGACCCTTCACACGGGGGCTTGATGACGCAGGGTACGGGAATGGTCGGCATTTGCTCTGACGTGATAGTCTCACTGAGCGGGGTCGGAACACCGGCGGCTACGAAGGCTTTTTTGGTCAGTACCTTATCAAAGCAGTTGCGGCTGGTGGCAGAGCCTGCTCCGGTATAGGGTATCCCCAGTTCCTCCAGATAGGATTGCAGCCCCCCGTCCTCACCGTAGGTGCCGTGGATAATGTTGTAGCACAGTTCCGTACCCTCCGGGATAGCCGGACGTTCGGAGTCTACGATAACCGGGGTCACATGGGTGAATCCTTCACTGCGCAGGGCTTCCAGTACACCGTTGCCGGAGGCCAGTGAAACATCTCGCTCAGAGCCGGGACCTCCCATGAGCAGGGCGATTCGTGTATCTTTGGTAAGTTTTTTCATGGTACTGTGAGTTGTCGAAATCAGAATTCCGTATCGCGGTCACCGATGACCTGAACCTCTGTGCGCAGGGTGATGCCGCGCTCGCTCAGAGCCTTGGCGCGGATAGCATCTATCAGCTCCGTTACATCTGTGGCTACCGCCTTGCCGGTATTGACGATAAAGTTGGCGTGGATGGAAGAGACTTGAGCCCCGCCAACGGAGAAGCCTTTGAGACCAAGTTCATCAATCAGCTTGCCGGCAGGTATTTCCTCCGGGTTCTTGAAGGTGCAGCCTGCACTGGGTTCTACCGGCTGGGTGGTCTTGCGGCGGTTGCGGAAATCCTCCATGGTGGCTTCAATCTGTTTCTTGTCTGCGGGGGTGCCGGCAAAGGTCGCCTGCATGACCATGTTGTGGCGGAATTCCGGGATACAGCGGTAACTGGGGGTTGCCATGCTGTTGCGGTCAAACTCCACCTGTTCTCCGTCTTCATCCAGCGCGATGGCAGATTGGAATACCTGCCACATATCGCCGCCCAGGCAACCGGCATTCATGCGGAGGCTTCCGCCCACGCAGCCGGGGATTCCGTCCATCCACTCAAAACCGGAAAGTCCGTTGGCAGCGGCAAAAGCTGCCAGTTTCTTGAGCCGCACACCCGCGCCTGCCACGATATTGTTGCCCTGCAGTTCAATTTTATCGAATTCTCCGCCGTTGGGGTGGATGACAGCCCCGCGGATACCGCCGTTGCGGACGATAAGGTTGGAGCCGCGCCCCACGATGTGGACGGGGATGTTGCGGTCTTTGAAGAAGTTGACAACGGACTGCATGTCCTCAAAACCGGCAGGTTCAATCCAGTACTGAGCCTCACCGCCCACGCCCATGGTGGTGTGTTTGCTCATGGGTTCGTACAACCGGCAGGGGATGTTCTTGCCGCATTCCTGCTGCATTTCCGCCAGCACGCGCAAATCCTGAGCTATCTTGGTGCCGGCTTCATGCACATTGCCCGCACCCAGGGTGATGAAGAGGTCACCGGGGCGCAGCTGGTTGCCCACAACATGGTGCGCCAGAGCCAGGTTGGGCAGGAACACGGCATCGGCCGGTCCCTGTTCTTTCACGGCATCTACAATAGTCTGACCGGAAATTCCCGGAATGGGTGTTTCGCTGGCCGGGTACACATCTGCCACAAAGAGCTTATCCACATGTTGCAGCACACGCCCGAAATCATCCCTCAGCAGTTGAGTGCGGGTATAACGGTGCGGCTGGAACAGCACCACCAGACGCCCAGGCTTCAGGCTCTGGGCGGTCTGTACCGTGGCACCAATTTCCGTGGGGTGGTGGCCGTAGTCATCTACAATGCGGTAGTCGCGTGACAGATACTTGGTCTCAAAACGGCGGCGGGCCCCGGCAAAGCTCACCAACCCGCGCGCAATGCTGGCGAAATCGCAACCCATTTCCAGAGCGGCGGCAGTGGCAGCCAGAGAATTCAGGACATTGTGGCGACCGGGGATACCCAGTTCCACGCGTCCGAGCGGTGTGCCGTGGTGGTTGATGGTGTAGAGGGTTCGCCCGCGTTTCACGGTGACATTTGTGGCAGTATAGTCGGCATCCTGCCAGCCGTAGGAGATGCTGTTGGGGTATTGGGAGCAGACATCCTGCGCGCCGGGGTCGCTCTTGCAGTAGAAAATAGAGCCGCGGGTCTGGCGGCAGAGCGTGTGGAATACCTCCTTGATGTGGTCCAAATCACGGTAGAAATCCAGATGCTCCGCCTCAATGTTGAGGATAATGCTGTGCTCCGGCAGGTAATTCACGAGCGTGCCGTCACTCTCATCACCTTCGGCAATCAGGTATTCACTGTCCGTGGTCCAGTGCGCATTGGCACCCAGCACGGGGATTTCCGCCCCCACATAGTGGCAGGGGCGCATGCGCCCCTCGCGCAGCAGGTGTGCCGTCAGGGAAGAGGTGGTGGTTTTGCCGTGCGTGCCGGCTACGACCACGCCTTTCTTGTTGTTGAGAATGGCTGCAAGGCATTCCGCGCGGCGCAGACACAGGCAACCGTTCTGTCGAGCGGCATGCAGGGCTACGTTCTCCTCTCGGATAGCGGAGGAGTAGATGACCACTTCCGCATCGCTCACAGCTGCGGCACTGTGCGGGCTGGAGAATACAAGTCCTGCCTGTTGCAGCTTTTCCGTTTCCGTGCTGGTGACGCGGTCACAGCCGCTGACACTGTGGCCCATTTCCAGTAGCATACGAGCCAGTCCGCTCATGCCGGATCCGGCTACTCCGATAAGATGGATGCGAACGGGATGCTCCCGGTCGAGAAGTCGTTTGCGTAACTGTTCAATCATAAGTGCGCGCTTGTGGATGTGCGCGCTATTATATACTAAAAACGGCTACAGGCAAGGCTAATGTGTTGGGAACGCTTTTTTCTTGCCTTTTCAGATGTGTCTTTATTTCAAGAACGCCAATGGCTTATCCTTATCTCATGCGCCGCGCGAGGAATCCGGCGGCAACTACCGCCAGCCCGCCGATGAGGAACACAGCCTGTGGCCCGCCGGTCATCTCCCAGATAATACCGCCGATGATGCCGTAGGCAATGGAAGCCACGTGGTTGATGGCAATGCCGGTATAGATACAGGGGGTGATTTCGTTTCGCCGCTCACCACAGATGCGGGCAATGTAGGTGGTGCGGGCCATGCCCATGGCAAAGAGCAGGTTGTCCAGAACAAAGCAGGTGCCCACCACCCCGACCGCCCAGCCCAGCGGCAATAGTCCCGGGGCAAAGGCGTAGGCCAGGCAGAGGACGGAGAGTGCTACGCTGTCAAAGATGGTGACGCGGCGCTCACCATAGCGTTTGATGCTCCAGCCGATGAGCGGTTGTGTGAAGAGCCCGATGATACCTGCTATCAGCAGGATGAAGCCTATGCCGGAGGGTTGCTGCCCCAGGGTGCTGACCATGAGCCAATAGCCAAAGGTGAGGTAGAGCTGCTTTCGGATGCCGTGCAGTATCTCCAGGCCGTAGTACACCCCGTATTCGCGGCGGATGATAAAACTTTCTCTCCAGGTGCGGCGTGCCGGGAATTGAGTGCCGCGCACACAGCTCAGCAACACTGCCGCCAGCAGCATCATGATTCCCATAATTGCATAATCCACCGCGAAATTATCGTTGAATTTCCACTTGATTCCAATGTAGAGAGCCCCCGTCAGCGTGGCGGCTGTGCCGAGTGCCCGCATCTGCCCCAGCCGCAGACTGCGGTTTTCCGGGCGCGCCGTGTGCATGACAATGGAATCTACGGTGCCGATGAGGATGTGTGCGCCGAGACTGGCTGTGATAATCCACAGGCTGAGCGTCACCATGCCGCAATCTGCCTGCAGCTGCATGAATCCGAACGCTCCCACCGCCGCCAGAATGCATGCCAGTATGGTCTGCTTAATTTCATCCAGAAAGAAAAGGGCACAGATGACCACGAAGCAGAGTATCCCCGGCAGCTCACGCGGCAGCTCCAGAAAACCGCGCTGCCCGGCATCCAGCCCCTGAACATCTCTCAGATAGTTGCTGAAGAGTAAGTCCCAGATGCCGTGTCCCAACTGAGCCAGAAAAATGGCCGCCAGCAGCAGCACCATGACCTTGCGGATGCGGGGGTATGTGTCAGTGCTCATGCGCAGCTACCATACCACGGTTTATGCCTTGGTTCAATGCTGTATTCTGTGTGTGTTGTTTATTTGCGGATAAGATGGGTGCGTATAGCATTTTTAATGCGATGTACAGCAAAAAATGGGTTTTATAGGCTATTAGGCACATGGAACGAAATTTAATCCAGTCAAAATCAGCAGTCGTTGTTGCATAACATCAATAATATTAAGTCTTAAAAAAATATCGCATTAAAAATGCTGTACAGTACCCGAGCCATGGGAAATACGGGAACGAAAAGAAATGAGTGGATTGAATCGGTGCGAGTACTGGCTATGTTGCTGATCATTATGATTCACATGCCCGCATCAGAGCTACCTGTCGCAGATGAGCATTGCCTGTCATCAGTAATACTATCGTTCTTGTTTCAACCTGCAGCATCCCTTTTCGTCTTTTTCTTCCTTGCCGGTTATTTCACGAAAAAAAACATGACTGTCAAGAAATGGCTGTATCGAATTGTAGCACTGCTTGTTCCTTATTTTATATGGAATGGTCTTTTTGCATTCGGACTTAATGACGAAATAACATGGGGAAGAGTATTTGGTATTGGTGCCGGTTCCTTCATTTGTGCAGATTATCCATTGTGGTTTGTTTTAGCTGTTATATACATGACTGTTTTTTGGCCAATATGGCGGTTTTCTCCGGAAATTGCTGCGGTTGTTTGTCTCGTTATGTCTTTATGTGGTAACAGCTGGCATTGCGAACTTCTGACGCATTTGCCTATGCCCGGTCCTGTTGCTTTTTTTATTTTTCTGTGTGGTGTATGTGCCGGGAGGGTTTCCTTAGATGTGTTGCAGAAGATATTTGTATACCTTTTTGTTCCTCTTTTGTTTATTGTCATTATAGGTAAGTATTATTATTCAATACCATGTTTGGACATAGTTGCTGCTGCTTTATTGTTGTCATTTATGGCATGTGTTTCAAGAGTATGTCCTTGCGTTGTCCGTTTTGCGGCAAAATATAGTTATGCCGTCTTTTTGAGCTATGCTACCCATGCCGGCGTAATCCTTTTATTGGGTAAACTTTATCAAGCATATTTTACTCAGTATGCAACTTTGGTGCGCGAAATGTATATACCATTAGCCTTTCTGGTTTTTATATTTAACGTATTAGCATTCAGGTTAATGTGCAGATTTGTTCCTTGGATTCTTCCGTTTATCGCACATTCCGGAAAATTATTTTGGACGCGCAAACAAAACACAACACGTGTGGCCGGTTCTTGCTGACTAATTAACGAGTTCCTGTTTTTGGCTTAGTCTCTTCACAACACAGAAAACGCCCAAAGGTATTTGCTCCGCTTTTTTAATCACTTTTGTCAGGATTTTGCTTGACATTTCTTAACGAAGGTGTATCATGCGCGTCCACCCTTGCTTTCGCTGGCCTGGGTGAGACAAGCCCGGCGGGTGACAATACAACACGCGCACCGACGTCGGAAGAACTCCAAACAAACCACAATTTCCAATATATAGAATCATTATCATGACTCAGTATACTCTCAAAGTGACCAAGCGTGAGGCTGTCGGCACCGGCAAGCTCAACGCTCTTCGTGCTCAGAACATCGTTCCCGGTGTCATCTACGGCTGTGCCGTGGAGGGCAATGTGAACGTGCAGGCTAGCGTGGCAGACGTTCGCACGCTGCTCAACGCTGCTTCTTCTGACAATGTTCTGGTGAATCTTGATGTTGACGGCAAGACAGTGCTGGCTCTGGTGAAGGACGTGCAGCGCAACTTCCTGACGGACGCCGTTTCCCACATCGACTTCTGCGCCGTGACTCCCGATACGGTGGTGAAGACCCGCGTTCCCGTCAAGCTCCAGGGCACGCCCGTTGGTCTGGCCATGGGTGGTGTGGTGCATCAGATTGTGCACTCCATGCCGGTTAAGTGCGCCGTGAAGGATATCCCCGCCGCCATCGTGGCTGATATCTCCGGTGTCAAGTATCAGGAATCCCTGCGTCTGAGCCAGGTGGAGATGCCTGCCAATGTTGCCACGCCGTTCAACGGCACGGTAGTGCTGGCCTCCGTTATCAAGCCCTGATTCGGAAATCCTCAAGTTCTTTCAAGACCGCATCCGCAGTTGCCGGGTGCGGTTTTTTTTCTTGCAGAAGGATAGTGAATTTGGTACTATGCGCGAAAATAACCAACTGTTTACACACACGGTATGCTGGAGGCTCGCAATATATGCCTTGAGGTCGAATCCGGAGGAGAATCGGTGCACTTGCTCAATCAGGTGAGCTTCTGCGTGCCTCCCGGACATTTTGCGGCAATTGTCGGCCCGTCCGGTTGCGGGAAGACAACACTGCTGAAAGCCATTGCCGGAATAAAGGATACGACAGATGGTTCTTTCTACTGGTGCGGGCGAGATTTGGCCGAAGATGGAGATTTTGAACCGGGGGAGATAGGCTATGTACCGCAGTTCAGTATTGCTTATGATGCGCTGACGGTGGATGAGTGTGTGGAGAATGCTGCGCGCTTGCGCACCGGTTGCAGTGGGGAAGAGCTGGATAGTCTTATCGACGGCGTGCTCTGCGAGACGGGGCTGGATGGGATATCCGACCGCCCTGTAAGCCTGCTTTCCGGTGGGCAGAAGCGGCGTTTGGCTTTGGCCATGGAGCTGGTGTCACACCCGCATGTGCTGCTGTGCGATGAAGTAACCAGCGGCCTTGATCCCCGCTCTGAGCAGGAAATTGTGGAACTGCTGCACAGCCTCAGTCGCCGGGAGGGGCGTATCGTTATCTCCGTGACGCATGATTTATCTCAGGCTGCGTTATATGACAGCATCATGGTGATGAACGGCGGCTATCTCGCTTACCATGGCCCGGCAGCCGTGATGCCGCATTATTTCAGCGCAGAACGCATTGAGGATATCTATGGGCGCCTGCCGATGCGGGAACCGGAGAAATGGCATGCCAGCTGGCTCTCCCACCGCGAGGACTACTACGAGCGTCTGGAGCAGGAGCATGTGGAAAAATACCGCAGTCTCGGCGTGCCCCCGCCACCAGTCACGCCGCAAGAGGATGCAGCGGTGGCTGCGCCCGCCCCATTCCTCAGCCAGGTGCTGACCATGCTGCGGCGGCGTTTTACGTTGCTGTACCGAGATCGGGCTCAGTTGCTGCTGCAAGTGACCATGATGCTTGTATTCCCGATACTTGTGGCACTTTTTTCCGGCAAGGGGCAGGAGCAGCTGCTGACGCTGGCAGATTCCGTGAGCAGTGATATCATGGCAGAGGTGCAGGCTCAGCAGGAGCAGGCAGAGGTGCGGGCGCGTGTCGGTTCAGCCGTTTCGGGTATCATCATGTTCCAGGTTATTCTGCTGGGGCTGATGGGGGCTAACAATGCGGCGCGTGAGGTAGCGGGAAACCGCCTGATTCTGGAAAAGGAGAAGTTTGCCGGAGCCTCCCCCGGTGCATACGTGCTCTCCCGCATTGTTTACCTGAGCCTGTTGGTTCTGGTGCAGAGCGTGTGGATGTTTGCTTTTGTTCAGTATTGCTGGCCGCTGCGGGGAGATGCCATGAACCACCTGTTGTTTCTGGTACTGGCCAATGCTGCCATGACCGCCGTTTGTCTCGGTATTTCCGCCAACTGCCGCACACCGGAGCAAGCTTCATTGCTGAGTATTTATCTGGTTGGTTTCCAGCTGCCGCTTTCCGGGGCTGTTCTGGCATTGCCGGAGACCGTTGAGCGTTTTACCCAGCCTTTTATTTCTGCATACTGGGCATGGAGCGGCAGTGTGCAGGGTGGGCTGGATTCTGAGGTGCTCAAGGCGGTTAACAGCATTGTTCAGACCTCGTTCTCCCCGGTGCATCTCTGCCTGTCGGTACTGGGAATTCATGTTGTCGCGGGGCTGTTGCTGGCATACATCGGCGTGCGCCGTACTTTCTGGGATTAACAATTTAAGCATGTTATAATATGGCAAGAAGAAGTAAACGCAGACGCCGCAGGGGGAATTCCAACCTGCCGATGCTGCTGGGAGGCATAGGTGGGGTGCTGCTGGTAGTGATTGTTGCGGCACTCGCTCTCAAGCCGGCGCGGGAGGGTGGAGATGCTTCCCGTCAGGAGACGTTCAGCGTAGCAGATTACCGCCGGAATGCCTCTCTCCTTATCGGCAATGTTTATCATATAGAGGGCAGGGTGGAGCACATTGAATCTCAGGGAAATGACCGCATTGTGGCAGTCTCGGTGCCGGGCAATGAGCAGGAGCGCCTGCCTCTGCTGGTGCGCAGCGGTACTGCCGGAAAGGTGAATCTGACCCGCGGTGATTCCTTCATTTTTGAGGTAAAGTGCTGCTCCGGGCATACGGATAATCAGCGCGAGGTCAAGGGCGTACTGCTGGTACGCGGAGTGGAAAGCAAATGAGAGACAAGATGAAACATCCATCCCGATATTTGATACTGTTACCGATTCTGTGCACTCCCATCTCTGCTCAGAATCAGGAGCCACCCCCACCTGCACCTGTGCCGCAGCCTGCGGCTCCGGCGGCACAGCCTGCGGTTGCCGCAGATGCTTCCTCCCCCCGTCCCCCACAATTGTTTGGCATGGAGATACCCCTGTTGGATCCGGCTTCTGATACGGTGAGTTACAACGGCGGTGTGTTTGATGTTGGCAACAATGCTGTGGTGCGTGCCCGTTTTGAAAAATATCTCCAGCAGAACCCGGATGAAAGCAGCGATGCCCGCAAATACCGCAACAAGCTAGAGGAACTGGTGCGGGCTACGCAGCGCAACGCCCGCAGCGGCAAGGCTGTGGGGGGTGAAAATATGGTCAAAATCGGTCACGGGCTGTATGAGATGAATGAATACCCGCCGGACGGCGGGCAGGCCGGGGCTCTCGCCAGTGCCATGGCCAGTGCTCTGGCGGTGCAGTTTGATAACCGAAAACGCGACCGCGAGAACGATAAACTGCAAAAAGAAATTGATGATTTGGTGGCACATACCAACCGCCTGACCAATCTCAACACAGGGCGGGGAGGCAGAACACCATCTGCAAGCTCGCGTGGCAATGGTAAAGGTAAGACCTCTGGCGGGAATGCTGTCAATACCCACTCCGTGCGCATTTCCCACAACACCAAAACCATAGCCGGACATGAGGCGGCTCAGGTGAAGAATGATGCTGAGAGCAGTGCCGCGCTCGCTTTGTCCAAGGTGAATTATCAGTCCATGCTGGTTTCTCTCCTGCTGAGCCGCCGTTTTGACCATGCGCTCATCGGTGCCAATTCCTACCGCCATATCTTTCGGGATGGAGATACAAGCCTGAAGCTGGAAAAAGATTCCAAAGCAGATAAGTTATTCCGCAATGCCGCCGGAATGCCTCCCACCGTTAACAGCATTGCCTCCGCTGCGGCGACTGCGCGTCGAGAGGTGGATCAGCACATGGAAGCGGTGAACAATCTACTGGAGCAGAATAAACTCGCTGATGCTACTCAACACCTTATTGAGGCTGTAGCCATCGGTGAATACATGTCTTCCGTTTCCACATTCCCGGCGGAAAAACGCCGCCGCATTGCGGAGTACTGGAACCTGCGCCGCCGTGTCCTCACCTCAATCAACGCCCGTGATTACGGCACGGCTGAGGAAATTGCGGGCCGCATGAAGTCTCTGGACAAGGATTTTGACGATGCCATGATTATGAGCTACTGCGCGGCGAAGAAGCAGCAGAGCGATTTGGCTCTGCGCAACGCCGTTAAGGCTCTGCAGGAGGGGAATGATGATGATTTCAACCGCTTCATTACCGAGGCTGGCAGCATCTGGCCGCGTAATCCCAAGCTGGCTGAGGGACGTAAAAAATTGGAGACAATCGACAGCCAGGACCCGGTGAGAGAGGAATTCAAGACGCTGATTTCCCGCCGTGAGTTCCGCACCATCTTCAATGAGCAGAGCAGATTTGAGGTTGTTGCCATTGACCCGGAGCTCAAGGAACTGTATCGGGATGCCATCACTCTCATCAGCACCATAGACGGCATGCTGGAGCAGCTTGATGTAGCCGCGCAGCAGGACAAAGTCATGGGCCCCTGCATGGCCTATGAGATGCTGCTGGAAAAGAAGGCTGAAGATGAACGCTACGCCTCCGATCCGCTCTTTATGGATGCGTTGAATCGGTATGCTCTGGCCGGACGTGACTTTGTGGAGGCTCTGGAACAGGCCGCAGAGGCTGAAAAGCGGGATGAACCGGGAGCCGCGCTTGCCTGTTATTACCGTGCTCAGTGCTTCTACCCGGGCTCCCGCCTGGCAAAAGAGGGAGCTGAGAGAGTCTCTCAGCTGATACTCCGCGCCCAATTCTGATGCGTGGTATTCCCGTCATCACCCGCTTTGCTCCGTCTCCCAGTGGCCCGCTCCACGTGGGGCATCTGCTGGCGGCTCTTCGGGCGCGGCAGCTGGCGGACGCGCACGGCGGGCAATGTCTGCTGCGGGTGGAAGATATAGATACCCGTGCGCAACACCCCGAAATGCTGGAACTCATGCATGCAGATCTGGCCTGGTTGGGGCTGCACTTTGACGGCGAGGTGATGGTGCAGAGCCGACGCTTTGGGGTATATAACTCCTGGCTGAAGAAGCTGCGGGACATGGGGGTTTTGTATCCCTGTTTTTGCAGTCGCGGTGAAATCAAGGCTCAGCTGGCAGAGATGGGGCGAGCTCCGCATGCCACCCTGGGCTACCAGTACCCCGGCACTTGCCGCAGTCTCTCACCGAATGAAGCTGCAGAACGCATCGCTTCCGGCATGCCCCACGCCTGGCGGCTTAATATGCAACGGGTGCAGGATATCATCGGCTGCCCGCAGTGGCATGATTTGCGACGCGGTACGCAGCGTTGTGTACCAACGGCATTCGGTGATGTGGTGCTGGCCAGACGCGAGTTCCCGGCTAGCTATCATCTCTGTGTCGTAGTGGATGATGCGGAGCAGGGGGTGACACACGTGACCCGGGGGGAGGATTTGTTCGATGCCACCCACATTCACCGTGCTATTCAGGGCGTACTGGGCTTGCCTGTGCCGGCATACTGCCACCACAGCCTGTTGCGGGATAATGCCGGAAAACGCCTCGCCAAGCGGGACGGTGCCCGCTCCATTGCCTCGTTGAGAGCCGCCGGCTATACTCCGGAACTGCTGCGGGAATCGTTGCAGAAAGCATTGGGTAACGGCGGAATCTGGAACATTTGACATTTCTCCGCGTTGTGTTATAATGTCTGTGTTATGAACGCTGCCGAACGTGCTCTTTCTGTATTCCGTTGCCCTCCCCACCGCTATAATTGTGCCCAATCCGTCTGTGCCGCCTTCGGCCGTGAGGATTTGCTCGAACCCATGCAGAGTTGCGGCGGCGGGCGTGCTCCGGAGGGTACATGCGGTGCTCTCTACGGTGCCATTCAAGTGGAGCCTGCGCTGGAAGCTCAGTTGCGCGAGGCCTTTAACGCTGCCAATGGTGCCACCACCTGCCGCCGGCTCAAGGGCGAGGGCAAGGTTCCCTGCGAGCTCTGTGTACGCACTGCCTGCGAGCTATTGGAAAAGCTGCGCGGTTAATTGTTCCGCTTTGCCTGGCCCCCCTGAGTTGGGGCCTATGCTGCTCTTTTTCGCTCCCCCCTGTTGCCTTTGGGGGGAGTGTGTCTGCTTTATACCTGAATACCTAACTCTGCCCGGTCCCGATTCGGCATACTTTCCCTTGCTGATTGATGAGGAAAGTTATGCAAATGTGCAATACGGACGCGGCGTCCGTATGTGTAAAATGTGTATCAACAATAGATAGTGGTGTAAATAAGCTTGTTAGAAAGTTTGTGCTTCGCTATAATGCCTGTGTATTGGAACGAGTATACAGGGAGGTACAAGATGACCAAGCGCAAGAATCCCATCAGGAACATTACACGTTATAGCTACGATTACGCAGGTTTTCAGGGATGGCGATTAGCAATATGCCGCTACCGTGTCAATTATGTGCGCTATTTTGCTGACAGAGAGTATGGTGGGGCAAAGGAGTCATTGGCTGCGGCCATGGAAGAGCGGAAAAAAATTTTCGCACGTATGGAATCGTTTCCCGGTGAGGCAGGGCGGATATTGGAGGAGTTTACAGCGCAGAAACCAATCAGTACGCGCCGGGGAAGAAGGTGCCAGCGAAGAATCAAAAGAGTGAGTCCGGGAGGGTCAAGGGATAAAGCATGAATGGCAGGGCCAAAGGGCAAAGGTAGCTGCCGTTGATGAGGTGAAGCCGGAAGAATGGGGGTGCCGGGCGGCTCATTTGCGGGGGAATTCCGGGGCCTGTTTGAATTTTACTCCCATTTTGATTCTTTTGAACTTGCTCCTTGCCAGATTCCGGTTTTTATGATAACATCGCGCCGTGGCGCGGTCTGATTTACGGAATCTGAATACACCCACGGACGATGAGCTGGAAAAGTTTGCCGCCCGCACGCGGCGTAGTCTGATCATGCGCCTGGGGGATTGGAAGGATCAGAAGAGTTGGGATGAGTTCTACCGCACGTACTGGAGACTTATTTATTCCGTCGCCCTGAAAGCCGGTTTGCGGGAAGAGGAAGCGTGGGATGTGGTGCAGGAAACCGTTTTGACCATTGCGAAGCAGAGTGTCAAAGGCATGTATGACCCCTCCAGAGGCTCCTTCAAGATGTGGCTTTGGCACATTACGCGTTGGCGCATCAATGACCAGTTTCGGCAGCGGCGCAAGGATACTGCTGCCTCTGTGCCCACTGCCGACGGGACACAGCGGGAACCGCTTTCTGATATACCTGATACCTCCGGTGAAACATTCACTAAAATATGGGATAGAGAGTGGCAGAACAATGTCATGAAAGCCGCTATAGAGCGCGTGAAGATGCGGGTTTCTCCCCAGCAGTTTCAGATATTTGATTACAATGTGCTGCGTGGTATGAGTGCCGGAGAGGTAAGAAAAAAACTCGGTGTGAGTGTTGCTCAGGTATATCTGGCCAAACACCGTGTCGGCAGCGTGCTGAAAAAAGAGGTTGCCTATATCCGTTCTCAGGAAGAAGCACAGCGACAGTCCTGAGCTTTCAACGCTTAGTGCCTTGCCCACTTTCGCGGCAAGTGCCGGGGGCATTTTCAGGTGTGTGTGCGGGGGGAGCTATGGCGTGTCAGAGCACATCCCCCCATTCGGGTGGCGGTTGGGGGCTACCCAGGTCACAAATGCGCTCAATCATTCTGTCCCAGTGTTCCTGCCCCTGTTCAATGTCAATCTGGATACGCAGGAAATAGATGGGAACATCCATCTCTCCGGGTTTGAGAAAGCGCACGGCATCTTTTTCAGTGGTGACGATGATATCCATGGCACGGTCGGCACAGCGTTCCACAAATGCTTCCAGCTCTTCTTGGTCGAACCAGTAGTGATCAGGATAGCGACGTCGGATTTCTACGTGAGCTCCCAGCCCCTCCACGAGCCCTTCAAAGCTTTCCGGGCGGGCAATGCCGCTCATACACGCCACGTATTTATCTTTGAGGAAAGAGAGTTCCTGCCGCTCTCCTGTGAAGATGTTTTCCAGATAGGAAGGGGCATGATTGCAGACAATGATATCTGCCACCTTGTTGTACTTGCGAATCGTGGCAATGAGCTCATCTTGCGGTTTGCCGCCGCTCTTGGTGAGGATGATATAGCTGGCTCGCTTGAGGCTGGAGCGCGGTTCCCGCATGGTGCCGCGCGGCAGCAGTGAACCGGTGCCGAAGGGGAAGCCGCAGTCCACCAGCACGATGTCAATTTCATGCTTGAGCTTGAGGTACTGCATGCCGTCATCCAGAATAAGCGTGTTGCTTCCCAGCTGTTCGATGGCGAAGATACCGGATTTGACGCGGTCTTTGTCTACCAGCACAGCTACGCCGTCCAGATTGCGCGCAAGCATGAACGGTTCGTCCCCGGCATAGAGCGGCGAGAGATAACGCGTTGTGCCGTCGCTGGCAATTTTCGGCAGGCGTTTGATACGGCGTCCCTTTTTATCTAACCATACCTGGGGTTCATCCAGATCGGCACTCTTGTAGCCGCGTGTCAGGATGGCACACTTGCGCCCGCGCGCAGCCAGAGTGCGGGAGAGGTATTCCACTACCGGGGTTTTACCCGTGCCACCGGCAGTTATATTGCCTACGCTCACTACAAATGTGCCCAGATAATGTACCGTTTTGATGCGGCGGCGAAAGAGCAAGAGGCGTATTTTGACCAACAGGTAGAAGAAGAAAGAGGCAAAGCGCAGCACGCAACGCATGAGCCATGCGCGGAAACCTCGGGCTCGACCGAATACGACTTCGGTTCCCCATTCCTCAAATTCTTCCATCCGTGTTTTCATGGCTCTTCTTTCCGCTTTATCAGAATTCGCAGTTGCGGGGGGTACGCGGGTAGGGCAGCACGTCGCGTATATTCTGAATGCCGGTTACAAACATAATCAGGCGCTCAAAGCCAACCCCGAATCCGGCATGCGGTACCGTGCCGTAGCGGCGCAAGTCGCAGTACCATTCATAGCCTGCCTTGTCCATGCCCATGCGGTTGATATTGTCTTCCAGCTGTTCCAGACGCTCCTCTCGCTGGCTGCCGCCAATGAGCTCTCCGATTCCCGGCACCAGCACGTCCATGGCGGTAACTGTCCGGCCGTCATCATTGAGTCGCATGTAGAATGGCTTGATTTCTTTCGGGTAATTATACACGATGACAGGGCACTTGAAATGCTTTTCCGTGAGGAATCGTTCGTGTTCGCTCTGCATATCCATGCCCCAGTGCGGGGGAAATTCAAACTTTTCTCCGCTCTTGAGCATAATTTCAATGGCCTCTGTGTAGGAACAGCGAACAAAGGGGAGCTTCGCCACGGCTTCCAGACGGGCGCGCAGCCCCTTATCAACAAATTTATTGAAGAAGTCCAAATCGCCCCCCTCATCTGCCAGCATGGTGTTGACAATGTATTTGACAAAGGCTTCCGCAATATCCATGTCCCCCTCCAGATCGCAGAAAGCCATTTCCGGCTCAATCATCCAGAACTCGGCGGCGTGGCGGGAGGTGTTGCTGTTTTCGGCGCGGAATGTGGGACCGAAGGTGTAGATGTTACTCAGCGCACAGGCCATGGTTTCGCCCTCTAACTGCCCGGAGACGGTGAGACTGGCAGCTTTGCCGAAGAAGTCTTTATCGTAGCTTTTGTTGTCTGCCAGGGGGTCGAGCGTGGTGACGTGGAACATCTCTCCTGCACCCTCGCAGTCAGAGGCGGTGATGATGGGCGTATGAATCCACACAAAATCACGCTCCAGGAAGAACCGATGTACCGCTGCCGCTATGCGTGAGCGGGTGCGAAAGACTGCGCCGAACAGGTTGGTGCGGGCGCGCAGGTGGGCTATGCTGCGCAGGAATTCCGGTGAGTGCCCTTTCTTTTGCAATGGATAAGTATCCGGAGCCTTGCCTACTAATTGAATTCTGCTTGCCTGAATTTCCCAGCGTTGTTTGCCGGGGCTTTCCACCAGTCTCCCCCGAACGGAGACAGAGGCGCCCGTCCCCATGTGGGCTATGTCCTCGTACCCGGGAATCCCCGCATCTGCCACCACTTGAACAGAGGCCAGCGAAGTGCCGTCATTTATCTCCAGAAAGGAAAAAGTTTTGGAATCCCGTCTCGTACGAACCCATCCTTCCACCAGAACTTCCTCCATTGGGGTTTCGCTTGCTAATGCGTGCTTAACGAGTGTGCGTTTCATTTTTTTAAGTAAACAGAACTTACCGTGCTTCACTATATCATCCCCCCTACCTCAACGCAAGCAAAAGAACTGCCCCCCGCCTGCTTTCTGCGTCAGAATTGGGGAAATTACGGTAACTCTCCGCTCATTTATTTCTGCCTGTCTTTTTGTCGTCTCCCAGAAATCCGCCGGCCTGTCGTTCATGTCACATGTGCGGTGTTTGCTTTTTTGTGAGAAAATGACATGTTATGCAGAAAATAAAATGCAATAAACATACCAGACAGGTAGTAAATATTCTTGACATTGTTAAAAAAATGAGTAGAGTAAGTTGCATGAACGGATTCATCTCTTCAATAGTTCGACACCTTACCACCGTGGGAGTATGCTCTGCAACCGTTATGGCTGCTGACATTGACAGTACGGGAAACAGTGTTTTTGATTTGTACTTCTTCGGCAATGATGAGGTCGGAATGTTCGGTCGGTCAACCGGGGTAGAATGGTTGGATTCACCGAGACGCACAACCGGGCATGTGAAGGATAGCGAAACATACTATTGGAATGATGAGCTGAAACAGGCTATGCTCAATGCTGTCAATACATGGACGAATGCCATCTCTACACCCTATGATACGGAAAAACATGCCAGAAAACTGCGTATCGGATTTTTCCTGGACGATGCTTCCACCGCCGGAGGAATTATGGATCGTTCCATGGCCGGTTATGCCGGCACGCAACTAGTGACAACGCAGTTTGAACCGGAATACAGATCTAACGTCAACATATACAGCGTGGCCGAGTGGGCTTGGCGTGATAACAACATAACTTCCGGCTATGACCCGGATTGGGTGATGGATGGAGCATACTGGGAGTCAGAAATCCTGACATCCGAGCATAACAGCATAGACATGGCCATTGTTCTTAATCCTATCATCACAAGCTATGGTTTTGATATTTACGGTCAGTACTATTGGAATGAAACCGCCCGCACGGTGCAGGAAATGCAAAACATCGCGACCCATGAAATCGCTCACGGTTTGGGAATGGATTCTTACCTGTACTCTCAGGACTATGATGCATCAGGCAATGTAGTTTCCATGCTTTCCGGCAATGTTTCTACCTGGGATACGCTGGTTACACTGGACGGTCAGCACATCGTTACCGTAGAAGATGGGGAGATTCATGCACAATATGCCACTTTGGACGAATTGCAGGCTGCCGGCTGGGAGTGTTTTGGGGATGATTTTACCAATCCTGACAGTTATACGGGGGAGGAAATTCAGTATGACCCGGACAGGAAGTTAAGCTTGGAGGGAGAGCTGGGGGTGCATATATCAGCAGTTAAGCTTGAGGGGGATACTCTGGAGCATCTGTCATACGACAACGGGCTCAATGTGCTTGGTCCGGGGGGCACCGCTAACTCTGTATTGTCAGACAGTGATTTGCGGGCTCTGGAGTTACTGGGGTGGAGTGTTAACCGAACTGTTAGTGTGCCCGAGCCGAGTAACGGAGCTCTTGTCCTGCTGGGGATTGTCGGGGCTATGCTGCGCCGCCGTCGCTAATCATTAGTGATTGTTGCTTAAGCGTGTCCCGTGAGGCTTGTGTAGGTCTGCAGGGCGTAGGAATCGGTCATGCCGGACACGTAATCAATGACGTGGGCAAAGCGGGATTCGCGGGTGGCGGCTTCCTCCGGAGTGGCGTGGAGGATGGCGGCAATTTTCGGGCTGAGCGGGTGGGCGGAATCCTCCACCCAGAGCAGGAAGAGCTCCAGTAGCCCGCGAATGACGTTGAAGCCGGTGATTTCGATGCGCTGCACGCTCTCGTGGCTGTAAATGTGGCACTGGGAAAAGCTGCTGACGGCTTCGTAATACTCGCAGAGGGTCGAGGCTTTCATGAGCGATGTGGTGAGCGTACCGCTCATCATGGCATTGTACTGCTCCTCCATGGTGAGGCGGAGGGTGCGGATGCACCGGCCTATGGCCAGGGCGCGGGCATAGTGGATGCCGGCGGCCGAGCCGTGGCGGCGGCTTTCTTCTTCGGCGCGGTCGCGGTGTTTCTGTTCCAATCGGCCCAGCAGGCAGAGCTGGTTCAGCGTTTGGTCGTAGCTGATGATGCGGGAGATGAACGCATCCTCCAAATCCGCTATCAGGTAGCTGATATCGTCCGCTGCTTCCATCAGGAAGGCCAGCGGATGCCGCGCCCAACAATCCGGGGCAATCTCCGGCATGCCACAGGTATCTGCCACGGTGCGGAATGTGGGCAAATCATCGGTATTGATGCCGAATTTCTTATAGCGGCGGGGGGTGGCACCTGCCGCAGCCGGGGGGCAGGGGTATTTGGTGAAGGCACCCAGCGTGGCGGTCGTGAGGTCAAGCCCGCGACCATTGATAGGGTCACAGATGCGGGTGAGCAGGCGGAATCCCTGGGCATTGCCCTCGAAACGGAATCCCGCAAACGCAGGGGAACAGATGCCTGCGCGGATGGCCTCTGCAATGGCGGTTTCGATGGCTTTCTCTCCGGAGTGGCCGAAGGGCGGGTTGCCGATATCGTGTGCCAGACAGGCGGTGGCCACAATATCGCCCAGCGGGGAGAGGTCAATTCCCGGGGCCTCGCCGCGTTCCTCAATGATTTCGCGCAGCTCCAGCGCGAGGGCTCGGCCCACGTTTTCCACCTCCAGACTGTGGGTGAGACGGGTGCGCACATAGTCATTGCGCCCCAGCGGGAACACCTGAGTCTTGTCCTGCAGCCGACGGAAGGCACTGGAATACAGCACGCGCCCGAAATCGCGGTTGAACGCGCTGCGTTTTCCCGCCGTGTCGCCGCCGCCGCTCAGGCGGGCGCTGCTCAACAATGCCGACCATTCCATGCACGCAGAATACCACAGAAAAACGATGGCTGACAAGCGGAAATCGCATTGGCGAAAACGGATGACGGCATAATCCTGCCAAAAACGGTTTTGCAGAAAGGTTAAGCTTGACTCATCAGGGGTGTTGGCGTACAATCCCGCCCGCCATGAACGCAGAACAGATTAAGAACACGCCGCTGTGTGATAAACACATCGCCCTCGGTGCCAGGATGGTCCCCTTCGCGGGGTGGAATATGCCGGTGCAGTACACGGGCATCATTGACGAGCATAACACCGTCCGCAATGCCTGCGGTGTGTTCGATATTTCCCACATGGGGCAGTTCGTGGTGAAGGGTGAGGGCGCTACCGCCTGGCTCAACGGCATGTTCACCAACAATCTTAACAAACTGGTGGACGGCATGGGGCAGTACTCCATCATGCTCAACGAAAAGGGCGGCGTGATTGATGACCTCATCATCTACCGTCTCGGCGAGGAAAACTACTTCGTGGTGGTGAACGCCAGCATGATTGATGAAGACTACGACTGGCTCTCCGCTCACAAGCCCGAGGGGATTGAGCTGACCAACCTGAGTGCCGACTACGTGGGCCTTGCCGTGCAGGGCCCCGCCTGTGAAGAGGTGTTCGCCAAACTTTGCCCCGGTGTGGAGCTGCCCGTGCGTAACGGTATCCTCTGCTTCAATGCAGACGGGGATGATGTGATTGTGTGCCGCACCGGTTACACCGGCGAGAACGGTTACGAGTTCTTCTGCCCCGCCGCCAAGGGTGTGCAGTGGTTTGAGAAGGTCATCGACTGCGGTGCCAAGCCCTGCGGTCTGGGTGCCCGCGACAGCCTGCGTCTGGAGATGTGCTACTCGCTGAACGGCTCTGACCTTTCCCCGGAGAAGACCCCGCTGGAAGCCGGCCTCTCCTGGTGCTGTGATTTGACCAAGGATTTCATTGGTGCTGATGTGCTCCGTCAGCAGAAGGCTGAGGGTCGTCCCACGGCTCTGGTGGCCATCGAATACACCGGCAAGGGCGCGCCTCCCCGCCACGGTTACGAGGTGCAGCTGCAGGATGGTACGCCCCTGGGCGAGCTGTGCAGCGGTGTGCTTTCCCCCAGCCTGGGTAAGGGTATCGGCATGGCTTATGTGCCCGCCGCCCTTGGCAAAATCGGCACCCCGGTGAATGTGATGGTGCGCGGCAAGGCCGTGGCTGCCGTCATCGTGAAGAAGCCTTTCCTCAAGAAGTAATTTTCCCACAGAAACATTTAACCCCAAACATACAAACATGAGCACGAATCCTGCTGAATACAAGTACTCCTCCGAGCACGAATGGGTGAGCCCCGTTGTGGACGGTGTGGTGACCATCGGTATCACCGATCACGCCCAGTCTGAGCTGGGTGATGTGGTCTATGTGGACCTCCCCTCTGAGGGTGACTCCTTTGCCGCCGGCGACAGCATCGCCGTGGTGGAGTCCGTGAAGGCCGCTTCCGATGTGTACAGCCCCGTTACCGGCGAGGTTGTGGAGGTGAACGAGGCTCTGGATGCCGAGCCCGGTACGGTGAACTCCGACCCCAACGGCGCCGGCTGGCTCTGCAAGGTGCGTCTGTCCGACCCGTCCGAGCTGGACGCCCTGATGGATGCCGAGGCCTACACCGCCTTCTGCGAGTAAAGCAAGCTTCCCGGCGGGCAATTGTCACTGCGTCAATTGCCCGCCGCTTTTTTATTTCCCCAGAATAAGATTTATCATGATTACCGCTCAGACTTCTTTTATCCCGCGCCATATCGGCCCCTCCGAGGCTGAGGTGCAGGAAATGCTGCAGACCATCGGTTTCTCCTCCCTGGATGAGATGACCGATGCCATCGTCCCCGCTGATATTCGCCTGAAAGCTCCGCTGGCCATGGATGCCCCCATGGCAGAGCAGGAAGCACTCTCTGCGCTCTCCGGCGTGCTTGCTGCCAACAAACCCGCCCACAGCCTCATCGGCCAGGGCTACTACGGCACCTTCATGCCCGCTGTCATCCAGCGCAATGTGTATGAGAACCCGGGTTGGTACACGGCCTACACGCCCTACCAGCCGGAGATTGCTCAGGGCCGTCTGGAGATGCTCATGAACTTCCAGACCATGATTGCCGGGTTGACCGGGCTGCCCGTGGCCAATGCCTCCATGCTGGATGAAGGCACCGCCGCCGCAGAGGCCGTGAACCTGTGCATCAGCTCCAAGAACCGCAGCAACACCTTCTTTGTGGCAGACACATGCTACCCGCAGACAATTGATGTTATCCGCACCCGTTGCGAGACTACGGGCGTGAACCTCATCGTGGGTGACTGGCGCTCCCTGGATCCCGCTTCCGTGGCCGGGCTTGCCGGTGTGCTGGTGCAGTACCCGGACAATCTGGGCAGCGTGGAGGATTACTCCGAATTCTTTGCCAAGTGCCATGCCGCCAAGGTGCTGTGCGTGGTGGCAGCTGACCTGCTGGCTCTCACCGTGCTGAAGGAACCGGGCGCTTTCGGTGCCGATGTTTGCGTGGGCACGACCCAGCGCTTCGGTATCCCCATGGGCTTCGGTGGCCCCGCCGCCGCTTATATGGCATGCTCTGATGCGCTGAAGCGCAAGCTGCCCGGCCGCTACATCGGCCTCTCCGTGGATAAGGACGGCAAGCCCGCCTATCGTCTGGCTCTCCAGACCCGCGAACAGCACATCCGCCGCGAGAAAGCCACCTCCAACATCTGCACGGCTCAAGTGCTCACCGCTCTGCTCAGCACCTTCTACGCCATGTACCAGGGCCCGCAGGGGCTGAAGGATGTGGCCATGACGGCTCACCGTCTCGCCGCTGCCTTTGCCGCCGCCGTGACCGCCGCCGGCAAGAAGGTGGTGTCCGCCAATTACTTTGACACAGTGGCCGTTTCCGCTCCGGGGCAGGCTGATGCTCTGGTGGCTGCCGCGCTGACCGCCGGCTACAACATCCGCCGCATCGATGCCGACACCGTGTCCGTTTCCTTTGATGAGACCACCACGGATGCCGACGTGGCCGCCCTCTGCGCCGCATTCGGTGCTGCTGCCGGGGAGGTGCCCGCCGCCGCCGTGTGGGCAGGGGAGTTCACCCGTACCTCCGCTTTCTGTCAGGAGAAGTGCTTCAACGCTTTCCATTCCGAGACGGAGATGATGCGCTATATCCGCCGCCTGGAGAGCAAGGATCTGGCCCTCAACGAGGCCATGATTCCGCTGGGTTCCTGCACGATGAAGGCCAACTGCGCCGCCATCATGATGCCCATCACCTGGCAGGCCGTCACAGAGC
>JAFQEY010000056.1 GCA_017398765.1 Akkermansia sp.
ATACTTGATGGTGGGCAGGGCGGCCACGATACGGGCATCGTTGGTGATGACGCCGTCTTTCATGGGAACGTTGAAGTCCACGCGCATGAGGACTTCCTTACCGGCGACGTCGAGGTCGCGAACAGTCAGTTTTGCCATAGTCTTATTATTTTGTTGGAAGTTTATCGGAATCAGCTTGTTCTACTGCTCCGCGCGGGTATTCTATACTCTTTTTGATGAGGTTTCAAGGCTAAAGATTCGGATGAACGCGAAAAGTGGCGGCAAAACAGGGGAATTTGTTTGGAAAGAAGGGGTCCTTCTGTGGTTGAAAGGCAGACTAGTTGTTATCGAACTTATTGCAGATGAAACGTTTCCTCTGAGATATGGAGGAGGAAGAATTGCAGCAGGCACCCCGTTACTGGCGGTGGTTGGAACAGGTGTGGGGCTATACCGGCACGCTGGCCGTGGTGGCGGTGCTGGGTGGTACGCTCGGACGTGGGGTGATGAAGGTGTTTCACCTGGGAGATGAGGCTGCTAATGTTGTCTGCTGCGCGGGGTTGGTAAATCCCGCTGAGCCGGTTGCCCCTCAGCCGGTGGGTTTGCTGGGTACCGGGGTCAGACCGAGCGTGCCCCATGTGCAAATGTTGAAAAATGCGCAGGGACAGACCATAGAGGCGCGATATGTTGATAAGGAGGGGCGGTTGCATGCGCTGCCGGGCAGCAGGGTGGCGCGCCAGTTGATTGAGTATGACGGTGACGGGCGTGTCATTCGCCGGGTGAATCTGGATGCAAGCGGTAAACCCGCTGAGGATGCCGCCGGGGTGGCTGTGCGTGAGTTTGACTATGATGGTGCGGGGCGGCTTGTGCGCACGGCGTACGCCGATGCTGCCGGAAAGCCGGCGGCTGCTTACCCGACATCCGTTGCGGAACGTCGCACCACTTATGATCAATCCGGCAGACCGCTGGTAGTGCGTAACCTGGGGCCCAACGGCTTGTCGGCTCCGGATTCTCGGGGTGAAGAAACGCTGCGATATGAGTATGATGATGCCGCCGGGGTGGAAACCCGCCGGAACCTGATTCATGATTTGCCTGCCAACAATGCCGCCGGGGTTGCGGAGCTCAGGATAACCCGTGATTCCGCCGGGAGAGAAATACGGCGGGAGTGGAGTGATGCTGCGGGTAACGCTACTGTGTACACGGGCTCCGGTGCTGCGCTTGTGGAGCATGAATACCATGCGGATTCCGGGATTCGCCGCAGCCGGCGTCTGGATGCGGCGGGAAACCCGGCGGCTCCGGCCGCCGGCTGGTCAGAGCATCTTGTCCGCTTCTCTCACGGCGGGCAACCGGAGTGGGAGTGTTATGCCGGCCCGGATGGTTTGCCGCGGGATAACCCGGCTTTGGGTTACGCGGAAAAAGTAAGCCTGTATGCGCCCGATGGTCGCAAGACCTATGAATATTTCTGGCGGGCAGACGGCACCCGAGCCGCGTGCTGCGAGAAAAGGTATGCCCGCAACCCGGATGGGGAGCCATACTGCCTGCAACTGAATGCTGACGGCAGTTCATCTGTTGCGCCGCTTGCCGGGTACTGAAGGTGGATACCGCCTCTGCTGCGGAATCAGGGGAGTTTCCAGTCGCTGCGGTACCTGGCATATTCCGCCCGGGGCAGGAGGATGTAGACCGGATTCCGGCGGGCGCGGAGCCGGGAGATGATGGCGCGCAGGTTTTCTTCCGGCATGGCGGTGCAGCCGGCGGTGGGGGCTGCACCCTCTCTGCGCCAGATGTGGAAGAAGATGGAGGAGCCGGCCCCGACGATGGGGGTGCCGACGGATTCCACCGTGTTGTGGTGGATGAGCATCTTGATGCTGTGCGGGTAATCAGTCTGGCGCATTTGTTCTTTCTTCTCCCATGCCGTGCGAGCCGGGTGGTCAAGCCTTACGTGCCGATTGTGCAGCTTCGGAAAGGCCGGATCTGTTACCCACAAGTCAGCCGGGCCGACTTTGACATAGGGGATAGCTTTATCATGCTGCACCGGGGTCGCATTGGTGACCCACAGCCCGCCGATGGCAAAAATGCCGGCGGGGGAGCGGCCGTCTCCCTCCTTCTTGCGGTAGCCTGCGGGGCTGTTGTGAATCCCCATCCCCCAGGCGCATCCGTTGCGTCCCAGCCTTCCCGGTATGGGCCCCAGAACGCGTTGCCACTGCCCGGACTCGTTTTTCTCTGCAAGTGTAAGCGTGACGTGAGATGAATTCCAGCTGTCCGTAATGCCGATGATTGCCTGTGTGCAGTTGCTCGGCACGGTGGAGGAACAGGCTGTTACCGGGAAAATGAGCAGCAGAATGATAAAAAAAATGTAAAATTGACGTTTCATGCCGCGTATATATTACCGAGTGTGTCTCTTTTGGCAAGCTAAGACACCGTCAAAGCAGAAAAAAAGAGAAAAACTTTCAATGATATCTTGCATATTCTCGCTCGTTGTGTTAGTATAGCACTATGCCCGCGTTGCTCAATATCAGAGGAGTTCTGTACACTGACGCTTCGCTATTCTACCAGAAACCAGGTCACCATATCCATGTTAATATCTGCTCTTAATCCGGATCGCGCCACTCTCAATTTCCTCAATGCCTATGCTGAGGAAGTTCGCAATGAGGGTGAAAAATTGCAGCGTGACGGTGCTGTTACCCAGATTTTCGGCAACCATCTCTATATTCAGGGGCGGGTGGAGACGAAAGTCGGCGTGTTCCGCACCAGTCTGCGTTTGCAGGGTAACAGGTGGTTTGGATCCTGCTCCGCTGAGGATGAGCGTGTGGGCGGGGCCTGCCTCATTGCTACCATGGTGGAGCGCATGTACCGCGGTGCCAACATGCCGGAGAGCCCCAATGAGATGGATGAGACCTCGCTCACCGACATGTTGGAGGAAAAACTGAATCGTGATCTGGATGACCGTGAGGCAGACTATGTGACCAAGCTGGAGAAGCGCTACCGCCGCTTTGTGATTGAGCAAGAGATTCATGACCACGATTTGGTGCGTCTGAACCCCCGCTGGGAAATCACCGGCTATGAGGCTCTGGAGCTTTGGCCCACCCCGCCGCGCAATATTCTGGAGTTCTGGAACTACGTGGCATACGCCTTTGCCAAGCGCCGTATCTCCTACCCGGAGTTCATGAATGCCGTGACAGACCTGCAGAAGGTTCAGCAGCGTATCAGTGAGTGGGAGCGTGAAAAAGAGGTCGGAACATGGCTTGAACGCATTCAGAGCGTGAATGAGCGCCCGCCGCAGCCGCCGCGTCACCCGCTTTACATGCGCATGGTTTCCACCATCAATGAGGCTCACTTTGAGTACCGCTATGAGCAGAAGGAAGATTGGCAATCCATTCGTGAGCGCGGTCAGTTGGAAAATATTCTGGATGAGTTCCTGCGCGGGGCCCTCAAGTGTGACCCGCAGACGGACATTCTGTTAAACGTGCTGCGTGATTACGCTGAGCGAGAGGATACCGTGATTCTTGACCTGGACAAGGAATCCGCCTGCTGTGTGATGAACCGCCTTTTCCACCAGCCTGCTCTCAAGGGCTATCTGGTGAATCTGGATGAGTGCTACTTCAAGGTGGTGCGTGAGCCGCTCAAGTGGATTTGTATAGATGACCCCATTGTGCCGGATTGCTACGGCCTGCAGCTGGTCACGGCGGCAGGCGTGCATGTGACCCACTCCGTGCGCCAGCTGCCCGGTCAGGTAGAGCTGTACCAGTCTGACGAAACCGTGTTCCCCGGCCCGCCCCGCTGGCTGGAAAGCACGGAAGTGGAGCCTCGCTACGCCATCCCGAAATCTGTCATTGACAGTTTGGACGGTGTGGAGTTCCTGCGCAAGATTGGTGCCAGCCTGCCGCCCAGCATGGAGGAACGTGTGGTGGATATCGAAATGAAGCCTACGTTCAAAATGCGTATTGTGCGCGGTCTGACCAGCGCGGATACGGAGCACGTGCTGCTGGAGGTCACGGCACAGGATGACCCCGGCAACCGCGTGGAACGCCTGGGCAAGGATGATTGGGAGCTCGTGGAGCAGAAGCAGATGAAAGACAATACCCTGCTGCGCTTCATTCGTGACTATCTCTACCCCATTCCCCAACTGCTGGAGGAGATGAATTTCACCTACGATACGCAGCAGGAAGCTTTCAAGAGCCGCATCACTAAACAGTTCCCGGAGAAGTTTGCCGAGTGGGCCAAGGCTATTCCTGACACCATCAAGGTGGAGATGAATGACACGCTGCGATCCCTGCTGGATGACCCGGTGGCAGCCGCCATCCGATTTGAGGTCGTGAATCAGGAAATTGACTGGTTTGACCTCCGCGTGGTCATTGATGTAGAGGGCGTCACCCTGACCAAGGAGCAGATTCGCTCCCTCGTCTCCGCTCGCGGCGGCTACGTCCGCATGGATGACGGCCGCTGGATGCGCCTGGAAATCAAGCTGGATGATGCCCAGCGTGATGCGGTGACCAAACTGGGGCTTGATCCCTTTGACCTTTCCGGAGAAACGCACCGCATGCACGCACTCCAGCTGGCAGACCCGCGTGCGGCAGAGGTCTTTGACCCCAAGGCCTGGCAGAGGATTAAGGAGCGCACGGCGGAAATCAAGATTGATGTCAAGCCGGATGTCCCCTCCACCCTGCAGGCGACGCTGCGCCCCTATCAGATAGAAGGCTTCCATTTCCTGGCATACCTTGCTGTCAACGGCTTCGGCGGTATTCTGGCAGATGATATGGGTCTGGGTAAAACCATCCAGTCCATCACCTATGTGCTCTGGCTGAGGGAGGACTACGTGCGCCGCAACAAATCCGGGCGCAAAAAGGTGGTCATTCCCCCCGTGCTGATTGTGTGTCCCAAGTCCGTGTTGGACGTGTGGGCGAGCGAGACAGAGAAGTTTGCGCCCGGCGTGCGGGTGCTCGTCATTCGCAACAAGGAGCAGGCGGATGTTGAGAACATCCTTGCCAACTATGACATGGTGGTCATCAACTACGCCCAGCTGCGCGTCTGCGGTGAGCAGATTAACGCCATCAAGTGGCTCACCGTCATTCTGGACGAAGGTCAGCAGATTAAGAACCCGGATTCCAAGGCGGCCAAGGCAGCCCGAGAGATTTCAGCCAGCAACCGATTAGTGCTTTCCGGTACTCCCATTGAGAACCGCCTGCTGGACATGTGGTCGCTCATGGCCTTTGCCATGCCCGGTGTGCTGGGCAGCCGCGCCTATTTCAAGAAGCGTTTCGACAAGCGCAAGGACTCACAGAGCCAGAACCGCCTCGCTGCGCGCCTCAAACCTTTCCTGCTGCGCCGTACCAAACAGCAGGTGGCCAAAGACTTGCCGCCCCGTACAGAAGAGGAGGTATACGCCAAGATGGAGGGTATTCAGCGCCAGCTTTACAAGGCAGAGCTGCGCCGCATCCAGAAAGCCCTGTTGGGGGTGGATTCTGATGAATCGGTGAAGAAGAACTCCTTTGCCATTCTTCAGGGGCTCATGCGTCTGCGCCAGATTTGCTGTCACCCCGGACTGGTTGACCCGAAGTATGTGAAAGAGGACAGTGCCAAGATGAACGCTCTCTTCTACCTGCTTGACCAGCTGCGTGACGAGGGTCACAAGGTGCTTGTGTTCTCCCAGTTCGTCTCTATGCTGGAAATCATCAAGGCGCGTCTGGAGGCGGAAAATCGCCCCTAC
Organism: Akkermansia sp.; assembly: GCA_017398765.1. GTDB lineage: Bacteria > Verrucomicrobiota > Verrucomicrobiia > Verrucomicrobiales > Akkermansiaceae > Akkermansia. Next base: position 5,681 of record JAFQEY010000056.1, read on the forward strand.
AACTACCTTACCGGGCAGACCAAGGACCGTAAGGCGGAGATTGAGAAGTTCCAGACTACCCGTGAGCCGAGCGTGTTCCTGCTTTCGCTCAAGGCCGGTGGTGCGGGTCTGAACCTCACTTCTGCTTCCTACGTCATTCTGTATGATCCGTGGTGGAACCCGGCTGTGGAAAGTCAGGCTATCGACCGTACCCACCGAATCGGTCAGAAGAACAAGGTGATTGCCTACCGTCTGCTCACTCGCGATTCTGTGGAAGAAAAGATTCGCGTGCTCCAGCACCAGAAAAATCAGCTGGTTACCAATGTGCTGGGAGATGAAGGCTTCGCCTCCAGTCTCGACCTCAATGACCTGCAGTTCATTCTGGCTCATGGGGGAGAGGATAATGATGACCCGGATGTGGTCGATGTCTGATGCCTCCGTTTTAACAAATTTGCGTCGCAGTGAAAGCTGCGGCGCTTTTTTTCTGTATAACTGGTAAGATGAGGAAAGTTTTATCTCTGTTCACCATGGTTTGTGCCGCCGTTTCCGTTTTCGTCCCTGCAATGGGTAGTGGCTTGCCGCCGGGGGCAAGCCTGTCGGCTCAAACGGTGTACGGGCGTAACATGAGAGCTGTGGAGGTGCAGGGAGCAGTGCTGAGCGGCACGGCTCCGTCTGCAGCAGGGCACTATTCGGTGCTGAGCGGTTCAACAGAGCTGTGGGCCGGGGATGCCGGGCAGGCGTTTGTGGTGAAGGTGCCGCGCGGTTGTCGGAAGCTGTATCTGGTTGGGAGCGCGGGCTCTGCCTGGCCGCAGTTGGCGTGGTCTGAGGGGGAGCCGGAGCGCGCCGAAGCGGCCGCGGCGGAGACAACGCTGGATGCCGCCGCCTACGGGATGAAAGCGGATGGCTCCGATGCGGGGGCTGCCCTGCGCCGCGTTATCACTGAGGCCCGGGCTCTGGTTTCAGCAGGTGCCGGGTCTGTTCGCATCATCATCCCGCAGGGAATCTACCATTTTTATCCCTCCTCTGCGCAGCAGATGAGCTTGTACATTTCCAACCATGACCAGCAGGACTTCCTGCCGGTGGGCATTCCGCTGGTGGATGTGAACAACATCGTTCTGGACGGGCAGGGGAGCACCTTCATGTTCCATGGCCTCATGCAGCCCATGCTCATCATGGACAGCAGCCATATTACCTGTCGCAACATCAGCATAGATTATGCCACGCCGTTCTATGCAGAGGGAAAAATTGTGGCGATAGAGGATGGCAAGACTACGCTGGAGATACCGAAACGCTTCTCATGGTGCGTGGAGGATGGAAAGTTCTATACGCGGGGCGACGGTTGGAAAATACGCGCCGCTACCGCCCTTGGCTTTCATGAGGATGGTCGTATGGTGGCCACCGGGCGTGCGGGGGACGCGCCGTGGGGTGCTGAAGCCACGCAGGTGGCCCCCGACCGCGTGCAGTTTGCTCAGGATGCCCGTGCCCTCGGTTTTGATGCAGGGCAGATTCTGGTGCTGCGTATCTGGAACCGGCCCTTCCCTGCCATGGTGCTGCATCAGGCAGAGAACACCACGCTGGAGAATGTGCTGTTCCACAGCTCTCAGGGCATGGCTCTGCTGGCACAGATGAGCCGTGGTGTGACCATTCGCGGTGGCGGCTGCGTGCGCGGGGAGTCGCGGGTTCATACCGCAGGGGCAGATGCCACTCATTTCTCCAACTGCGCGGGGCATATCTCTGTGCAGCACGCGCTCTATGAGGGCATGATGGATGATGCCATCAACGTGCATTCCACTTGCCTGAGCATTCAGAAAGTGCTTTCCCCCACGCAATTGGAGCTGCGCTTCATGCACCCGCAGGCCGTTGGGTTCGATGTCTTCCCGGTGGGCAGTACCCTGCAGTTCATCAAGGGGAAAACGCTGGAAAATCACCCCTCATCAGGCAAGGCCATTGCCGTGGAACGGGTGGATGAACTGACCGTGCGCCTGACGCTGGATGCCCCGCTGCCGGCGGGTATCGGAGTAGGAGATGCGGTGGAAAATGCGGATTTTTACCCCTCCGTGGATTTTTCGCACAACATTGTGCGCGCCAACCGCGCACGCGGAACGCTGTTCACCACCCCGCAACCCGTGGTGGTAGAGGGCAACCAATTCATCGGCAGCAGCGGCTCTGCCATCCTGCTGGCAGGCGATGCTCAGGGCTGGTATGAGAGCGGGCGTTGCCGCAGTGTCATCATCCGCAACAACCTCTTTGAGCACAACCTCATCTGCCGCTACCAGTTCACGGAGGGCATCATCTCCATCTACCCGGAGGTAAAAGAACCCGCCGCCCAGCAGGAGCGATACCATGAGAACATCCTCATCGAGAACAATACCTTCATCACCCACCGCGTGCCGTTGATTTACGCCATATCGGCAGACAATATCATCTTCCGCAACAACAAAGTGACGGTGGATGAGCGGTATGCCCCCATGCACGGCGGGAAACCCTTTATCCTGAAGCATTGCGGGAAATTTTTATCTGATTACCCGCGGAACTGACCTTTTGGGAAGCCTTGGCCAGCCAGTATTCTTTTGCCTGCTTTACCTGTGGCAGATTCAGGTAGCGGGATACCCCGCAGGCTTGTGCCTTTGCGCAGTGGGAGCACTCTTCCCTCAGCATGCGTCGCACAAAATGCCGCAAATCACGCAGCGTGGTTGCTCGTCTCCCCTTTCTTTCAGCCACGCTCGCCCACGCTGCTTCCGCAAAAGAGACCGTGCAATCCTCTGCTCTCACCGCCTCTGCACCCGCACGAATTACCCGCCGCAGCAAATGCAGCAGTTGTGAACGCTCCAACCCCTGTGCCTGCCTCCCCGGCTCTTCCGTCGCTTTCAGTGTTAATCTGGCTATATCGCTCCTATTCAATGGTATGTGGCTAATGATTTCTTCTGCGGTCTTCATGGTTCTCCCTCTGAGAATTAAGCATTTCAAATGCTGATGCAAGCTTAATCTAACAATATAAGTTGTTTTTCATTGTGCAATAAGTTTGTTACAGTAAGATATCCGTATAGCCAAGTTTGACACGTGTAGATTTTTTTCAGCCTTCATGCTTTTCGTATTCTATTGAGAATAATGGTGTTAACGCCACCATGCAGGGTTACAGCATTTGAAATGCTGTAGTATGTGCTCGGTATGGGATATAGATTAGGAATTATATTGCGCTGTTTGATTGTCATAGCCGTGGGTATAGGTTGTTTGACCGTCATAGCCAACGGCATGCAGGAAACGGATGGCGATGGGATATTGATTGCCTTTTTCATGCTTTGCTTATATGCAGGTGTGGTGTGCGGC
>JAFQEY010000057.1 GCA_017398765.1 Akkermansia sp.
AATGCCCCGTGTGGGTGGTGGATTTGCCACTGCGGGTTTTCCGTTGTAAATAATATCGCATATAGGGAGAGATACGTGAACGAGATACACATAACGATTTCGGATTCTGGGCTTAAGTCTTTTTTGCAGAAGCGTTTCCCGATTGTTGAGGTGCCGCTGGAGAGTTTTCAGGACGCGGATTTTTTTATAGGCGATACCTTCAGTACTCATATTGACCGTTTTAAGGGGGTTCGAGTGTTGTATACGGGGGAAAATCATCCGATAGACCTGAATCGCTTTGATTATTGCCTTACGCATGAGTTTGTAGAGAATGATCGTTGCCACCGGTTCCCCTATTGGCAGAATGTTTTGATGTGGCAGCCGGAATTACGGGCGTACCTGAAAGGGGAGAGAACGAAAGTGACACCGGAGGAACTGCGGGAAAGGCAGACGGAGTTTTGTGCTTTTGTCTGCCGAAATGCCAAGGGAAAGGAGCGCAATGCTTTTGTGCGAGCTCTCAGCAAGGTTCGGAAAGTAAATTGCGGCGGGCCGTTCATGAACAATATTGGCTATGTGTTGCCGCGTCCGTATGAGGTAAAGAGAGAGTTTCAGAGCCGCCATTGTTTCAGTATGGCATACGAGAATGAAGCTGCTGCCGGTTATCAGACGGAAAAAATTATAGATGCTTTTGTTTCCGGCAGTATTCCTTTGTATTGGGGGAATCCGGAGGTGACGCGTGAGTTTAATCCTGCTTCGTTTGTCCATGCTCGTGATTTTCGTTCACGGAAGGAGATGATTGAGTATCTGCTGGAGCTTGCGGATGACCCGGTTCGGCGTGCAGAAATGATTAACGCAGATATTTTGCAGGATTCTGAGGTGTTTGAAAAGGCGGATAGGGCTTTGGAGGAGTTTTTTGCCCGTATTTTTGAGCGGGGGGCGCGTGTTATTCAGCGTACACGGTTGCAGCGGTTTCTGGGGGTGGCTCAGAATTATTACGGTCATGGGCTGTTCAGAACGCTTCGCTATGTTTCCCGCAGAATCAGGGGGAAGATGGAGTAAGGTTTTGTGAGGAGCGGCGTGCGTTTGGCTTCTTCGGCAGGTGTGTACTGTTCGGGGGGAGGCTCTGCTGTATTCCGCTTGTTGCGGGGAGTAAGACGGCTATGCGGGTGCCTGAATTGTGGCGGGGCGCGGTGTATTGCAGGTGGTACAAAAAAGCCCGCCGGTGGGGCGGGCGTGGTGAAGAGGGGGTGGCGTGGATCAGGACTCCGGTGCCCACTCAATGCGGTTTTCCGGTTTCCAGAATTCCTCCAGATTGTAAAAATCACGCACTTCATCAGCCATGACGTGAACCATGACGTCGATGTAGTCAAGCACGGACCAGAGGGCGTTGGGGGTGCGTTCTGCGTAGATGGGTTCCAGCCCGTACTGCTCGCCTATTTCCTTGTCTACATCTCGCAGGACGGCGCGGAGGTGGGGGACGGAGGTGGCGGTGCAGACGATGGCAAAGTCTGTGATGGAGGAGGTGCCGCGCAGGTCATAGACGGCAATGGCGGTGGCTTTGGCATCATCTGCGGCTTTGGCGCAGGCAAATGCGAGTTCCTTACTGGTCATGTGTTTCAGAGGTGTGTGATTGGTTTACGCTTGTTTGTCTTCCTCCGTTGTGGTTGTTTCAGCGGGAGGTTCATCGTTGGGCGTTTCGAGGTCTGTGGGGGCGTCCGGCTCCGCGGGAATTTCCGGGGGGAGCTGGCGCAGGGGCGGGTCGGTCATCTCTCCTGTTTCCAGGAGTTCTTTCACCTGCTTGCCACTGAGAGTCTCGAACTCGATGAGTTTATCTGCGATGAGCAGGAGTCGCTCCTTGTTTTCGGTGAGGATGCTCATGGCGCGGTTGTAGTTCTCTGTGACAATGCGGTGGATTTCCTCGTCGATGACTCGGGCGGTATGCTCGGAGAAGTTGCGGGTGCTCTGGGAGATATCGCGCGCCAGGAATACTTCGTTGTGGTTGGAGCCGTATTCCACGGGGCCGAGTTTGTCGCTCATGCCGTACACGCAGACCATTTTGCGAGCCACGGAGGTGGCCTGGTGGATGTCGCCGCGGGCTCCGCCGGAGTAGTCACCAAAGACGACTTGCTCTGCACAGCGGCCACCCATGGTGACGACGATGTAGTCGAGCATTTCGCTGCGGTATTCGCTGTGCTGGTCTTCCTCCGGCAGCATCATGGTGACACCCAGAGCCGGGCCGCGGGGAATGATGGTGACCTTGTGCAGCGGGAGGGTTTTGGAGAGGTCAGTCTTGAGCAGGCAGATGGCGTGCCCGGCTTCATGGATGGCGGTGTTGTATTTTTCTTTGTCCGTGATTTCCAGAGAGCGGCGTTCGCGACCCCAGCGCACCTTTTCGCGGGCTTCCTCCAGGTCTGCCTGCTGCACGGTCTGCTGGTTGCGGCGGGCGGCGATGAGGGCCGCCTCATTCACCACGTTGGCCAGTTCAGCCCCGGAGAATCCGGTGGTGGCGCGGGCGATGGGGCCCAAATCCACGGAGGGGTCAAGCTTGACCTTGCGGGCATGCACGCGGAGAATCTGCTCACGGCCGGCGGCATCCGGCAGGTTGACGGTTACCTGGCGGTCAAAGCGACCGGGGCGGAGCAGGGCGGGGTCCAGCACATCCACACGGTTGGTGGCGGCGATGACGATGACGTTTTCGTTGGCGGTGAAGCCGTCCATCTCCACCAGCAGGGCGTTGAGCGTCTGCTCACGCTCATCATGCCCGCCGCCTACGCCGTGCCCACGGTGGCGTCCCACGGCATCAATCTCATCAATGAAGATGAGGCAGGGGGAGTGTTTCTTGGCCTCGGCAAACATGTCGCGCACGCGGCTGGCACCCACGCCCACGAACATTTCCACAAAGTCGGAGCCGGAAATGGTGTAGAAGGGTACATTGGCCTCACCGGCAATGGCACGCGCCAGCAGGGTTTTACCCGTGCCGGGGGGGCCTACCATGAGTACGCCTTTGGGGATGGTGCCGCCGAGGTTGCGGAATTTCTTGGGGTTGCGGAGGAATTCGACAATTTCCCATACTTCTTCCTTGGCTTCGGAGATACCGGCCACGTCTTTGAAGGTGACTTTGTTCTTGGAGGGGTCAAGCAGGCGTGCGCGGCTGCGGGCAAACTTCATGGCTCCGCCCGGGCCGCCGCTCTGGGCGCGGAAGAGGAAGAAGAGCAGCAGGAATACGATGGCTACCGGCAGCACGTTGATGAGGATGGTCATCATGGTGTTGCTCTCTACGCTGTAGGTGACATTGTTGCCCAGCAGGTCCCGCACCTGGTCGCCCTGGAACGTGCGGCTGAATTCCACGCGTACCATTTCGACGTCGCGTGAGGTGAGTTTTCCGGTGGGTGTTTTGCGGTATTCACCGACAATAACACCTTGATTGCCGTTTTCGTAGATGACGGGGCCGGCTTCACCCACGATGATGCGCCCCTCCTCGCCCAGGCGGGCAAGGTCATCTGTGGAGCGCACGCGCTCTGCATCGGTGAGGGAGGGGGCGGAGGCATCCATGCGGGTGGTCAGGGTGATACCGAAGCGGTTGCACAGGGAACGCACTTCCTCCGAATTGGTGAAAGGCAGGTAGAAGCGGCCGGTTTTGAATTCCGGGGCTTTGCGGTAGAGGTAGGCGGTGAGGGTGCTGTTGCTGGAGGCATCATTGGTGACTACCTCGATGGGGAATTGCTTTTGGTCTCCGGTGACTACCAGTCCTTTTCGGTAATCTTTGGTGAATTCATCCAGCGAGATGGCGCGGGCGGGGCTGCCCATGGAACCATCGAAAGCAAAGGCAATCAGCAGGATACCGCCGATGACGGCCAGAAGAGTCATGAGCCCCCAGTTGGGACCGGGTGCATTGGGCGGAGTTTGCGGGGTTTTCTTTTCGTTGTCGTCGGCCATGGAAAGTCGGTTTTTCTTTTATTGTAACGTGCGGCGGCGCGGCTGCAATGTTCTTTTAAGACATACGCGCCTATATGGTGGATTCTTTCTCGGGAGGGGGGCTCAGATGAGGTGGCCCATGCGGTCTCGCTTGGTTTGCAGATAGTGGCGGTTATCCTCATGCGCGGGGATGTTGATGGGAAGCTGCTCCACGATATCCAGTCCATGCCCGGCGAGCCCCACAATCTTGCGCGGGTTGTTGGTGAGCAGGCGCAGGTGGCGCACGCCCAGATCGCGCAGCATCTGGGCACCCACGCCGTAGTCGCGCAGGTCCGGGGCAAAGCCGAGCTTGACATTGGCATCTACCGTGTCATAGCCCTGCTCCTGGAGTTTGTAGGCATGCAGTTTGGCAGAAAGACCTATGCCGCGCCCCTCTTGCCGCAGGTAGAGGATGACTCCGCCCTCCTGTGCCACGCGGCGCATGGCGGCGTGCAGCTGGCTGCCGCAGTCGCAGCGGCGGCTGGCAAAGACATCTCCGGTGAGGCACTCGCTGTGGACTCGGCAGAGAACGGGTTTTTCCGGGTCAATTTCACCGTGTACGAGAGCCAGATGCGTCTGGCCGTCTACGGCGGAGTGGTAGGCGTGGCAGGTGAACTCTCCGAAATCCGTGGGCAGTTTCACCGTCTCTTCGCGGGTAACAAGTTTTTCCGAATGCTGGCGGTGGGCGATAATCTGGTCAAGCGAACAGGCTTTCAGCTGATGCGTTTTCTGGAAACAGCCCAGCTCACCCAGGCGTGCCATGGTGCCGTCGTCCTTCATGATTTCGCAGCACACGCCTACCGGCTCCAACCCGGCGATACGCATGAGGTCTACGGTGGCCTCCGTGTGGCCGGCGCGGCGGAGCACGCCGCCCTCCCGGGCGCGGAGCGGGAAGCAGTGACCGGGCTGCACAAAGTCTTCGAGCGTGCAGCGGGGGTCGGCCAGTTTCATGGTGGTAATGGAGCGTTCAAAGGCACTGATTCCGGTGGTGGTGCCCTCTTTGGCATCCACGCTCACCGTGAAAGCGGTGTAGAGTTTTTCCGTGTTATGCTGCGTCTGCATGGGCAGGCCGAGGGCATCCACCCGTTCGGGAGCCATGGGTACGCAGATGAGCCCGCGGGCGTGGGTGGCCATGAAGTTGATGTTCTGCGGGGTGGCAAACTGCCCGGCACAGACCAGGTCTGCTTCATTTTCACGGTTGGGGTCATCTGTCACCAGAATCATGCGTCCCATGCGCAGTTCTTCAATGACTTCCTCCAGCGGGGAGTAGGTGATGGGGTCACAACCGGTGGCAATGGGGACCTCCTGCGTGCCTACGGCTTGCGCCTGCTCGATGGCTTCTGCCATTGGTTCTGCATGGGCAGCGGGAGTTTCCGCCGGTTCCGGTGCAGCGGGAGCCGGGCATTCCTCACCCATGACGGCGGCATCACATTGGCTGATGAAGTCGCTGATGTTGAAGCCGCTGTTGCCGGCACTGAACTCTACATGTTTCATGGGAGGGAGGGTGGGTTACTTGTTCATTTTTGCCCAGGAATCACGCAGGCTGACGGCGCGGTTGAAAACCGGGTGCTCTGCGCTGTGGTCATAGCGGTCTGCCACAAAGTAGCCTGTGCGCTCGAATTGACACACGAATTCATTGGGTGCGGCTGCCAGAGCAGGCTCCACCACAGCATCGCTGATGACGGTGAGGGAATCCTGATTCAGCGAGGCGAGGAAGCCCTCCGGGTTGGCATCCGGGGCTTCATCCTTGAACAGCCGGTCATAGAGACGCACCTCTGCTTTCACGCCGTATTTGGCTGATACCCAGTGGATGGCTCCCTTGCACTTGATGCCTTCCGGCGGGTTGGTGCCGATGGTGCCGGGGATGATTTCGGCGCGGACTTCCGTCACGTTGCCCTCAGCATCGGCCTCATACCCGGTGCAAATCATGCAGTAACCGCCGCGCAGGCGCACACAGGCCCCGGGGCTCAGTCGCTTGTATTTCTTGGGCGGGTCGACCATGAAGTCATCGCGGTCAATCCAGACCTCGCGGGTGAGGGTGACCTTGCGATTACCCAGTTCCGGTTTTTCCGGGTTGATGACCACTTCAACCTCCTCCTCAAAGTCAGCGGGAACGTTGGTGAGCACGAGCTTGAGGGGGGTGAGCACGGCCATGCGGCGCTCGGCAACGGCGTTCAGCTCACCGCGCACGGCGTTCTCCAGACGCGCCACGTCTGTGTTGCCGTTGAATTTGGTGATGCCGACCCCGGTGCAGAAATCCACGATAGCGCGGGCGGGGTAGCCGCGGCGGCGCATACCGCAGATGGTGGGCATGCGGGGGTCATCCCACCCGGCCACATAGCCCTCTTCCACCATCTGGCGCAGCTTGCGCTTGCTCATGACGGTGTAGGTGATGTTGAGGCGGGAGAACTCGCGCTGCTTGGGGCGGGCGGGAACGGGGCAGTTATCAATGACCCATTCGTAGAGCGGGCGGTGGTTCTCAAACTCCAGCGTGCAGAGTGAGTGGGTGATGTGTTCCCATGCGTCCTCCAGCGGGTGGGCAAAGTCGTACATGGGATAGATGCACCACTTGTTGCCGGTGTTGTGGTGGTGGTCGTAGGAGATGCGGTAGATGACGGGGTCGCGCATGTTCATGTTGCTGCTGGCCATGTCGATTTTGGCGCGGAGCACGGCGGCACCTTCGGCAAATTTGCCCTCCTTCATGGCTTCGAACTGTGCCAGGTTTTCTTCTACAGAGCGGTCGCGGTAGGGAGAATGGGTGCCCGGTGTCAGCAGGTCACCGCGCTGCCGCCGCATGGTTTCGCGATCCTGCTCATCTACGTATGCCAGACCGTTCTTGATCAGATGCACGGCGCAGTCATAGTAAAAGTCAAAGATGTTGGAAGCCCAGTACAGGTGCTCGCCCCAGTCAAAGCCGAGCCAGCGGATGTCTTCCTGAATGGAGTTGACGAACTCAATATCCTCCTTGCAGGGGTTGGTGTCATCGAAACGCAGGTGGCAGACCGCCCCGAGGTGGGCGTACTCTTGCGCCAGTCCGAAGTCCAGGCAAATGGCCTTGGCGTGGCCGATGTGCAGATACCCGTTCGGTTCCGGGGGGAAGCGCGTGATGGGGACAGTGCAGTATCCCTCTGCCAGGTCCTTGGCCACCATCTCGCGGATGAAGTCTTTTTTGCTGCTTTCCTCGTTCGTCATGCGCGCGATTTTACTTGCGTGTGCTCCGCAAATCAAGCGTTTTCGGGGGAATGACGCATTTTCCCTGCGTCAAAAATGGACAGGAGTTCCTCTTACCGAAGCTTCTTTTGTTCTTTTGCGAATTTTGTGACGTTTCGGAAGAGGAATAGCTTGTTCCGTAATGGTGTTGACAGGGTGCAGACGGTCGGGTATAGTGGCTTTCATGTCAGAGAACAATACCCCTCTTCTGCCGGATGATGAACACTACTATTTCGGGGTGGAATTGCTCTGCCCGCCCGAGGCGGTGAGGGAGCATCTGCTGCGCAGACCTGAGTATCTCTATGCACTCACGCATCATGAGGAGGATGAGGAGGACTACAGAACATGGTTGTACCTGTGGCGCGGTAATGAGGGGTGGGATCTGCGGCTGGGGGATTGGTCCGGAGCGGAACAGATTGCGCAGATGTGTGCGCGCTACAATATGGGTTTGCATGTGGTGTTGCATGCTCTCACAGAGGATGCTGTGCTTAATCCAACCACTTTTTCCTCCCGGCAACCTGTCAGCTACGTTCTGGTGGAGCCGTCTTCTGCCGAAGGAAGTCGTACGATACCTCAGCTGAACTTCCGGCCGTCAACGGGAAATACGGAAATAACCCGTTTTCATGTCATCAGGAGTGCGGATTTTGCCGCGTTTTTCAAAGGCTCAACGGTGGAGCCTCTGGTGCCTGAAGAGGTGCCGCAAGAGGTCATTGATCAGCACTGTGTGGCGTATATGCGGCGTGCACTGGCGGTGATGAAGGCCATACACGATGCAGACAGCCTGGAGCCGCTGTTGCCGCTTGTCAATGAATACAGCGCTCTTGCATGCAATCTTCTGCCGCGCTGCGCAGAGGCGCATGATGAGTACCACCGTATCGCTGCGCAATTGGCCATGCAGGAGAATGGGATTCTGATGAGCTCATGGTATGCCGGGTGTCGCCACCGGCGCTACACGCATCCTTCCGGCTTGCTCCTGCGTGCCACTTATCCGCCGGCGGGGGAATATTGCCTCGAATTGATTGATTTTGAACCGGGGCGAAAACTCTGCTGCCGGGGTGGTGAAGGTGATTTCCGAATCCTCCCCGCCGGGGAGAATGATGAGGCCTTGCCGCAGCGGGAGGGCGGCCGCATCCATATCCTGCCGGATACCTGCGGGAGCGGTCATTACAGGGATGCCCAAAATCGGATTATCAGATGGGGAATTGTGTGAGAAAATGTCCGATTATCCCGCGCTGATCCGCCGGGAAATGAGCGGTTAATTCTGATTGAACGTTGACAAGAAGCTTGAGTATGCTATAATATCACTGTTATGGCAACTGTACGCATTTGCGGGGCAGAGGAACGCTGCGCCCAGCCGTCGATATACATCCCGAACCGTCTGGATGTGCAAACTTTGCAGGCTGTTATCAAGTTGATGGGGGAAGCTGAGAATTTGGCGGTGTTGGTGGAGGATTCGTTTCTGCCGCCGGAGCCGCTGATGAAGCGTATCAAGGCATTCGGGCTGGAGGTGCTGAGTTTTAATTTCCGCAAGAGTGACAGCCGCACGCTGCGTGAGCGGCTGTTGGAGGTGCTGCAGCGCGGGCTGGATATCCTGTATGTGCCGGGGCGTCCGAATCAGGTGCCGGGGTGTCTGTCTGACGTGCCGATGCCGTTTATGATGCAGCTGGCGGCTCTTCACATTGCTCCTGTGCCGATTTTTGTGGGTTTTTATCGCAATGATGTTCGGCGTACGTTTACATCGGAGTCGGATTATGACCTTGCCGTGGTGCGGATACTGCCGAAGCTGGCCTCCGGCCCGCAGACGGGCGAGCGCCTGCTGCAGGCGTGGATGGAAGCATCATCTGATGCGTTTTCAGAGCTGCCGCTGCTGGAGAAATCGCTCACGCGCCTCATTGTGGAGGGCTTGCGCAAGTATTCTCATGTGGAGCTGGTGGACGGGATGGATGAAACCAAGTTGCCGTACGGTAAGCTGCTGGGTGTTGCTATGGCCTTTGCCCGCTGGCTGAAGAAGAATGTGACGGAGCCGCGTGTGGGTATCATTCTGCCGCCGGGCAAGGGGGGAGTGTTGACAAACTATGCCTGTTTGCTGGCGGGGATTGTTCCGGTGAATATCAACTACACCTCATCGGATGCCGCCTTTGCCGCCATTGTGCGGCAGAGCGGGATAAATCAGTTTATTACGGCTCGCGCGTTCATGAGCAAACTGCCGCAGTTCCCCTGGCCTAAGAATGACCGTATCATCCACCTTGACCGCACGCTCAAGGGTATCGGTATGGCCAGGATAGCCTACTGGGTGGGTGTGGCAAAGGTGGCTCCTATGGCCCTGATTGCCAAGTTGTTCGAAATCGATAAGCGCAAGGGGGATGATGAGGCGGCACTGCTCTTCACCTCTGGCTCATCCGGTGAGCCGAAAGGGGTGAGTATGACCCACCGCATGCTGGTGGCCAACATGTGCCAGCTGCTCAGTAAGGTGAACCCACCTGTGGGGTCGGCTTTCCTTGCCAGTTTGCCCATTTTCCACAGTTTTGGTCTGAATGTGACGACGATGCTGCCGCCTGTGTATGGCTACGGCATGGTGACCTATCCTTCTCCGCTGGATGCCAAGCGGCTCAATGAGCTGATAGAGAAGTACAAGTGCTCACTGGTGGTGACCACTCCCACCTTTGCCCGCGGGATGCTCCGCCGGGCGAATCCGCATAGCTATGACAGTGTGCAGTACTTTGTGACCGGTGCGGAGAAACTGCAGCAATCTCTGGTAGATGAGTTTATGCAGAAGTGCAACACGCGTGTTTCGGAGGGCTACGGCTTGACGGAGACGGCCCCTGTCTGCGGCGCGAATCTGGATGAAATGGGACCCACCCCGGAGCAGCCCTGGTATGTTTCCGGCTATCTGCCCGGCTCTATCGGCCATGTCCTGCCCGGTCTGGCGGTGAAGATTACTGACCCGGATGACGATGATAAGGAGCTGCCGCTTTCTGAACGCGGGATGATTTGGTTCAAGGGTGCCAATGTGTTCAAGGGCTATATCGGCCGCGAGGACCTGAACGCCGAAATCTTCCGCGACGGCTGGTTTAAGACGGGGGATTTGGGCAGCGTGAACCTGAACTGTTTCCTGACGCTGGGGGGGCGCCGCTCCCGCTTCTCCAAGGTGGGCGGTGAAATGGTGCCCCATGAGGTGGTGGAACAGGCTATTGAGGAGTTTGTAACTGTGCCGGAGGGCTTTACCGGTCGCGCCGTGGCGGTGATGGGGGTGCCGGATGCGCAGAAGGGGGAGGCTCTTGTGCTGCTCTCCGCTGTGCACCATTCCCAGCTTTCCGATGCTCTGGATGCTATCCGCGCCCACATGGTGGAGCAGGGGCTGCCGCGCCTGTGGTGCCCGCGTGAGATTATCCCGGTGGAAGCCATTCCCCAGCTGCCTACGGGTAAGATGGACTTGAAAGGCTGCCAGATGCTGGCTTACGAGGCTCTCAATATCAGTATGGATTAAGGCATCATGGCATCGAGTAAGCGGTTTATCAATGTGCGCCGCCCGGAGGTTATGGCTCAGGTGCGGGAGGATGTGCAGCGCTACCGGAGTGAGCTGGTAGACAGGATTAGTGAGGACGGCGGGGTGCTGGAGCTTCCCGGGCTGCATTTGCGCCTGGCTTCTGCTTTTGGCTTCTGTGACGGGGTAAAACGTGCCATTGAGATTGCCTATGCCACCTGCCGCATGTTCCCGGACCGCCGTATCTGGCTTATCGGGGAGATTATTCACAACCCGGAGGTGAATGCGAGGTTGGATGAGATGGGGCTGCGGCATTTGCCCTGGCGGTTGGATGCCCCGGAGTATGCCGAGCTGCAGCCGGAGGATGTGGTTATCATGCCGGCGTTTGGGGTGACCATACCCATGCGCCGCCTGTTGGATGAAAAAGGGGTGTCGTTGGTGGACAGTACCTGCGGCAATGTCATCAAGGTTTGGCAGCGGGTGAAAACCTATGCTGCCGCCGGGATTACCAGTATCATTCATGGTAAGGCTCGCCATGAGGAAAGTCTTGCCACGGCCTCCCAGTCCCGCGGGGAGGAGGAAAAGGGTAACTTTTTGGTTGTCTTTGATGAGGCTGATGCCGAGCTGGTGGCAGACTATATCCGGGGCAGGGGGCATAAGGAGACTTTTCTGGAGCACTTTGCCGGAGCATGTTCTCCCGGCTTCGACCCGGACGTGCATTTGCGGACGATAGGTATTGCCAATCAGACCACTATGCTCAAGAGTGAGACGGCACATATTCAGGAGATGTTGAAAGCCGCTGTGCTTGAGCGGGATGGGAATGATGACCGTTTCCACATGTTTGACACTATTTGCGGGGCTACTCAGGACCGGCAGAATGCTCTCTTTGAGCTTTTGCAGGAGCCTCTGGATCTCATGCTCATCATCGGTGGTTACAACAGTTCCAATACCACGCACCTGGCGCACATTGCCGCGAGGAAAGTCCCGACCTTCTTTGTGAAGTCCGCTGATTGTCTGGAGAGTCTCAGTTGTGTGCGTTGCTTTGATTTGCAACAGAAAAAAGAGGTAGTGCAGCCTTTGCCTGAAGCTGTGAGCGATGTAGCCTACACGCTGCGTGTGGGGGTGACGGCCGGGGCGTCCTGCCCCGCCAATGTGATAGAGGATGTCATTTGTCGCTTGATAGAGTTGCGTAATTGCCTGGAACTGTAAGAGCTGTGTTTTTTTGCGTTGCGGGCGAAAAAGGCTGAATGAACCGGGGTGGGCAGGTGGCATTGCCGGAGAAATCTGTTGAAAATAGGTGCGGATGGTGTTAGAATAATCCCATGGTGACAAGGAATGCAGTTTTCCTGATGTTGCTGACCTGCGTATGGCTGGTCGGCTGCAGGCATACGCTGCATTCTGAAAGCGGATTGTTTGATGTGACACTGGAGAAAAATCCGCGTATTGCAGTGGATGCAATATGGATGTGGGGTGGCGGTAATCCGTATGCCCGGGTGCGCCGTGGGCGCATCTATATATCACCGTTGGTAGTGCAGGGCGTGAAAAATAAAACAAATCAACGCTACCTTGACTACCTGCAAAAACAGATGAATGAGGATATGACGCGCAGTATCAATGCTGCCCTGAAAGAAGCAAATGCGCATAACCATGCCTATTGGAAACTCACTTCCGACCCCGCGGCGGCAGATATCCGCATTGATGCGGCTCTCGTGCGTTTTCGTCCCCAGAATCCCGGAGTCCGCGTGGTTTCTATGGTGGCTACACTCTTTGCCCCCGTTCCCGGTATGAGCCGTATCACCACTTTTTCCGGTGCCGGTGATATTGCCATAGAGGTTACGATCCGCGATTGCCGGGATAATAAGTTGCTGCTGGCTTTCCGTGATTCCAACCGGAAGCAGATTCGCCTCTTTCATGCAGAGGCTTATGCTCGCCATGGTAATGCTCAGGTTAATCTCCGCGAGTGGGCGGAGACGATGGGGCGGCTCATCCGGGTCTGTGCGTTTGATCGTCTGGGATATGATTCGTTGAAAGACAAGCTTCGCCACCGCCCGATGCGCGATGTTCTCCGCAGCCGAATGTGAGATGCTGCGGGTGCCGCCCCCGCCTCGCTGAGTGCAGGCCATGGGCTTTTCCCGCTTGGAGCCATTAGAGTTTTTTTGTCAGAATACATTTTTAATAGTGACTTTGCACACGGAATTTGCTAGTATGAGCGTACTTGCTTATGAAAGCTTTCCATACTCGTACTGTACTGTTTTCCGTTATTGCATCTGCGGCACTTGCCCTCTCTCCGCAGGTGGTGGCGCAGGATGCAGACGCTCAATCACATGCGGCGGAGCAGCGCTCACGGCGTACCATGGCCATGCGTGACGCCATGCAACAGGTTCAGGAGGCGAGAGATGCTTATGTGCAAAAACGCTATACCGATGCGGTGGAGCATTACCGCAATGCGTTGGCGGTGTTGCCGGTTGCTCCCGAAACGGAGAAACAGCAGCGTTTTATCAAGGATAGTCTTTCTGATGCACTTATAGCTCGTGCCATGGATTACCGGGCTGTTGGTCGCTACGATGAGGCTGTCAGCTTTCTGAAAGAAGCCGTGGAGCTTTCACCGGATAATAAACGCGCCAAACAGGAGCTTGTGCAGACTCAGGACCCCGTGCGTCACAATCCTGCGCTGACCCCGGAACATGTGGCTGCTGTGGAGGAGGTGAGCCGCAGGCTGACGCTTGCCTATGGCTATCTGGATTTGGGAAAATATGATGAGGCTACGGTTGCCTTTAACGATGTGCTGAAGCTTGACCCTTACAATAGTGCTGCACGCAGGGGAATGGAAGCCGTGAGCCGCCGCCGGATGCAATATTCACGATCCGCATATAATGAGACACGCGCCCGCCGCCTGGCTGAGGCGGATGCTCTGTGGGAGGAAAAAGTGCCGGAGGAATTGGCCGATGGCCTCTATCTTGCCACGGCGGATTCTGAGCCGGGATATGGCGTTGAGCAGACGGAGACGGAGGCTCGCATTGCTGAGGTGCTCAAGGAAATACGGCTTGCTCAGATCAGTTTCGAGGATGCTTCTGTCATGGATGTGGTGGAGGCTCTTCAGGGGCAGATTCGGCGGGCTGAGGCCGGGGGCATGTCTGCCGGACGCCACATCAATATCAGTCCCAATTTTGGAGTGAAAGGCTCGCCCGGCTATGAGCAGATTATGTCCCGCCGTGTTACTTTGTCACTTGCTGATGTGTCTTTCACGGACGTGCTGGATGTATTGGTTCGTCAACTGGGTATTTCATACTATATCACCCCCATTGGGGTTGAGCTGAGCTATTCCGGACGGGATTTCGGCCCGATGAGCGAGCGGATATATACTGTGGCTCCGCATTTCTTTGACCGGGAGAGCGAAGAAGATGATGAGGATGATGATTTCAGCGATGGCGGCGGCAGTGGGCGCATGGTTGTTAAGCGTGTGAATCCTGTGGCGGCTCTCAAGTCTATGGGAATTTCATTCCCGGAAGGTGCCCGCGCGCGCTACGATGCCGCTAATCGGCGGTTGCACGTGTATAACACCATTCATAATCTGGATGAAATCGGTGAACTTGTCAGTACGCCTATAGGTAAAGTGCAACGGGCTGTAGTTCTGAATGTCATGGCCGTTGAGGTTGAGGAGGAGGACCTCAATGAATTAGGCTTTGAGTGGCTGCTTAATTTCAGCCTCAATGATGCCGGTACCGTGTACGGCGGAGGCGGGGCTCCGCAGGCCGTTTCTGCGGCTACCGGGTTGCCGGTATTGGATGCCGGGCTTTCAACGGTTGGCTCCGCTACAAACAATGCCATGACCTCCGGGCTGCGGTCGGGGATTCGCGGCGTTTCTTCCAATAACATGGACAATCTCATTTCCAGCGGGAGTGCATACGAGTTTGATCTTGCGAAAAGTGGCGTGAGTAAGGCTCCTGGGATTTTTGCCCTGCGAGGGGTCTGGAATTCCGGTGATTTGACGCTGATTATGCGCGGTCTGGCACAGAAAAAGGGGGCGGATGTGCTGTACAATCCACGCTTGGTCTTTACTCCTGGTATGGAAGAGCAGGTGACCTTTACCAATGTGCGGGAAATGTTCTATCCTGAAACATACTCCGAGCCCCAGATTTCTTCCATGAATCTCACTTTCGGAGGGAATGATGATGATGATGACAATAATAACGGCTACACAACAGTGGCAGCCGGTTCCCACCCTGATGAATTTACGCGTTTCGGCATGACGGAGGATTCCGTCGGCGGCATCGGCACCATTGTTCAGGTGCATAGTGCGGAAGTCTTGCCGGATGACAGTGTAACTCTTGCCCTGACTGTCACGATGAATGATTTTGAAGGCTTTATCAATTGGGGCTCTCCCATTGAATCATACCAGTGGCTGCCGGGGGGCAGCAGTGGTTTGCAGAAGATTACGCTGTCAGAGAACTTTATACTCAAACCGGTTTTCAAACGCCGCCTGGAGAATACCAAGATTACGGTGGCACCCGGCTCCGTGCTGGTGATGGGGGGGGTGCAGGAGGCGCGCAAGGTGCGTTTTGAGGACAAGATTCCTTTGCTGGGAGACTTGCCTTTGGTGGGGCGTTTGTTCCGCTCTGAGGGCGAGGAAGAGAGTCGCAAGGCATTTTTGCTTTTTGCAAGGGTTGATTTAGTGGACCCGACCGGTAAAAACCAAAATACGGGGCAGATACCGTCTGCCGCTGACTAAAATACAATTACTACATGTCAAAATACGAAAATATGGGCGGTGAAGGGGGAGAAGGGGAGACTCAGGTTCGCAGCATTATTCGCCAGATAAATGAGGTGAATCCCTCTCACGCTAAAAAGCGGGAGGTTGTGGTGCGGGCCGATGGCTCCAAGGTGGTTCGTGTAACCAAGAAGCGGAGGGTGCTCATGTCTCAGCAGGATATGAAGCGTCGTAGTCGGAAGCATGCTGTGATATTTATTGCCGCGTTGTTTTTGCTTTTATTTTCCTTTGCGGTGTATTTTCTGATAAAAATGACCGCCATGAGCGGGGAGGAATATCTGCAAAGCCGTGTGGAAGAACTTCGAAAGGCCTGGGGGGCAGAATCTGTTCGTCTTACCGGAACCGGTATAAGCGGGACGTCTCTCAGCATCAGCTCCGTGGTTGCTGAATTCCCGGCTGATTCTCTGGTGGAAAAGGTAGAGATAAGCGAGATGACGGCTGATTTGAGTGTCGATGCTTTTCTCCAGGATATTGCTCGAGGTGAGGTGTTGCGAATGAAGCGGCTGAATATTATTCTGCGTCCGGAGACTGTGCACATGAAGATGCCGCAGCTGAACGGAGCCGCTATCTGGAAATTCAACCGGATGGAGTGTGAAAACTTCTCCGTAAGTATGGGGCGTGCTGACGGTATACGTTTTGCGCTCAAGGATAGCCAGGCTCATTTGTATTACCCGCGCTCGGGCAGGGATAATTGCGTGGTTTCTCTGAAAGGTGGCACCATGTTGTTGCCGAATTGGCAAACAATTTATGTGTCTGAGGCAAAGGTGCATCTTTCCCCCGTTGCGGTGGAGGATGCTTATGTGACCGGTTCCGTAGAAGTGCCGTCAGAAGACGGCGCAGAGCCGAGCAGTTCTCTGGTTATCCGGGGGCGTGTTGCCAATGGTGAGAAACTGGAGAAAGATTTCTCGTTTGCTGCGTGGAATATGCCCTTTTCTGATTTTACAAAGGGGCGCTTTGAGACTTTCTTTTCTGCCAGGACTACTGCGCGGAAATCTGAGCGTCTTCTTTCTCTCATGACGTTAACGGAATCTGGCCCGGTCTTTCACGGCTCTTTTGAACTGGAAAGGATTATGATTACATCATTCCCTGCTATAACCGCCATGATTGAGCATGTTGAGCCGCTGAAGCGTCGGCTGTATTTCCCGCCCTTGGTTGAGAGTGGGGTGGTTTCTCTTGCGGTAACGGGTGACAGCATTGTTCTGACCATGGATGAGAAAAACGTTGCCACGCGTGACCGTATGGCTTTCAGGGGCAGAATTGAAATTAACGCTCAGAATGAGCTTTCCGGCACATTGGGCTATGGTTTGCCCAGTCTGCTGACTCGTGCGGAATACACGGATGGTTTGCCTGACCCGATTTTTGAGGATAAGGGAGATTGGACCTGGTTGTCAACCAGTCTGTCCGGTTTTGCTAATAGACCGGAAGATAATATGGCAGAGATTGAGGCGCGCGCCGTTGAAGCCAGAAAATCCCGTCCCGAGCGCTTAAAGTTTGATGCGTTGGATGTCAATAAACTCAGCGAGCAGCTGAAAGCTGACAGGGATGCCGTGTTCTCCGGAGATATAGAAAATCCGAATGGCGGTGGAACGAGTACGCCTGATGCCGATGACCCCTTTGCTGAACCGGGCAAGGCATCTGATGATCCTTTTGCTCCGCTTTCTCCGTATTAAAGTCGAAAGGGAAGAAAATAATGAGTTCTACCAGAAATCATGAACTGCGTTCCAAGTGGTGGTCTCGTCCGCTGGGGCACATCGCGTGGTTTCTTATCAGCTTGGTTTGTTTTACGCTGAGGAAACGCGTTGTGAATGGCGATGCATCCGGAGACGGGGAGACCATCGGTAGCAAGCCGGTCATTGTGTCGCTCTGGCATAACCGCACATTTGTTCCCTGTTATTTTTATAAGTATGTGCTGAAGGGCTCAGTGCAGATGAGTATGCTCACCAGTGCCAGTAAGGACGGGGCCATGCTTGCCACTGTGGCTGAGGATTACGGTATGCGAGCAGTGCGCGGCTCCAGCGGCAGACGCGGCGTGGCTGGATTTTTGGATATGATGCGTGAACTGAAGGCCGGTTACAGCATGTGTATCACCCCGGATGGTCCCAAGGGCCCGCGGTACCGTTGCCACCCGGGTGTTATTAAGCTGGCCTCTGTCAGCGGTTTGCCCATTATCCCTGTGGGGATAGATATTCCGCATTGCTGGCGTATCAATAAGGCGTGGGATGGTTTTGTTATTCCTAAGCCGTTTTCTAAGGTGATTCTGCGCTGGGGCGCTCCGTTGTATGTTCCGGAAAATATCTCAGATGCTGAGATAAAAGTGTATTGTGAGCGTTTGGAACAACTTATGGCTTATGGTCGCCCGGATTTTGAACCCATTGATGAAAAAAAGAAATGACCCCCACTCTGATAGACGGAAAGAAGGTGGCGGCAGATGTGCGCGCCCGTTTGGTAAAGGAAATTGAAGAACTGAAGGCTGCCGGGCATACCCCCGGTCTGGCTGTGGTGCTGGTGGGCGATGATCCCGCCTCGCAGGTCTACGTCGGTTCCAAGGTGAAGGCCTGTGCGGAGCTGGGTATCTACTCTCAGAAATGGGCACTTCCGGCAGAGACGACTCAGGAGGAGCTGGTGCAGCTTATTCATCAGCTGAATGCTGATGAGCGCATTCACGGTATTCTGGTACAGAGCCCGCCCCCGCCTCACATTGATGAGGAAGCGGTCATTCTCAATATCGACCCGCGCAAGGATGTGGATGGTTTCCACCCTGCCAACGTGGCCAAGCTGGTGCTGGAGGATGAGAGCGGCTTTGTCCCATGCACTCCTCTGGGTTGCATGGAGCTGCTGGCCGCCTATGGAATCCCCACTGCCGGCAAGCACGCTGTGGTGATTGGCCGTAGCATGATTGTGGGCAAGCCCATGGCCAACCTGCTGGTCAGCAAGAAGGCCAATGCCACCGTTACCATTGCTCATTCTCGCACGGCTGATTTGCCCGCTTTGTGCCGCACGGCAGACATCCTTGTGGCGGCCGTTGGTCGCCCGGAGATGGTGAAGGCAGATTATGTGAAACCCGGTGCCGTGGTGCTGGATGTGGGTATCAACCGTATTGAGGATGCCACGCGCCCCCGCGGATACAGAATCGTGGGAGATGTGGATTTTGTGGCAGTGAAGGACTCCTGCAGTGCCATTACTCCCGTGCCCGGCGGTGTGGGACCCATGACCATCGCTATGCTGATGGCCAACACCGTGAAAGCCTGCCGCCAGCAGGTTGCGAAATAATCAATCCTTGCAACTTCTTTAACACAAAACCGGGCATCCCCTTCATGGAGATGCCCGGTTGAAATTTGAGGAGTGTGCTCAGTCTGTATGGCGCACACGGGAACGGGGTGAGAGGACGATGGGGATGCCCTCTGCATTGATACGGGAGCGAATGGTGTTGCGCAGGAACTGGGCGTAGCTGTCTGCCAGCAGGCGCTTGTCATTCACGAAAAGAACATAGGTAGGCACCGGGATGGTGGTGTATTTCTCGTTCACTGCCGTGGTGGCGTAGAAGAGTTTGAGCCGCTTTTTGAGCGTGCGGTGCTGCCCGGGTGGGTTTACCTCCATGGCGCGCTGGAGCAGGCGGTTGAGTTCCCCTGTGCCCGGCATGTTCAGTGAGCATTTCTGCACGCGGGCCAGTGCCTTGAAGATGTGTTCCAGGCCCCGTCCCTCCTTGGCTGAGACAATGACCACCGGGGCGTAGTCCAGGAAAAAGAGATTCTCTTTCACATGTTCCTTGGCGGCTTCCTTGCGGGCGGAAAGCGGGGCATCCGGGCAGTACAGGTCAAACTTGTTGACTACCACAATGCAGGGTTTGCACTCCTGGGCGATGATGGAGCCGATACGGCGATCTTGCTGGGTGACGCCGACGGAGAGGTCGATGACCAGCAGGCAGATGTCGGAGCGGCGGATGGCTTTTTCGCTTCGCATGGCAGAGAATACCTCCACAGAGGTGTCGCGCTTGGAGCGGGGGCGCATCCCGGCGGTATCTATCAGCACAAAGTTTTTATCGCCGTGGGTGTAGGGGATGTCGATGGCATCACGCGTGGTTCCCGCTACATCGGAAACGATGGTGCGCTTGTCCTGCAGGATGGCGTTGACCAGTGAGGATTTGCCGGCATTCGGGCGACCAACGATAGCCATGCGGATGGGGGAGTCGGCGGTCACTTCTTCGCAGTCGGGCTCTTCTTCCGGGGTGGCGGTGGGGTCTGCCTCTGCCTGCATGGGGCTGGCACCCAGTTCCTTGAGTCTGCGGTTCAATTTGATGGCCAGTTCGTGGAAGCCGCGTCCGTGTGCCGCAGAGGTGAACACGTAGTCCGTGAATCCCAGCTCGGTGAACTCGCCCAGGTTTAGTTCCTGCTTGTCTGTATCGGCCTTGTTGAGCACCAGCAGCACGGGGATATCGCTCTTGTGCAGCATGGTGGCTATGTTCTTATCGATGGGGGTCAGGTGGTCGCGGCAGTCGCAAACGAACATGATGAGGTCTGCTGCGTTGAGGGCGATATCCGCTTCTCTCGCTACTTGGGCGGCAAAACCGTCATCCAGCGTGGAGCCGATGCCGCCGGTATCCACCAGCAGGGCTTCGTAATCCGTGATGCGGCAGGGCGCGCTGAGTCGGTCGCGGGTGACGCCGGGCTGGTCATGCACGATGGCGATGCGCCGCCCGACCATGCGGTTGAAGATGGCTGATTTGCCCACGTTCGGGCGGCCTACGATGGCTACTGTTGGTACAGACATGGTGAAGTGTGCTTGTGGGGGTTATTGCGGGCGTTCGGACACGCGGCGCATGCCTTCTTCTCCGGCTTTGGGTTTAACGTAGGGAATGAGTCCTACAGCCCGTACTCCTTTGCCGGTGCTGATGAGGTCGACGGGACCACCGGTGCGGCGGTACACTTTGCGCTGGGCGCATTTGCCGTTAGTGTCCATGATGGAATAGGTGTAGAACTCCGCAGAGGATTGGCAGAGCACATGCATGTTCTGCGCTGCATCCAGCAGTACACGCGGCTGCATGAAGTTCAGATAACGCCCCAGGTAGCAGGCTCCGACGATACGCTTCGTGTCGGCATCCCGCACCTGTCCGAACAGGCTGTCCTGATTATCGATGCGGGCGAGTCTCAGGCTGGTGCGCAATCTTTGTCCTCTCGCTTGAATGTTGAAAGCGCGAACTTCTCCCCCGTTGGTCATGACAAAGAGGGCTCGGTTGGAGCTGTAGGTGCTTTGGCCGTCCGGCATGCGGATGGTGGCAACACTCCAGTAGGAACCATCCGTCTCCAGTCGATAAAATGAACCCAGCTCCACTTGGAAGGCTCGGGACGAACCGGGGGTGAGCTTCAGGTTCGGGAAGCGGGGCGTTGCAACCGGGGCTATGGGGCCATCCTGCCCGCGGTGTCCGACCATGAAGTAAAGCCAGGGGCGCCCCGGTATGTTGGTCAGCGAGATGGTGGCATCTGTGTGGTTGACGATGGTGAGCTTGAGCGCTACGTTTTCGCCCACGATGAAGTCGCGGCGGATGGGTTGCAGCCGCAGTTCCACCTGAGCGTATGCCGGCAGAAATGCTGACAGGCAGCACAGCAGCAGGAGCAGTTTGATGATGTGTTTCATGTTGTATGGGGGTGTGGTTAGGTTGCGGGTATAATGATGCGGAATCCGATTCTCGGACTGCGCTCGGATGCCTGCTCGGCGGGGATGGGGGGAGCATTGCCTGTCATGTGTATGAGCAGCGGCGCATCTTTAGCATAGAGATTCAGCGGATTGTTGCCTGTGGCGGAAGCTGACCATTCCAGCAGCCCGGAGGCTCCGCCGTTGGCTTGTACCAGCTGCAGTTGAGCTGCGTCCGGCAGGGTTGCTCCGTTGCCGATGTAGCGTGTGTATGCCAGCGCGTCCCAGTAGTTGACACAGGTCATGGGGCAAGGCTGTCCGGCCGGTTCCTGTTGCCGGGCGGTCGAAATTAATTGTTCCCATTCGGCCGGCATGTGGTTGAGGCAGTCTTCCGGTATGCCGCGGTTTATTTCTGCCTTTTGAGCATCACTCATGCCTGCCAGTGCCAGGAGAAACTGTTCATACTCGGTAACGCTGACAGGTTGTAGACTGATACGCTGGGTGATGCCGTGGCGCTTGCAGGTCAGGTAGCCGCCGTGGTTGACTGAAAGGGTGATGGGGGGAGCCTGTGGAAATAGCAGGCCGATACTTCCCATGGCTCCGATGAGCAGAACGGCCGCAATGCCCGCTCCGACGCTGCGCAACATGGTGCGCTTGGTGCGGTTTTTTTTGCGTTGGTTGCGTGCTTCTTTCAGCCGCGGTGCCGGTGGTGGTGGTGGCGGCCCTTTTTTCTCTATTTGTCGTCGGATTTCGGTGCAGGTGGTGCGGAATGTATCCCATTCTATGGGCGTGCCGTCCTCATATCCCACGGTGAGCCATTGCAGCAGGGTGAGTATGCGCTGCTCTCCGTCCACTCCTACAGGGCGCATGGGGGTGATACATGCTGCCAAGGCTCGGCGGATTGTTACCGCATCCGCCTCTTTTTTTGCCACCGGAGACAAAAGGGTAATCTGGTTGTGGGCGTTCAGGTAGATATCTGATGGCTCAAGTGTGCCTATGGGCAAATTCTCGTTTTCACACAGCTTGCAGACCTCAGCAGCGGTTTCAATGATGCGGCACGCCTGCGGCGCGGTCAGCATGTGCCCCAAGGCCGATAAGTCCGCGAGCGAGTACCCGGAGGGCCGCTCCTGTGCCAGAAACCAGTACCCCTCTGCCCGGAGAGATTCCACCACGCGCGCCACGTGGGGAAGCTCATCTGCCGCGGCACTTTGTCGTGCCCGGTTCAGGAAAGCTCTTTCATATTCGCGCGGGGTTCCGGGGCGCAGGATTCGCAGGATGACCTCGCGGTTGACTCGCGCCTGTGTCCCTTCATACAGTTCACTTTCCTCTCCGCTTGCCAGCAGGCGAGTGAGGGTGTAGCCGCCCAGATGGTGCGGTAGCTGGGGAAAGAGTGGGGTCATTCGCTGAAGTTGGGTAGCAGGTTGTCTGTGAAATCTGACACAGGTGATGCTTCTTCCGGTATTAATCCGTCATCCGGGAACAACCCGTGAACGGGGGCTTGTTGCTGCTGGGAGCGGCGGCGGCTGTTAAGCCGCTGTTCCTGAAGTATCAGCGCGCTGGGTGAGCTGATACAGTCCAGTGGTTCTCCTTTGTAATAGAGCTTTGCTGTGAACCCGTAGTATTTCAGGTCTCCGTATGCATCCATTTCTTCCTGAGTAAGGGGGGGGATGGAGTAGTGTATATGCAGGTGTTCCTCCCAGTCGTTCCACGTGGGTGTTTCATTCTGCCAGCTCCATTTGGGCTCTGCCAGACGCGAAAACTCGATTTCGCGTCCATTTACCAAATCAAAGAATTGTACCGCCAGGTAGATGTCATCTACATTGACGCTTTCTCCGGGGGCCAGCAGGATGGGAAGTAGCAGTTCTACCTGTTCCCCCTGTTCTGCTGCGTATGTGTGACTGACTTGGTGGGGACCGAAAGCCAGTTTCCCCCTCAGGGCATTGTTTTGTTCAAACCCGAATGTCAGCCGCCGTGCGGCTCTCTGGAAATACACTCCTGCCTTATCCCGCATGGCAAATACACGTGTGTAGAAATCTCTGGCCTTGTGCGGGTTTTGCAATTTGTCGTATGCCAGACCGTAGTAGTATAGCAGTGCCGGGTGTTCCGGTGCCAGTATGCTGGCTTCCTCCAGTGAGAGAATGCAGCTTTTCATGTCCCCGGCAGTGATGGAGGCCACTGCTTTGTGAAGCAGTCGGTCAACCTCCTCTCGATCATCTGCATTTAATCCGCTCAGTGCTGTTTCCTTATCGCTTGTCTCTGCTGCGGGCTCTTCTCGCGTGACGGTGAGCTGAGCACCTGCATCTTGCATCAGGATAGTATCTACATCCCTTGGTCGGAGTGGTGGTGCCTCATTCGGGCTTTGTGCTCCGGTGGGGTGTTGCTGCCCTCCGGCTGCGCTGATACCTACTGCCCCGCTGTTTAGATGCTCCTCCGAAAAACTGCGGGCTTCAATCACCGCCAGCTGTGCCTGTGATACTACCATGGCTTGCTCATTCGCAAGCTCCAGGCGGCGGGAAAGCCCCACTCCCAGAATGACCAGCTCTGCTCCGATTCCGGCCAACAGGATATTGACCGCAACCCGTCGCGACACCAGTGCACAGGCCACCCTTCTGCCCCGGCACTTCAGCCAGGGTAGCAGCCGCTTCACCTTCGTCAGCGAACGCAGTACCGTGCGGAGGTCAGGTCTCTTCATATTCCAGAATTTCGCCCTGATAACGGGCTTGCAGTGCTTTCATGAATGCTTCGGCCGGTTCGCCCTTTTCCGGGTTGAAGCCGCCGTAGGTCATGCCGTCCATCCGTATTTTTTTCCCTTTGACTGTGGCATAGGCTATGCCTTTGTATCCCTTGCCCCACTGGCGTAAATCCAGACGCGAGATATCGGAGATGAGAAAGGTCTGTCCGGCGGCGGTTACTGTGTCTCCACGCAGTGCCATGACGCGGCGGGCTGTTCGAATCATCAGTGCCAATAGAAGGGCAGAGATAAACATGCATACCCCGCCGGCGTACCACTGTTCACGGATGGCTGCGGCATCATACGCATGGTCTACCGGCTGAGAGGGGAAACGCATGCGTGCCGTGTAGGCCAGCCAGCAGTCGTTCCAACTTTTGTTCATGGCGTTGAAGTTGCATACTTCCGGCGGGCATGTGCGGGTGGCTTCACAGTCCGTGGGCAGGGGGTAGGTGTGCTCTCCCTCTTGGGCTACAAGCTCTCCGTTTTCGGTGCGGGCATTGATGAGCGGGCTGTTGCTGCGCTTCGCTTCCCAAGCGGAGGGAGTGGGGTGGTTGGTGGTGATGTCATCCCCCAGTTGCGCAAAGGCCTGATAGCTGAAATATACCTCATTTGCTTTTCGGTAGCCTACGGAGGCATCATAAAAGAAATAAAGTCCGAAGCCGAGAAAAGCCGCCAGTACGATAGAGAATCGCACAAAGGTGTCAAGTGTGGGTTTGCAGATAATCGTTGTCTCAGTCATGCCGGGGGTTATGCTATCATAATTTTTGGTAGATTGCTATCATAAATTGATGCTGTAGCGGATAAAGTGGCGGGACGCGCAGGGGTTGCCGCATCATTCTGTTGAATCGCCATGGGTGCATCGCTATTCCGTACTCCGTTGTATCGCGCCTCCTGTCGGGCTGCTTCGGTTTCGTTCCCTCACCGTATTTTTATTGATTTTTTTTCGTTTATTTCTGCCGCTTAGAGGGGGGTATGAAAAGAATCACCCGGTAAATTTCTTGTCCTTGGATTTTTTTCTGCTACATTCCTACACGGGTAGACGCTCTACCCGCCACAGCCTATGAATAATGATAACCAACATCACACCTGCAGCCTTCCGGCTGATAAGTCACA
>JAFQEY010000058.1 GCA_017398765.1 Akkermansia sp.
CGCAGCGTTTCTGACCGCGTCATTTTCAGTATTCCCATGCAGGAATAGCGTTGACAGGTGCCTTGGGATTGTGTAAAATGAGCTCACCATGAAGAAAAGACTCCGCAAGAAGTATCGCGTGGGCGAGTTCAAGGAACTCTGCTTTGGTTTTTCCTTTGATTACAAGGGCGACGTGGAAGCTCCCGAGTGCGAGCAGTTTCTGCACGCTTTCGTGGAGAACTGCATTGAGGCTAATGGGCTGAACTGCGACGGCAACATCACTGAGGCAGGTTGCCATATCTTCGCTACAGCCGTAGATCCCACACAGACCTCTGAGGCACAGCGACAAGCCGTCAAAGCCTGGCTGGAAGCTCGCGAGGACGTGGAAATCAAGACCTTCGGTGAGCTGGAGGACGCTTGGTACGCCACCTGCTGAGGCAGCGGCACTGCACACCGTACAATCCGGCTCCGCAGGCGGCCTGCAACAGCCTGCACTTCTCTTTCCCGATACAGACATGAACGACAACCAGACACCGCAGAAACCCATTTTCTCCAAAGGACTCAAGGGCGTTATTGCCAACGAGACCGGGCTGAGCGATGTTCGCGGTGAGGAGGGACGACTCCTCTACTGCGGTTATGAAATTGAGGACTTGGTAGACCTTTGCAGTTTTTCTGAGGTCATCTACCTGCTGCTCAACAAGCGGCTTCCCAACCGGGAAGAGCTGGAAGGGCTCAAGCTGCGCCTGCGCCATGACCGAGAGCTGCCCCAGCCCATTCTGGACTTTTTCAAGACAGCCACCAAGACAGCCCGTCCCATGAGTGCCCTGCGCACAGCTGTCTCCATGCTGGGCATGTATGACGACCGCACCAAAGACCCTTCACAGATGAAGGAAATCGGGTTATCTCTCATCGCAAAGATTCCCGTAATGGCGGCGTACTATTACCGCATCTGCCAGGGGTTGGATTTGCCCCCCATCCGCACGGATTTGGATGAGGCCTCCCACTTTCTCTGGTTGCTCAAGGGTACAGAACCTGACCCGCAGGAGGCGCATATTCTGGATGTAGCCTACATTCTGCATGCAGACCACGGCATGAATGCCTCCACGTTCTCAGCGCGAGTGACCGCCTCCACCCTGTCGGACATGTATTCTGCCATCACCGCCGCTATCGGCACGCTCAAAGGGCCGCTGCACGGCGGTGCCAACGAGGCAGTTATTGAGATGCTGAAGGAAATCGGCAGTGAGGACAATGTGGAAGCCTACATCAACGAAAAGCTCGCCAACCGTGAGAAGATTTTCGGCATGGGACACCGCGTTTACCGCACGCTTGACCCCCGCGCCCCGCAGCTGCGCCGCATCGCCATCCGCCTCACCCAGACTATCGGTGAGCCGAAGTGGATTCGCATGAGCGACATGATTGCCAAGATGATGCGAGCCCGCAAGAATCTCAACGCCAATGTGGATTTCTACTCCGCCACGGTGTATTACAGTCTGGGTATTCCCACCCGCATGTTCACCACGCTCTTTGCCATAGCCCGCACCGCCGGGTGGGTGGCTCAGATTCTGGAGCAGCTGGAGGACAACACCCTCTTCCGCCCGCTTTCCAAGTATACCGGGCCGGATGAGCCGCTGCTCGTCCCCGTGCTGGATATGCGATGATTGAATCTTTATCCCATTTTAAACAACAATACAATAATATGGCAAACAAACCCGTAGTACTCATTATCCGCGATGGCTGGGGACGCAATCCCCGGGGTCCCGAGGCTGCCAAGCAGACCGGTGATGCCACCGTGCTGGCCAACACGCCTTTCACAGATAAACTGCTGGACACCTGCCCGCACACCATGCTGGGGGCATCCGGGCAGGATGTCGGTCTGCCGGACGGACAGATGGGCAACTCTGAAGTAGGGCACCTGAACCTTGGTGCCGGTCGCGTTGTCTTCCAGGATCTCTGCCGCATCACCAACGCCATCAATGACGGCTCTCTTGCGAAGAACCCCGTCATCACAGAGGCTTTTGCGAAAGCCGCAAACACCCGCCTGCACCTCATGGGGCTGGTTTCTGACGGTGGTGTACACTCCCACATTGACCACCTCATCGGTCTGGTGCGCCTTGCTGCTGAAGCCGGGGTGAAGGACATCTTCATCCACGCCATCACCGATGGTCGCGACACCGACCCGAAGAGCGGAGCCGGCTTCCTGCAACAGCTTCAGGATGCTGTGGCACCCTACGGTGCTAAAATCGCCACCGTGGTGGGTCGCTTCTACGCCATGGATCGCGACAAACGCTGGGATCGCGTGAAAGTCGGTTGGGATGCCATCGTGCTGGGTCGCGGAGAGCAGTGCAGCTGTACACCCGCAGAGTACGCCGAGAAATGCTATGCAGAGGGCACCACGGATGAGTTCCTCAAACCCGGTATCTTCTGCGAGGGCAATACCCAGCGCGTGCGCGACAACGATGTGGTGTACTTCTTCAACTTCCGAGCCGACCGCGCCCGTGAGCTTTCCCGCGCTTTCATCTATGATGATTTCGATGGTTTTGACCGCGAGGCACAGCCGAAGGTGAACTATGTCACCATGTCAGAATACGAGGCCTGCTACCCCACTCCCGTGGTATTCGAGCAGGAGCAGCTCACCAACATCCTTGGTGAGGTCATTTCCGCAGCCAGGCTCAAGCAGCTCCGCATTGCCGAAACGGAGAAATACGCCCACGTCACCTTCTTCTTCAATGGTGGTGTGGAGACGCAGTTTGAGGGCGAAGACCGCATTCTTGTTCCCTCCCCCCGCGAGGTGGCAACCTATGACGAAAAGCCCCAGATGAGCGTAGGCGAAGTGGCTGACAAGTTCGTGGAAGCCATCGGAAACTACGATATCGCCATCATGAACTTCGCTAACCCGGACATGGTGGGTCACACCGGATTCCTGGAAGCCGGTATCGCCGCCTGCGAAGCCGTTGACAAGGCTCTGGAAAAGTGCGTGACGAAGATTCGTGAGCTGGGTGGCTGCTGCCTTATCTGCGCCGACCACGGCAACTGCGAGAATATGATTAACCCGGACGGCTCCCCCAACACCGCCCACACCACCAACCTCGTGGATCTCATCTACTGCGGCCCGGATCAGGACAGCATTACCATGCAAGACGGTATTCTGGCGGACATCTCCCCCACCCTGCTGCACCTGCTCGGCATTCCCCAGCCGGCAGAAATGACCGGACACACGCTGGTGAAGTAAGGCTCGTGAGACTTCTTTTTCTCATGCACCAGGCATCCACCCAC
This sequence comes from Akkermansia sp., assembly GCA_017398765.1. Taxonomy (GTDB): domain Bacteria; phylum Verrucomicrobiota; class Verrucomicrobiia; order Verrucomicrobiales; family Akkermansiaceae; genus Akkermansia. The sequence continues at coordinate 3,253 of JAFQEY010000058.1, forward strand.
CGGGGTGGATGCCTGATTTGTATCACTCTGTCAGTAAACAAAAAGGGAGGGTATTGAAAATATTCAACAAGGCAGAATCCCCCCGACCGGCATCACCAACGTAAACCGCAGGCAATACCCCCGCCGCAGTTGAAAGGCCATTTGCCCATTTAATCCGAATGTGCTCACCGGGAAAACAGACGGCGCACGCAAGGCACGTAAATATGTTGTTTTTGAAAATACAGGAGTGGGGGGAAGAATCACTGCTCTTCCCCCCACTCCGTCATGATAATGAACTTGCTTACTGCCCGCGCCGAGCGAAATACCAGTTGACGGAAGCAACGACAAAAAGCAACACACAGATACCGGCACAAAGAACCTGATCCGCCAGTTGCTTATCCTGCCTGACCAGGCATCCCCAGGCTATCCCCAGACAGATAAACCCAATCAGCAGGGCTATGATGGCTCCCTTGTTGGCTTTCCACATGGCAGTAAACAAAATCAGTAATTCATGGCAGCAATACGGAAGTGAGCCTTAGGATGAGCACACACGGGGCACTCCTCCGGGGCAGCCTTACCAATCATCAGGTGGCCGCAGTTGCCGCACTGCCAAATCTGGTCACCATCACGGGAGAATACCAACCCACCCTCAACGTTCTCCAGAAGCTTCAGGTAGCGCTTCTCATGTGCAGCTTCCACCTCAGCTACGCCGTCAAAAAGAGTGGCAATCTCGTCAAACCCCTCTGCGCGTGCGTCCTCAGCAAAGGTCTTGTACATATCTGACCACTCGTAATTCTCGCCACTGGCAGCGTCCTTCAAATTCTCCACAGTGCCGGGGATAGAGCCCCCGTGCAAGAACTTGAACCAGAGCTTAGCGTGCTCCTTCTCATTACGAGCCGTTTCCTCAAAAATTTCGGCAATCTGGTTGTAACCGTCTTTCTTGGCACGGGATGCGTAATAGAGATACTTGGTGTGTGCCTGAGACTCACCGGCAAAAGCGGTGGCTAAATTGGCTTCCGTCTTGGTTCCCTTGAGCGGTTTCATATCTGTTGTGTATGTGGTTAAAACTTGTGCCGCACAGCATCTCTTCATTGTGCGGCACCCCTCAAATATCATCTTTGCGAGAAAAATTCAAGTTAAAATGATTCTAATGGCGCATAAAATTGCAGGAAAAGCAAAAGAGGCCTTCGTGACAGGATAAAAACTTGCAATCAAGAGCCGCATCTGATACCCTGCGTGCGTATGAAAAAAACTTTGAGCATTCTTAGTTTAGGCGCCGGCATGGTGGTGGCATTCACCGCCTGCCAGCAGACCGGTCAGAATGACTATCCCGGTGGTTACGAGGAGGCCTTGCCTATGAGTGAGATGGCCATCGCAGACGGCGAATTGCCCCCGTGGCTGCTGGAAGACAACGAGGACGGCGAACAGATTCCTGCCGGAGATTATACAGACCACTCTTTCCCGGATGATGAAATCAAGGTAGCAGAGGTCCCCAGCGGCGGAGCAGCTTCCCAAAACCAGCCGCATCTGGCGCAGGATGACACCATTGTGGATTCTGACACACGCCCCTTGACCACGGCGGAAGGTGCCACCATTATACCGACACCGATTCCCGGCGGTGCAACGGAAAGCCCGGTAACGGAAGGCACCGTGGCCACCATAACCAAGCCGGCCAAGCCGAAACCCGCCGCAAAGCCCGGACGCAGTACTGCTGATATCAAGAAACTGACAGCCAAGGAGAAGAAAAGCATCAAGAAGCCTAAGGAACCCACGGTGGTTACCTACAAGGTGCGCCCCGGAGACAACCTGACCCTCATCGCCAAGCGAAGCAATACCACAGTTGCACAGATTCGCAAGGATTCCGGCATCAAGGGGGATTTAATATACCCCGGTCAGATTATTAAGGTAAAGTACTATCCCAAGGGGTCCAAGGCAGCAATGGCTGAGAAAAAAGCCAAGGCAAGCTCATACACAGTCAAACGCGGCGACAGCGTCTCTGACATTGCAGCCAGACACGGCGTTTCCACGGCAGCCCTGCTTAAAGCGAATAATCTGACGATGAAGCAGGCAAGCAAAATCCAACCCGGCCGCAAGCTCACTATTCCCGCCGGTAGCGGTTCTGCCGCAGCTTCCAATTCATCAGCCAAGAGCACAATTCACACGGTGAAGCGCGGAGAAAGCGTTGCTCGTATCGCCTCCCGCTACGGTGTCACCACAGAGGAAATACTCAAGGCAAATAAGCTGACGGCGAAACAGGCAGCAAAAATCCAACCCGGACGCAAGCTTACCATACCGGCAAAGAAAAGCAACAAACGAAACCGGCGCTGATAGATAGCCTGCACTCTACAGATCCATGAAAATAAACACGCGCTTCACCGGCACCGGTATCCTGATTAGTGCGGCAGTGTTGACATTGCCCTCCTGCCGCATTATCAACGGCAAACCGGACTTTAACTGGATTACTGACCAGTTTACCCCGGTGATGGACGATAGCGTGGTTGTGGATCGGGGGATCGGAGCCTTGGATATTCCTGCGGCGGAAATTCTCCCGCAGACAGCAACGCCGCCCCCGATTCCGGCACCTGAACCTAAACCGGGTCCTGTGGCACAGGTTCAGCCGCAACCCTCTACCACACCACAGGCTGCCGCGCCGCAGCAGCCTGTGGTGTACACCGTGGTAGCAGGAGATACGCTCAGTGGTATAGCCACCCGGCACCACACCAAGACCAGGACTCTGATAGAGCTTAATAAGCTGGATATCAATAAACCGCTGCAACTGAACCAGAAATTGCTTATCCCGACCAGGGGAGGCACCCTTCCTGCGACAGCAAAGACTACAGAATCCCGGCAGGACCCCGGCTTCTTCAGCTGGCTGTTTGGTCAAAGTTCCCCGGTCAAAGAGGAAGCGCAACCTCAATCTCACCGCGTCTACACAGTCGTGGCAGGAGACACGCTCAGTGCGATTGCCCGCAGCCACGGGACACGCACAAAAACGCTCATCGACCTCAACAGGCTCGACATTAACAAACCGCTGCAAATTAACCAAAAACTGCTGATACCGACTCCGGGAAAAGCAGCACCGACAACCCGCCGCAGCGTAACTCCGCCGCAGCAGGAGGGAAATCAGGAGAATCCACCCACCGAGACCACCGCCACCACACAGGAAACAGGCTCAACACCGCAGCAACAGGATAACACTGTAACACCCACAACGGCAACAGAGCAGCCCCTGCCCCCTGCACCGCAGCAGACCCCTGCTCCGGCAGCGGATTCCCCGCCCCCTGCCCCGGCGAACAGCTATATCATACAACCCGGAGATACGCTCTTCGCCATAGCTCGCAAGCTCAACATCTCACCGGATAAGTTAATGGAGGCCAACGGACTTACCCCCGAAACGGCAGATAAACTGCAGGCCGGGGCCTCCCTCAATCTTCCCACCCCACAACATCCATGAACAGAAATACTCTCTTTACACTGGCTGCACTGGCACTGCTTCCTGCCGCCTGTATTCCGCAGCCCTACCCCCCCGGCAGCCATGTCTACCCCGCTGGTCAGCAGCCTGTCCCCCAGCAGCAAGTCGTTCTTCAGGCAACGACAACGAATCCCCTTGACATACCCAACAAGAATGTTCCCGGGTACCAGAATCCGTATCCTGTCGGTTCATACGAGCATTTTGCGGCTCAACCGGCTTACCCTAAGACCATGGAGACCTATTCGGATGATACGTTGCTGAATAGACTGACCGTCAGCAACTCCAAGATTATTATATGTATTCCCCAGCAGCGCGCACGCCTCTATGTGGAGGGCAGAGTTGCGCTGGACTGGCCCGTCTCCACCGGGACAAATGGTCATGAAACCCCCACCGGCGTTTTCCGTGTGATGGAAAAAGACAAAGATCACAAATCAAACCGCTACGGCAAGTTTGTGAACGCTCAGGGTAAAACCATTAATTCCAATGCAGACCTCTCCAAAGGGCTGCCGGAGGGTGCCACATTCAACGCCGCCGGCATGCCGAACTGGCACCGCCTTACCTGGGACGGCGTAGGGATTCACGGCGGCAAGGTCATTGCCGGGAAACGCCTTTCCCACGGCTGTATACGCACCCCCTATGCAGTAGCAGCCAAATTGTTTGAACACTCAGAATTCGGGATGCCGGTATATATTTCCCGCGCAGTGGAGGATTACAACCGCGGCGGCTATGTGCGGCCAATCGACGTAAAATACCGACCGAAACCCGGCAACGACTACACGGATATAGCCCCGCAGCAGATTCGCAGCATCCCGGCAGCAACCCCGCTTCAGGCATGACCCCGAGAACGCTGCACTGTGCCAATGCTTCCATGTACGCAGCCATCGCCCTGCTGGTGGTGGCTGCGGATATTTATGTGTGGGTCACAGAAACGGTCAACACCACCCGCTGCATTGCCGCTACAGTAGCCACACTGGTGGCGGTCATCTGGGCTCTGCACTATGTTGTACTGCGTTATCACATAGACAGCGAGGGCGTATGTGAAAAAAGACTCTTCCGCAAGGCTCGCCGCATACGCTGGGCGGAACTCACCGCTGCCCGGTCAGAGGAAGTTCAGCTTCAAGGTATTGCCGGGCTCTCTATCATCCTGGAAAGCCCTGAGACAAGTATAACTATCAGCACTGCCACCCTATCCATGGATGCAGTGGAAGAGCTGGCACAGGATTTGAAAATTGCCGGGATTCTGCACTGACTTTCCGGCGTTCCCGGCACCTTGCTCTGCCGGAGATAAATAATACCCTGCTGTTAAAAAAAGCCGCCCAACACAGTGCGTCGAAAGAGGCGCATGATAGAGTTAATGCTGAATTGCAAGACCAAATGCGACAATAGGAGTTTTTTCTTCTGATTAAGCGGCAAATTTGATAAAATGAAGGTTTTCGAGGCGTGCCTTTGTGCGTGCAGATTGTCCGTTGAAGATACGACGTGGATAACGGTTCATC
>JAFQEY010000059.1 GCA_017398765.1 Akkermansia sp.
ACTCGCTACGCTCGCTGTCATTTTGGGGCAGAAAAATGGTGGATTTGCCTTGTTTTTGAGTCAATCATCCGCTAAAGTTTCGGTGACCGCAATTTTGAGGCATCCACTTTTCGGTGACTGTTTTTTTTGAGGCAATACGTAATGGATCACACTCCAGTTTCCCCAACAGCCACTTTGGAACACGCACTAAGTTATAGCTTATCGCCTTAGCAACATCAAACCTCCATTGGTAAGGAGAAACTATTACATTATCTCCAAACATTAGTTCATATTTCCTCTCTTCTGAGCCTACTTCATGAGGTCTTGATTTCAACAAGAGAACCTCCGCAGAAGAGACATCACCGTATCTTGTAACGGCCCCCTCTGAATCATTTCCCACTCCCGCCGTAGAGGCTTGATTCAGTTGTGCCAGACGTTTTAATTTCTCGGATTCATTTTTCAGAATTTTCCAGCCGTCTCTCCCTATGCAACAGGTGAAATCATCACCTTCGGCATAAACAGACTCAATCAATGGTCTTATATCTGTCGGCAAATTGAGTTCATCTCTATTTTCCAAAACATTGAGAGTACGCCACAGGACAAAGGGTGAATACACTTTAGCATTGGCACCCAATGCATTAACGAATTTCATATAATCATCATAATCACAGGCATCATGAACACCGGGAGGCACACTTACCACCATGTGGGCATATTTGCATGGGCGATTGTTTCTACCGTGCCGCCACAAACGACCGGCACGTTGTAAAAGCATGTCCACGGGTGCAAGTTCAGATATAAGAAAATCAGCATCAATATCCACACTTTGTTCAACCACCTGAGTTGCAACAAGAACACATCCTTTGGGGCGTTGTATTGACTCCTTACCTAGAGCATCGATCCACTGTTTTTCCAGTTCTTCTCTCCTCCAATATGGATATCTTGCATGCAACAGGCCGATTGAGGGACCATCTTCATAAGCTTCACCTTTCAAGATATTATATGCCTCCTGAGCCGCTCTAACCGTATTACAAATCCACAACACACACTCGCCTCGCAGCGCATGTCCATAAGCAAGTTCTGCCGTATTTTCCGGCTCAGATTCTTCCATACACAATCTAATCGATTTCATACATTCACTATTAAATTGTGTGCTTTTTACGTTGTTGTCTATTGCAGTCGTGACAAGTGGATATCCTTTTTCCTGCAAGTGTTGCACCTCCATGCCAAGCAATTCGGCAGTTCTTGCACGAGTCAGAGTTGCAGAAAGAATAATAACAGTCGCTCCAGTGTCTCTCAATTGTTTTACCAGAGCAGTCAGCAAGCTTCCGGTATATAAATCATAACTGTGAACCTCATCAAGTATAACTACCTTACCTGCCAGGGCAAAAGTCCTGACATCTCGATGCTTTACTGACACCACTCCCATGAGAGCCTGATCAATGGTACCTACGCCAAAAGGGGCAAGCAGCGTTCTTTTCGAGGAAGAAAACCAATGCCGCAATTCGTCAAACGACGCATGGCGATTCACAGGGAACTCCTGGCCAGCCTCAGAGTACAGGCAATCACGCAGTAACCAGGAATTTCCATGCGCTAATTGCATCGAACGCTCATCAACAGACAATCCACAATATTTGAGATAATCACGAACACGATAAAAAATTCTGTTGGATGTTGTTTGAGTTGGTAAAGCGAAATAAACGCCAGAGGCTTTGCCGTTTTCCAACAAGTGGTATGCAAGCGCAAGCGCGGCTTCCGTTTTTCCTCCTCCCATAGAATCTTCTATGACATACACTCCTCGCTCAGCAGGTAAATTCCACACATACTTCTGGATAGGATGAGGGATAGGACAATGAGCAAATAATTCTGCCCACGTCTTGTTCCTCTCTACCTTCGGTATGTTCCCCAGACCAATCAGCCCAAGTGATTCCTCTGCACACCTCGCATAATCTACCGTAGTGCGAGTTGCAGGGAAACACAACTCGTTTGAAGCGACCCAATCTGCTACAATCATCAATCCGCAGATGAGCCTCTTCATAGCTTCTGACTGTTTTGTTGCATCAGGTAAAGGGCCGTATAGATTTTCCAAAAACCTCAAAAGTGCTACACATTCGGTCATCCAATCATTCGGAAGTTTAATTTCTTTCACCGATTTATAATTGTCCTGGGAAAAGCCATGATGTGCCCCCACATAAGAACTCCAGTGCCTCCACAATTTTGATTTCTTAATCTCTTTGTAATAGTACTGTACTATACATTTCGACATATATGCGTGGTTTCCATCATACAAAATTCCCCATCGCTTGAGAGTTGTTGCATCTATTTCATCATACGGCCCCTTCCACATGGGACATTTGATCTGGAAACCTGGTGAAATTTTTCCCACATCATGAGCACCCACCAAAGATACAACCCCCTCCGGCAAGATTTCACGCAAGTCAGGCCTGAAAGAAATTATACACTTTGACACCTCTGCACTGGCTACACAGTGCTGCCAGACCTCGCAACCAGGCAAGCCTGTTGCAGTCGTTTTTGCCCAAAAATATCCACTATTAGGAGACTTCACGACTGCATGTTAACAAAGACACCATGTTACGTCAACCCTTTATGAAATAATTACATGCGAGTTGTAAAATCAAATGCGACACCGGAAAGCTCCCCAAACAGTCACTAATGGTGCCCAAACTGCCCTAGCCAGGATGGGGGGGCGGGGGAAGGACGGCAATGAGTCCTTCCCCCGGTTGCCGCCATGATACAAAAAGTGGGTGCTTTTCGGTGTTGCAGGTGGCATAATGCCATTGAAGTAAACGAAAACAACACTTACAGTATGAAAAGCACCCGAACAGATAATATTCAAAGCTCGCCCAAAAGCAAGCATTTATCTCTCATAGAACGTCAGCAGATAGAAAGATGGCTTAATGAAGGAGTAAGCGTGACGAAAATTGCCAGCAGGTTAGCTCGCAATAAATCTTCCATTAGCCGAGAAATAAAACGAGGCAAGGTAGAACGAATTAACTCTGATTTGACAAAGAGTTATGTTTACAGATGGGATGTAGCCCAACGGAACTATGAGAAGAACAAGGGAGGAGGCGGAAGATATCCCCGCCTACATTCTGCTCACCCACTTCTTCAATCTCTGCAACGTCTGATAACTATAAACCGTCTTTCTCCCTACGCCGCCGTGTGCGTATTGCAGAAACAGGGACATGTACCTGATTTCTGTGTAATTCCTCGTTTGAACGCGGCAGTAATGAGAACGCAAACAGGCTCATCCGACGCTTCCTACCTAAAGGAAGTACCTTTGATGAGTTAAGTCAGAAAGTAGTTCAACGGCTGGCGCGTTGGATGAATAAAATCCCTCGAAAGCTCTTCGATGGTAAGTCCGCAAATGAGATGGTGAAAGCTCTCGGCCTGAATTTTGGGGATGCAAAGCACTAAGAGTGCTTTTTTTTTCAAAAAGTGTTGCATTTGAACTTGCAATTCACCGTGTCCTATTTGCGCGGAAAGTGTCTCCGTAAATAAGCGCGTGCAATCAGGAAACGATTTTATAACAGCACGCGTTTATTTATTTTGCGGCGGTGGCGATGCGGCTACGCACCTGCGGGAGCTCTCTCTTTGCGCGGTCACAGGGCTTTGAGCCGAATCAGCAGTTCCGGCGGGATGGCGGCACGCTCTGCCGGGCTGTTGAGACCGATGCTCTGTACCAACTTGCCCTCCTTATCAAAGACTTCCAATGTCAGTTTTTTGTCAGCCCCTCGTAGCAGCAGGGTGCCTGCATCGTCACGGAACTGCACGGCTGCAACACCGGCTCGTCCTACCATCCACCCAACGCCGCCGGGATTAGAATCCCTCGCTAAATCACGAATTGCCTGAAGCTCTTCCGTTACTTTTCCCGTGTCAAAAGCATGCGGCAGGGTAGCAAAGTGAGCGCAAATGTTGCGGCGCCGCTCGCGAAATTGACGACGAATATCATCCGATACAACCATGGGGCGGTGCAGGCGATCCCCGCCCACAGCAGCCTCTGCGGTAGATGATGCACCGGGAGCATGATTAGGCCGTGGCAACAGTTTTACCGAAACCTCTCTGAGTTGACCGCCAAAAGACAGGGTCGCGGTAACGGAATCTCCCGGCGCGAGCTTCAGAAGATAGGCGGCCATGGCATCCCGATCAGCCACGGCAATACCATCTAGCTTCACCACAACATCTCCACGCTTCACGCCCGCCTGCTCAGCAGGGCTTCCGGGCCATACGGAGCGCACCATAACCCCCTGCTCCACCCCGGTATATACGCGAAGAGCCGGTGTCAAATCACCGGCAACCACGCCGAAGGTGGCGCGGGTTTCCGGCTCTGCCGCCTGCACGCAAATGGCCGGCAACAGCATGAAGGAGAGCTTGTACAATGCACCAGACATCACTATAGCAAATCTGCGGTAACTGTTACCTGGGTGCGGTTGGGCACCGTGACCATCACTTTCATATCCTCTGCCGCATCCAGAACAAAGGTATCCTCATAGATTACCTCCACGCACTGAACCGGGATGGCATCCGCATCCCAACGAATGGAATCACCGCCGGAGGTTTCGATGATGCTGCGGGAGGTAACGGCTTGAGCCGTGTCTGCTGCGGCATCATTTTTCAGGGTAAGGCCTACCCCCAGACAGCAGCTCATCACCAGCACTGCAGCCGCCGTCACCTTGTGCCAGTAGGGGCGGGCCTGCATGCGCGCGCGGCGAATCTCTGTGGCAGCCAAATACATCCGCAAACCGGTGCGGTCTAGAAAGCCCAAATCGAGGGGCGCGGGGCGCAGGCGGGAGAGCAAGGCCTCTTCTCTGCGGAACTCACGCACCTCCGCTCCGGCAGCCTGCATGGCACCCAGCAGCCGAGCCTTGAGCGCGGGATTCAAAGGAGCCGGGGTCATGCCCGGTGTCAGGTTCTGCCCGTTGTATTCAGTCATGATTCGATGGGGTTTTCCTCCAACGACTTCCGCAGTGCCTGCATGGCATAACGATAGCGGGAAGTGATGGTGGACATGTTGGTGTGGGTCATTTCAGCGATTTCACGGAAGGTGTGCTCACCCCAGATTTTCAGGATAACCACCTCCGCCATTTCCTTGGGGAGCGAGCGCAGGAGAGACTCCACGCGGCAGCGCAGGTATTCTGAATCAGAGGCGCAAGCCAACCATGGGCAATCTTCCTCACCCTCACTCAGGATTTCCTGCTGGCGGGCAGCATAGTTGCGGCGCACCTCTTCCCGCCGCCCACGATCCATGGCCAGATGCCGAATCGCCGTGTAGGCGTAAGAGAGCCACTGCTCACAGCCCCCCTGAAAAGAACCGGATTCCACCGCCTGAACCAGCTGCACCAGTGCTTCCTGAAGAACGTCTTCCGCATCAGCCTCACGGCGGGTCTGCTGGCGGGCATAAAGCATCAGAGCCGCGCCGTGCGCATCCAGCCACGCAGACCAATCAGGAGTCGCCCCACAAGCGGGACTCTGTTTAGACGGTGTTTTTCTCACTTCTTTCATTCTTTCAGGCGAACGATAACGAGTCTTTTATTTACGGTATCCGTACTTTTTTTGAAAAAAGCGGTGCACACACAGAGCTCTGCGTATGCACCGCCGAAAAGTCAGAGGGAAGGCAGGAATCAGGCCTGCTCGGCAGCCTCAGCGGCGGTGGTCTTCTCCGCCTCAAGTTTCAGTCGCAGTTTCTCCGGCAGCTTCACCTGGATGTGGACATCGCGCAACTGGTTGGGCTCTGCCGGTGCGGGAGACTCGCTCATGAGGTCAGCACCGCGATTGTTCTTCGGGAATGCAATCACCTCGCGGATGGACTCACTCTCACTAATGAGCATGACCACGCGGTCAAGACCGAGAGCCAGGCCGCCATGGGGAGGAGCCCCGAAGGAGAATGCGCTCAGCAGGTGACCGAACTGTTCCTCGATGGTGGCGTCATCCAGCCCGAGAGCGCGGAAAGTGGCATCCTGCAAATCTTTCTCGTGGATACGGATGGAACCGCCGCCCAACTCATTACCGTTGAAGATAACATCATACGCCTCGGCACAGAGGTCGGTGGAAATCTCGCCCTTGAGCACCTTCTCCACATCTTCGGGAACCGGGCGTGTGAAGGGATGGTGGATAGCGCAGAAACGCTGCTCCTCTGCATCCCAGCCAAACAACGGGAAGCGGGTTACCCAGAAGAGGTCAATATCCGTATTGCCCTTGAGCAGTTCCATGAACTCACCGCAGGCCAGACGCACACGCCCCAGGATGGTGCAGCTCTGTTCCCAGTCACCTGCGGCAAAGAATACGCAGTCTCCGTCTTCAATGTTGAGACGCTCCTTCAGGGCTTCTATCTCAGCATCCGTCAGGCGCTTGGTGATGGGGCTCTTCCATTCCTCACGCTTATTCACATCGCGCACCTTGATGTAGGCCAGGCCCTTGGCACCGGCTTCCAGTGCGGTCTGGGTCAGCGACTCAATCTGCCCCACAGAGGGAGCAAAATTCTTGGCGTTGATAGCTTTCACCACGCCACCGTTTGCCACAGCAGAGGAGAATACGCGGAAATCGCTCTTGGCAAAGATGTCGGAGCAATCGGTCAGCTTCATCTCGAAACGACGCTCCGGCTTATCGGAACCGTACTGATCCATGGCATCACGCCAGGTCATACGCGGGAACGGTGTCACAATGTCACGCCCCACGGATTCCTTGAACACGCGCTTGAGCATGTCCTCAATCCAGGTATATACATCTTCCGGGGTAATGAAAGAGGCTTCGATATCAATCTGTGTGAATTCCGGCTGACGGTCAGCGCGCAGGTCTTCATCGCGGAAACAGCGTGCCACCTGGAAGTATTTTTCCATGCCGGCCACCATGAGCAGCTGCTTGTACTGCTGGGGAGCCTGAGGCAGCGCGTAGAACGCCCCGGGAGAAAGGCGGCTGGGCACCAGGAAGTCACGAGCCCCCTCGGGCGTGCTCTTGGAGAGGATGGGAGTCTCAATCTCCAGGAACCCCTGCTCGTCCAGATAGTCGCGCATGGTCTTGGTGATGCGGTGGCGCAGAATCATGTTGCGCTGCATGGAGGGACGGCGCAGATCCAGGAAGCGGTATTTCAGGCGGATATCCTCATTGGCGATATTGCGGTCAAGCTGGAACGGCAGCACGGCAGCACGGTTGAGGATATTCATGGCGGTTGCCTCCACCTCAATCTCGCCCGTGGGCAAATCAGGATTCGTGGCATCCACCTCATCCGTCTTCAGGCGGCGCACAACTTTGCCATTCGCCTGAATTACGGACTCAACACGCAGGCCCTCAGCCAGCTTGGCCAGTTCGGCATCAATCTCCGGGTGGAACACCACCTGAGTCTTGCCAGCACGGTCACGGAGGTCGATGAAAATCACGCCGCCGTGGTCGCGCACGGTATCCACCCAGCCAACAAGCGTTACAAGCTTGTCAACATCTGCCGGGCGGAGTTCATCGCACGTATGGGTACGGTAACTGTTCATAGTAAAAAACTTGTGTAAGAGAGTCATGCCGCATGCCGAAACACGCGCATGCGAAAGCGCGGCTCATTCTACGCCTTATGCACTAAAAGTCAAGCCTGTTTTGCATTCCGGGCGCATGAAGTCACACTTACGCATTGCCTCAAAAAAAATCGAACCGAAGGAGAAATCCCAGTTTCGCCTACTGAGAGCTCAAATAATGGTTGCCTCAAAATAAAAAGCACTATAATACCTACATGCACTTAATGATGAGCGGAAAAGAAAAAGAAA
>JAFQEY010000060.1 GCA_017398765.1 Akkermansia sp.
ACTCGCTACGCTCGCTGTCATTTTGGGGCAGAAAAATGGTGGATTTGCCTTGTTTTTGAGTCAATCATCCGCTAAAGTTTCGGTGACCGCAATTTTGAGGCATCCACTTTTCGGTGACTGTTTTTTTTGAGGCAATACGACACATTACCACGCCCCCGGCTTACACTACTTTTACACCACCTACCCTGCAAATCTTACACCACCCTTAACACTCCTTACCGCCCCCCCCCCGTGAGACAAAAATTAAGTCCGTTAAGGACTTGCGAACCTTAACGGACTTAAAAAGATTTGAATATCAGTTGCGGGAGCAGGATTTGAACCTGCGGCCTTCAGGTTATGAGCCTGACGAGCTACCTGGCTGCTCCATCCCGCGATTTTAATTTCGCCACCCTTGGTGGTGCGGGCACATTTTATCTATTTCCTCATCGAAAGTCAAGCTTTTTTTGAAAAAAATTATTTTTTTCTTTTTTGGGGTGAGCAATGCATGCTGGGGCATCGCTATGCCCACCACGAGCAATCGGGCTTTTTCAGCAACGTAGCAGCTGTGTATCAGGAGCGCATTTATGCGTTGTCCTGCATGACAACAGAAATGTGTTTTTGAGGCAGATTGCCCGCCCGGATGTCCCATTGTTGTATGATATGGCACGCATTACTCCACTTCCCCGTTGGCATTTGGAAACGCTTGAAAGGCAACTGTTGTGATATTACACCACAAAAGGAGGTCAATCTTTCGGCATTTATGGGACGCTGGTATGAGCAGGCAAGGATTGACAACGCCTTTGAACACAATTTGGATGAGGTATACTCAGATTACGAAGCCCTGGACGGGCAGCGATTCCGAGTCTGCAACAGCGGTACTGATGCCGGGGGAAAGAAGCAACAGGCGCACGGGTTAGGGCGCGTGAAAGACGCGGGTATCCCGGGGGCACTCAGCGTATCATTTGTGCCTCCGTACTGTTGGTTTGCCGCGCCGTTTCTCGTATTGTACACAGATGCCGATTATCAGGAGGCTCTGATTACCGGCAGCGGCGGGCACTACCTCTGGCTCTTGACCAGAGAAGCAAATCCACACAACAAGAGGCTCGAAAAGCTGCTGCATGAAGCAAGCCGCCGCGGCTTCAACACCCACGAGCTCCGGCGCACGCGGCAGGCACCTCAGAAGCGACAGTCCACGCCGACTGAGACGTAAACTCCCGGGTGGTAATGGTGCGATTCTGTGGTATGCTTGCCGCTATCGAGCCGATTGAGCTCTGCCGTAGTAGCCAAGGTGGAACCAACGGTAGCTGTGATAACACGCTTAACTCCCCCGGGAGCAGAAAAATCATACTCACCGGTGACACCGGCCACGAGCGAGCGTACGGTGAAGAGCTGATTGCCGCGCTCCGTATGCACAGCCCATGAGTTCCCCCGCCCCATCAACACGGGACCGGCCGAAAAACGCTCTGAAAACTTATACAATGCCTCCAATTTGTACCCTTTCAGGGAAACCGTCCAGTTCTGCGTGGGCTTCCACTCCGCAGAAAAGAAAGGTGCAACGCCGTAATACAAACGCTGAGGCATGACCGCTACGCCTATGGAGTAGCTCAGAGACTCGCTCTTGTAGAGCCGGTAATTTGCCGCTCCCGCCAGAGCTACACCGTTCCACCCCGATGCGAAATCCGTGGACACGCCGGGCATGAGCGTGAGCGACAGGCTGCGCCCGTTTTGCAATGGTTTCAGGAAAGTGAGAGGCAGGTTAAGATTGTACAACTCATCCCTGCGCAGCTGCAGCGTTCCGGAGGCATGCAGGGCTGTCATCTCCATATCCAACGCAGCGTTGAAATACCACCCGCCAACATGGGTGCGACGCGGATCACACAACGGAATAGTAACATCATACTGCTGGATACCCAGGGTGGAATCTTTGCCGTGACGTTCCGTCATATCACTCCACACGGAAACGGTTCCGGCATTGGGCAGCAAACCGCTTTCCGGCAACACGTAACCCCACTCTGCGGCAGATGCTCCGGCAGATGCTCCCAACAAACAAATTATCAGATTATGCTTCACTCTCATTGCAGATACAGCGAAAGTATCATATTTTGTAATTATTGTCAAGTCTAAACTATGTATTACAATTCCTCCTCTTCGCCCCAATCCGCACGCGGGTGAGCCTGGCGGTAAACTTCTTTCATGCGTGTTTTGGTAACATGAGTATAAATTTGTGTGGTGGAAAGAGAAGCGTGCCCAAGCAGTTCCTGCACAGCGCGGAGATCCGCCCCGGCATCCAGCAGATGGGTGGCAAAGGTATGGCGCAGCTTATGGGGTGAAATATGAAAGGGTATATCTGAGATTTGCAGGTATTTATCCAGCATCTGCTGCACGCTGCGCCCGGACATGCGCCGCCCCAAACGGCTGATGAACAGGGGACCGCTTGTCGGCAGTGCCGCCATCTCTCGGTATTTCTCCACAGCTTCCCGCGCATAATCTCCCACGGGAACCAGGCGCACCTTGCGCCCCTTACCCATAACGCGTACACAATCATCCCCACGTTGTAGAGCATCGGCATTCAGCCCGACCAGCTCGCTGAGGCGGATTCCGCATGCATAAAACAGCTCCAGAATGGCGGCATCCCGATAAGGAATCCACGCGGGGTGTTTCTTGTCCACCGGCACCTGCAAGGGGAGTGCCAGCAAATCTTCCATCTGGCGCAAACTTAAATGCACAGGCAGGCTCTGGGTTGCACGCGGCAGGCTGACATCTGCCAGCGGATTTACGCTCAAGCCCTCCCGCCGCATCTGCCACGCATAAAATGCACGCAGCGCAGCAAATCGCAGACGAATCGTCGCCGTTTTAAGCTGAAGATTCATCGCCTCATACAGCCACGCTCGGAAATCATCCTCCGCACAGCTTTCCCATGCGGCAAAACGCTCCCCCATCCACTCCCGGAACTGCATAAGTGAGCGCCGGTACGCCTCTAACGTACGCGGAGACGCGTTGCGCTCCGCTTCCAAATAGTCCAAAAAACGGCGCACAAGCACATCCGCGCCTATCATCGGCTCTCCTTGCCTGTCGGGTGTCACGCTGTCGTTATAACACATAGCTCCGTGTCTGGCAAGTCCGCACCCCGCCCTTTCCCGTATTTTTGCCCCCCATTCAGCCCCCCGTCTGCTTATCAAATGAAAAATAATTTAGTTTATAAATAATAAGTTTTTCCTGAATTCAAGTTTAACTTTATTTTTTATGAAAGTTATTTATCAAGTTTTCTTAGATATTTCTTGACAAGTGAGGATTTGAAAGAGTAGAATGCGGCAGGACAAGGAAAAGAAAGCAGGAATGATTCCGGAACCGAAATATCGCCAGATGGAGTTGAATCCGCGCACAGCGGATGGGGAGCAGCACAGCCCGGAGCAAGTGCGGCTACAGGTGGAAAAGGCTCGTCAACAAGCGGAATTTTTTGAAGCTCAGCGTGCCCAGTGGGAAGCACAGAGACAGGCACTGGAGCAGAGCAATGAGCAGAAAGTCCTGTTCAATGAAGGGTTAAACGATGTCGGCATGAAGCTGCACTATGCCGTACAGCGCATGGATCAGGAGCTGGACTCCATGAAACGCGAGTACGAGGAAGTGTCACGCGTATGCGACCATCTGAAGCGCCACTTGAAAATTCTTTCCTCCATGCAACCCGAACAGTGGAGTACGGAGGGTTTTTCTGCCCGACTGCACGAGGCCCTGCCCAAATTGGAACGAGCGGAGAGCGATTTCAATGAAATATACGCCTCTGCCGGGCACTACCGGCACACCGACATTTTCAGCCGCAAACCGGGAGAAGATACAAAGAAGGGAATGACATGGAAAACCATACGCGATGAAATGCTGCGCGGGCTGGCATTCCATCTTCCGCTCTTCCTGCTCCTCCTCATCAGCTGGACAATCTACCACTTCCTGCTTTCCTGAAGCAGCCCTCCCATTCTCTCAAAAAAATCTCTCCCCCACATATCACCCATGTCCCGGAACGAATCCCTCCGCCGCCTCAAGATACAGGATTTGGAGCGCAGTGCACGCCGCAGCAGCCGCTGCGGCGATCCGCAAGCGTGGCGCGACACCGCATGGCAAGCATCCGACTACACACTGGAGCAACCGCGCTTTGGGCGCAACACCATGGGACCGCAGGAAGATGTAATGGAAGAACGCCGCATAAGGCGGCAACGCGTAATCGGCACGGAAGCAGGAGCCGGAGGAAGGCGCGGAGGTGTAGGAGAAAGCCTGTTTGTACTGACATTACTGATCATCTCTGTTGCCGCAGTGTATTGGTTCTGCATGCAGCAACTCACCCAATGAGAAGCGGCAAGCGGAAAAGGCAGAAGAATCTCCCGAGTTTTCGGCTGAAAGAGGGGGAGGAGAAGACTCATGCAGGCGTGCTCACAGCAGCCCCCACTTCCAACAAGCAGCGGGTCCTGCCGAACCACCGCCCGGCACACGCAGCCTGACGCGGCGGCCAGGATTTCGCAAATCAATGGAGTCAAAACAACGGTGGGCTTGAGAACATATTATCACAGGCAAAAGCCAACAAAGTCAATTCACCGGAGTTCCTTTCGTCATTCTGAGCTGATATTCTTGATTATCGGCGTAAATATGGTATACTGCCACGCGCAGACAGCCGCAAAGGCAAGACTGAATCTAGCAGCTCTGACACCATGGATACGCAAGCTCTCATCGATGTGGCCTACATTGCCAAACTGGCCAAAGTGGAACTGACGGCGGAGGAAACCGAACGTTTCTCCGGGGATTTGAATCAGGTGCTGACCTATGTACAGCAGCTGGAAAAATGGGACACCACCACAGTGGAGCCCATGTACCACCCTCTGCCCGTGTTTGATGCCCTGCGTGCAGACGTTCCCGGTGAGAGTCTGAGCAATGAAGCCGCCATGGTCAATGCCCCGCAGCAGGAGGACGGGCAGGTACGAGTCCCCAAGGTTGTTGAATCCGCTCACTGATAATCAATTTTACCACCGTTTATAACCATGCTTATCGGTTCCATTTCCCACTGGCGCAAACAGCTGCTGGCCGGCAGCATCTCCCCCACTGAGCTGGTGGAGGAAATCTCCCGCAACATTGATACCCGCAACCCGGAAATCAACGCTTACATCTCATGGAATAAAGAGACCGCTCTGGCGGCAGCCGCCAAGGCTGACCTCTCACTCCCCTTAGGCGGTATCCCGCTCGCGGTGAAGGACAACATCTGCATTCAGGGAGAACCCACACGCTGCGCTTCCCGTATTCTGGAAAACTTTGTCTCGCCCTACGATGCAACCGCCGTCTGCAAACTGCGCGCCGCCGGTGCCATCCCCTTCGGCCGGGCGAACATGGACGAGTTCGCTATGGGGTCCTACGGCAAGAACTCCGCATTCGGTACCACGGATAACCCCGCCGCCCCCGGTCACGCACCGGGCGGTTCTTCCAGCGGTTCCGCCGCAGCCGTTGCCGGCGGCATGGCCATTGCCGCCCTTGGTTCTGATACCGGCGGTTCCATCCGCCAGCCGGCCTCGCACTGCGGAATCGTGGGTCTGAAACCCACCTACGGTCGTATTTCACGCTATGGTCTGGTGGCTTTCGCCTCTTCACTTGACCAAATCGGGCCGCTTACCCAGAATGTGGAAGATGCCGCCCTGCTGCTGAATGCTCTCTGCGGGCACGATGCCAAGGATTCCACCAGCTCCACCCAGCCCACAGAAGACTTCACCGCCGGACTGGGGCAGGACATCAAGGGCAAACGCATCGGTCTGCCGAAAGAATACCTCTCCTCCGGCAACGACCCCGCCGTTGCCGCTGCGCTGGACAAAGCCGTCAAAACCCTCACGGAGCTGGGGGCCGAAATAGTGGAGATTTCCCTGCCGCACGCAGAGGCCGTGGTGGCCGCCTACTACATCATCGCCTGCGCAGAGGCATCCTCCAACCTGTCACGCTTCGACGGCATACGCTACGGACACCGCGCCGCCAACACCAACGGACTGGATGAGCTCTACAGCCGCTCCCGCGCCGAGGGATTCGGGCCGGAAGTGAAGCGTCGCATCATCCTGGGCACCTACGTGCTCTCCAGCGGGTTCTATGATGCCTACTACGCCAAGGCTCAGAAGGTTCGCGCGCTGGTAGCGCAGGACTTCACCGCTGCCTTTGAGCAGGTGGACTTCATCATAGGCCCGGTCTCCCCTACCCCGGCACCCGCGCTCAACGACACCTCACTGAGCCCGCTGCAGGTCTACCTGTCGGACATCTACACCATTCCTGCCAACCTGGCAGGGCTTCCCGGCATCTCCGTCCCCTGCCCGCAGGCAGAGGGTGCTCGCCCCGTCGGCATTCAGCTGCTGGGCAAGCACTTTGCCGAGACAGACCTGCTGCGCGTTGCCTCCGCCCTTGAATCAGCCCTCGCATGAGCACCACTCCCGTTTTCCTGAGCATCGCCGGCTCCGACTGCTCCGCCGGAGCCGGGCTGCAAGCAGACCTCAAAACCGGGTTCGCCCTCGGCTGCTACCCGCTGACCGCCGTCACCTGCGTGGTGAATGAAGTTCCCGGTCTGGTGGAAGGGATTGTGGCCATGGAGCCGGACTTTGTGGCCGACCAGGTGCGGCTTTGTCTCAACACCTTCCCGGTGAAGGCCATCAAGACGGGTATGCTGTACTCGCCGGAAATTGTGCGAGCCTGCTGTGCGGCGCTGGAGGGCTTTCAGGGGCCCATCGTGGTAGACCCGGTCATGATAGCCACTGCGGGTGAGGCACTCATGCAACAAGCGGCCATTCAGGTGTACGAAGAGGTGCTGATGCCGCGCACAACGCTGCTCACCCCCAACAAGGATGAGCTGGAAACCCTGCTCGGAGCCACGGTCTGCACCATAGAGGAACTGACAGAGGCCGCCGTTGAGCTCTGCCGCCGATACAACTGCGCCATCCTCGCCAAAGGCGGGCATGTAGCGGGCAGCACCTGCACGGATATACTGGTCGAAGCACCCGAAGCCGCACCCAAGCGCTGGAGTCACCCCCGCATCACCGGCATTTCCACCCACGGCACCGGCTGCACCCTCTCCAGTGCCATTGCCGCATGGCTGGCCCATGGTTACAGCCTGGAAAAATCCGTGGAGCGTGGGCTGGACTACATCGCCAAAGCCATTGCGACCTCCCACAATCTGGGAGGCGTGCATGCCGTCAACCACCAATATATTGACAATTAACTATTTACGATTCATCATCAAGCTTATGAAGCATTTCTTTTCCTGGTTGCTGATATGGCTCGGTCTTTCCACGGCTCACGGTGAGCTGATGGAGGGCAAATGCGCCTATGTGCAGGACGGAGACTCGCTGAAACTGCAGATTCCCGGACAAGAGGAAGAGGTGTCCGTTCGTCTGCATGGCATTGATGCCCCGGAAAAAAACCAGGCTTTCTCAGAGGAATCCCGCGCCATGCTCCGCAGGCTCACCCAAGGCAAGAACATCCGCGTCGACGTTCAGAACACCGACCGTTACGGCCGCTATCTCGGCAAGGTGTATGTGGGTAAGACCTATGTGAATCTGGAGCTGGTGAAGGCCGGGCTTGCCTGGCACTATGATGGCTCGCGGGATGCGGACATCGAACAGGCGGAAGCCGCCGCACGCAAAGCTCACAAGGGGCTCTGGAGCGATGCCTCCGCCATCAATCCCCGGGAGTACCGCAAAAAACACGGCACGGTATACGATAACAGAACGGCAGAAGAATCTGCAACTTCGCAGAAAACACCCTCCGTATCAATTGGTGCGGTATTAACAGGCAAATGCGCCTATGTGCAGGACGGAGACTCGCTGAAATTCATTCCGGACGGCGAAACGGAGGAAATTCGGGTGCGACTCTATGGCATAGATGCCCCGGAAAAGGGACAGGAGTTCTCCGGCCAATCCCGTGAGCAGCTCCGCAAACTCACACTCAAAAAGAGCATCCGTGTGGTGGTGCAGGACACCGACCGCTACGGACGCTATATCGGGAAAGTCTATGTGGGTAACACCTATGTGAATAAAGAAATGCTCCGCGCCGGACTCGCCTGGTATTACGGTCACCACGCGGATAGCTCAAAGGATGCCGATTTGGAAAAAGCACAGCAGGCTGCCCGCCAGGCAAAGAAAGGGCTCTGGAGCAGCGCGGATGCCGTCAATCCCCGGGCATTCAGGGAAAAGAACGGCACCATATATCAATGACAAATCGGCATTTTCACGCCGATTCAGCGGTAAATGTCTATACCCAACTTACTGAGGTCACGCAGGGAAACGGCACAGGGGTCAGGCGCGACCCAATGCCCGGGCTCAATCTCCAGCGGTGTCAAATCCATGCCGTAAGTAACCTCCAAATAGGGGTGGTTGATGCGGCGCCCGAAAGCACTGCCCGGCGGTGGATCAATGGGGGACGGTACATCCCCTGGCAAAGCAGGACTTCGCCGCCGCACCGTAGGATCCGGCATGGGAATAGCTGACAGCAAGGCGCGGGTGTACGCATGCCGCGGGTCGTAATAAACCTGATCAGCATCCCCCATCTCCACGATTTTGCCCAGATACATGA
Source organism: Akkermansia sp. (assembly GCA_017398765.1). Taxonomy (GTDB): domain Bacteria; phylum Verrucomicrobiota; class Verrucomicrobiia; order Verrucomicrobiales; family Akkermansiaceae; genus Akkermansia. Next base: position 8,554 of record JAFQEY010000060.1, read on the forward strand.
CCGCAACCCGGTCAGAAACATGGTGAACCACGGATAAATCATGAGAAATGAAGAGATAGGCAAGATGAAGCTCATGCTGCAACTCCAGCAGCAGATTCAACACCTGAGACTGCACAGAAACATCTAACGCACTCACGGGTTCATCCAATATCAACAACTGAGGTCCGGGTGCCAGAGCACGTGCTATGCCAATGCGCTGGCGCTGCCCCCCGGAAAATTCATGGGGAAACTTGTTTGCCGCCGTGGTGGGAAGTCCCACCAAATCCAACAGAGCATCCACTTTCCGCTTTCTCCACTGCCGGGAACCGATATCATGAATCTCCAACGGCTCTCCGATGATGTGACGCACATCCATGCGCGGGTTAAGGGAATCCGCCGGGTCCTGAAACACCATCTGCACACGCCGCCGCAGTTTGCGCATTCGCCACTGCGCCCGGTGCGTGATATCCTTCCCCAGCAGACGGATGTTCCCTGAAGTAGGCTCCAGCAGCCGAACAATACAACGCCCTATAGTGCTCTTACCGCAACCACTCTCTCCCACAAGGCTCAAGGTCTCACCCGGAGCAATGGAAAAGGTCACGTCATCCACGGCTTTCACCACACCCCCGGAGCGGGAAAACAAGCCGCCGCGCACCGGGAAATGCATGTGGAGATTGGAGACCTCGAGAATGTTCTTGGACATGAAGAGAAATCGGCGGTTTTCGGCAGTCTACCATGCTCACAGCACGAACGCAAGCATGATTTTGAGCAATCATCCGCGCTCCACCGTTTTACGGACTTTTTCCAACTGCTTTATACGTTCCAACGCAGCATCAATATTCTCACAAACATTCTCCATGGTCAGGATACTAATGAATTGTTTATCCCTGCGAATAACCTTCATGGGCTGCTTCTGCACACCGCAAAGCAACAACGTGATACCCCTGCGCCCGCAGTATGATTGAAAATCCTCCAGCGCGTGCAGGCCGGAGGCATCCAGCGCAGGCACCAGCCGCAGACGCAGCAAAATGTAGTCCACATCATGCTCCACAGAGCGAAATACTCTATCCTTGAACTGCTCCACGGCACCGAAGAAGAACGGGCCCTGCACGTCAAACACTTCCACATTGGCAGGAATCTCTCGCAAATAACGGGAGCGAGCAGGATTTTCCTCTGCATCATCATCAAGCACATTGCTCACGCTCTCTACATTGCTGATTTGTGCCATGCGCCCAATGAAGAGCAGAGAGGCCAGCACCACGCCTACCTCCACCGCCACCACCAAATCAATCAGCACGGTGAGAATGAAAGTAATACCCAGCACCACGGCATCCTGACGCGGGCCGGTGAGCAAATGAGTAAAGGTGGATACCTCTGCCATATTCCAACAGACAATCACCAAGATACCTGCCAGCGCAGACAGCGGCACCATGGCCGCATACTGCCCAAGCAGCATGAGAATAAGAAGCAGGGTTAGCGCATGAATCAACCCGGAAACGGGAGTCTTGGCTCCGGCGCGTATATTTGTAGCCGTGCGGGCTATTGCTCCGGTGGCAGGCAATCCCCCGAAGAGCGCGGAGCAAATGTTACCCACACCCTGCCCCACCAACTCCGTATTCGGGTGGTGGCGGGAACCGGTCATACCATCCGCCACGCTCGCACTCAGCAGTGACTCTATAGCAGCCAACAGGGCGATAACGAAAGCCGGCTGAATCAGCTGCGGCAGGTGTGCCCAATCAACCGCAGGCAGACTCGGCGCAGGAAGCCCATCCGGCAGCTGCCCGAATCGCTTGCCGATTGTCTCCACCGGCAAATCGAAACAGCAACACACCAGTGTGCTGACCAGCATTCCAATAAGCATAAAAGGAAGCCGCGGCCAAAAGCGTTTCACCACCAGAATCACCGCTATGGTAAGCAGGGAAAGCCCCACTGCCCACACGTTAATGGTGCCGATATGCTCAAAATAACAACTCCACTTGGATATGAATTCCGCTGGCACCGGACCCTTTATCTGCAACCCCAGCAAATCTGTTATCTGCGTGCAAAAAATGGTCACGGCTATACCGGAAGTAAAACCCGTAGTCACTGGAAACGGAATAAACTTTATTAGTGACCCCATCTTAAACACGCCAAACAGAATGAGGAACAATCCCGCCAGCAAGGTACACATGATTAACCCGCTGAATCCGAAACTTGATACCACCCCGGCAATAATCACCACAAAAGCTCCCGTTGGCCCGCCTATCTGGAACTTACTGCCACCGAGCAGAGATATCATAAACCCGGCCACAACGGCTGTCACCAGACCGGTGGAAGGCGTTATTGCCTTACACCCGCATGCTATGGCAAAAGCCATGGCTAGCGGCAATGCCACCACACCTACGGTGAGACCGGATGTCAGATCTGCAAAAAAAGTCTTGCGGTTGTACTCACGGAGAGATTTGAAAAGACTGGGAGCATGCATTTCACCCCAGACTATACGCCCGCATCCGCGTGAAGTAAAGACTAATTTAGTGATTTACCGCATGTTTTCCGTCGTATCTTCTCAAAGATACTTCAGTTTTGGGACATTACCCTCTCAGATAAATTTTCCCTACCCTGATAAGGAATCTTCCTTTATCTATCCTACTTTACCTCCGGAAAGCGGCGTCTCCCGAACGCGCCAATTACACCATTGACTCACAACATCCGGGAATTCTCATCGTCTCCAAACACGACACGTGAAAAATAAACGCCATAACAGTTGCCCCCATTAGAGACTCTTTATTGCAATACATCCGCGACGCGGTTCGATACAAAACGCACATTATTTTGATAAAATCAAACATATTTCTTGACATAATAAGATATTTTGATAGTATCTGCCCCGCATTCTTTCACCCAACATTAAATTAATCATGAAAGCACTTAAATCAACACTGATTTTGCTTCCGCTGCTTGCCACTGCAGCCATGGCCGAAACAACGGCTCAGCAAAACGAGACAAAACAAAATCCCGAACCGAAACAGGAAATCGTTGACCCCTCCCTTGCATCATCCCAGCAACAGACGGCAGACCCCAATGCCACTGCCGCGACAGAGGGTGAAAACACCGTCATTCCTCAGGATCAGTTAGAAGAAACCACCGGCAACGCCATAGGCGTGCTTCTTGATGTGAACGTCGGTACCCTCGGTGCGGGTTTCTCCGTCGGTTACGAATTCAACAAATATCTGAAAGCTCGTGTGCGTGCCGGCTTCCTCAGCTATGATCACGATGACACTTGGAGTGATGTGGATGTGATGGGTGAGTTCACCGGCAACAACGTGGGTATCATGCTTGACTACCACCCCTTCGGCGGTCGCTTCCGCTTAACGGCCGGTCTGACCATCTCTGACCTTGCGGTAGATGTTGAAGGTTCCATGGACAGAAGAATGATTGCCGAACATGTAGGCAAGACCTACGAATTCGGTGGCTACCAATTCATCATCAAAGACGAAGATGTCACCGCAAAAGCCGAATACAAGTGGAACAAAGTACAGCCCTACCTCGGCATCGGTTGGTCCTCTGACGGCGAGGGAGATGCTGAAGTTTACTTCACCTTCGATTTGGGTGTAAACTTCATGGGCACCGGTGATTTGTCCGTCAGCTACACCGGCGGTGCAGACGTCATCGACCCGAGCGGCAATAAAATTGAAATCAGCAATCAGGTTCTTGAAAACGCCATCCGCGAGGAAGGCAAGGACTTCTTCGACATTGCTGATGATATCTGCGTGTACCCGGTCATCCAAATGGGTATCGGTGTACGCTTCTGATAATCGCTTCCGAAGCAACCTATTCCCGGAGCCACTCCAACCTTTGGAGTGGCTCCTTTTTTGGTACGTCAGGCATGACACGTAACTGGGGTGAAAGTCCCCAATGAGCCGCTGACAGGGCGGAATCAAATAGCCAAAGGCAACTGCGTCACAGTAATGTGGGGCGGGAAGGAAGCCGGAGGCGAAACACAGACAGGATGAACAAGAACCGAATAGAAGGCCAAAGCGCACGAGGTGAGGCAGCCTTGGATGCTTACGCCCGATACTCTGTCAAGAGTGCGCATGGTAAATTCGGCTTGCACTGTGTGAAAGCTGCGTGCCTTATCCTGAGAGACCCTGCTAAAGCGTGAAAGCGCTGCGGAGTAATCCGTCTGTAGGGAGTCAGCAGAGGCCATAGTACCACCAAACGGACAACCCCGGTGGGAAGGG
>JAFQEY010000061.1 GCA_017398765.1 Akkermansia sp.
ACTCTATTATTGCTTGTTTACTCATTTTGAGTGACATGTGTATATGTTAGTGCCTGATTTATGAGGCATCCAGCTTTTCACGTGTCAGCCTAACTCGTGAAAAGTGTCAGTTCGGTGACTGGATTTTTGAGGCAATGCGCGTTTCTTCATTTGTGAAGCAGATGTGGTGACCGACGTATTTGCTGCTTGCGTTCGCGGTGCCGTTGTGTTAAAGTGAGCGTAGAACACGAATGGATGATTTAGACGAATATCAGGCTCGCAGAGCAGCTTCAGAACAGCGCCGCCGCAAGGCTGCCCGACGCGAACAGACCGGACGCAGGGAAACGAGTCTTTTCCGGCGGATTCTGTGGCGTGTCTTCATTATATGTTCTGTTTTTTGTCTGGTAAGCTGCGGGCTTGGCTATGTGCTTTTTCTTGCCGTTACGGCAAAGTATCAGAAATGGGCAGACGAGTTTAACTTGGAAGATATCAATAATTTGGATCATCCCTGTATCATCTATGACCGGAACAAGGAGGAAATAGGGCGCATATTTGACGAAAATCGCAGCTACGTTACCTACGATAAGATTTCGCGTTCGATGATAGATGCTCTGGTAGCCCAGGAGGATAAGACCTTTTGGACCCACAAGGGCTATGACCCCGTGGGTATTATACGTGCGGCAGTAGCAGCGGTGGATGCGGGGCATGCCAACCAGGGAGCTTCGACCATTACCCAGCAGCTTGCCCGCGGCGCGTATGATTTGGAGCAGCGCACACAGGCCATAGGCGGTAGCCGTTATGAGAGAAAGATTGTGGAAATATTTCTCGCGATGCGAATCGAAGAGAAATATGACAAGCAACAGATAATGGAGTTTTATCTCAACCGCATCTATTTTGGCAAGGGGTATTACGGAATACGAGCAGCATCACTGGGATACTATGGAAAGGAACCTGCGGATTTGACGGTTCGGGAAGCCGCCAGTATAGCTGCCCTGATTAAGAACCCTGAGAATTATAATCCCATACGCAATCCGGAGCTCAATAAACGCTGGCGAAATGACGTTATTGACCGCATGCAGCGTATCGGCATGCTTTCGGCAGAAGAAGCATCGCGGGTGAAACAGCAGGAGCTTGGGCTGAACCCCAGACCACTGCGCCGCAATACCTCATTTCTCCATGCGCTCATACAGCAGAAAGCTACGGATATTTTCAGGGACCCCAAACGCGGGGAAGAGATAATTAAAAGCAGGGGAATCAAGATTTATACCACCATTGACCGCAGCATGCAGGAAGCCGCGGAAAAGGCTCTGCAGGAACAGCTGGCGGCAATTGAACAGCGACCGGGGTACAAACACTGCCGCCTGTCAGACAAGGTCAGAGAGGGTGAGCCACCGCACCGCTATCTGGATGGTACGGTGTTTGTGGTGGACAATGCAACGGGCGGGGTGCTGACCTATGTGGGCGGCCGAAGCTTTGAACGGGACAACTTTGACATTTTGCAATTCGGGCGGCGACCTCTGGGTACAGCCATGCTGCCTTTTTTGTACATGTCTGCTTTTGAGAACGGCTATTCCCCCTGCTCACGATTGGTAGATGATGCCCTGGATAATCGCCTGGCGGGCATAGGTGGTTCGGAAGGTGTGCTGGGAGAGTGGGGCATGGAAGTGGAAAAAGGGAGATACCTTGATTCTGTCACGGCCAGACAGGCTTTGGAGTGGTCCAAAATTGCTGCGTCAGCTCGTTTGGGAATCGCCTTAGGCTCACATCCGCAAAAAGGGGCTCGGCCCTTCATTGATACGCTCACCAGCGTGGGTATTACCCCACCCAAGAGAAATCCCTCAAGTACAGAGGCCAAACCCTCTTACTATCCCCGTGTGTATCTCGGCACAGAGCCTGCCTCTCTGCAGGAGGTTACCATGGCTTACACCGTATTTCCCAATGGGGGCAGACGCCCGGTGGCTCCTTATATAGTGACCCGAATTACGGATAGTTCCGGAAAAATCCTTTGGGAAGAGCCGCTGGCATCTGCTCCGCGTTTGGTAAATGCGGTTGGAAGTTGCACTGCATACAGACTGCATTCCATTCTGCGTGAGTCGATTAACCGCGGCGCAGCTCAGAGGCTTCGCCCGTTCCTGCCCAAGAATTTCAACGGCGCTGTCAAAAGCGGGACAAATTACGATTTCAGTGACAACGCCCTGATGGCCTACAACTCCAGCTTTACCTGTGGTGTATGGATGGGTTTTTTGAATGATCACCATGCCATTTATCCTGAAGCTTTCGGGACTGATACCTGCGGGCCGGTTGTAGCAGCACTGCTTCGCGTTGCTCAAGACCGCTACAAGGATGAACCGGTGCCTGTGCCGCCGGATACCGAAGAAGTGGAGATTTGTCTGACCTCCGGGCAAATTGCCACCAATTTCTGCTTTGAATCCACCATGAACAATGGTAAGCCCGGCTATGTGCGGCGAACGTACCGTGAGTATTTTCCCAAGGGAGATGTTTCACTGGGGGTATGCTCCGTGCATGGAGATGGTAGCCCCTCTCTGATGGATTTCCTTGAATCTCCGGGAAATCAGCTGACCTCCTCCCGCGTGTTGCCGATTGTGCCTGTTCTGCCGCGCTCCTCCGCCATCATCGGGGAAGACCCGTACGGCTGTGAGATTGTGCTGAACCCGCGTTACAAAGATGCGGCAGCACTCGCGTCTACAGCTGTCGATGCAGAAGAAGTGGAGGGCGGGGATGACGATACACCGGAAGAAGTGGACGCACCTGCTGTGGATTCCACCATTGAAATTTCTGCACCGAGACCCATGCGGCGCTTGCCTGTAATACCGTTGAATATATAGACCATAACCCAGTTAAATACCGTTTATGTCAACTTCTGCTCAATCTACCGCTGCAACGCAAGAGAAGGCATTCCTCATCAACATGGATAAAGCCCTGTACGGCTCATTTGCTGAAATAGGAGCCGGGCAGGAGACAGCAAACTGGTTTTTCCGTTCATCCGGTGCGGCCGGTACCGTTGCAAAAACTATCTCAGCCTATGATATGACGGTGAGTGATACCTTGTACGGCACGGCAAGACGGTATGTATCAGAAGAGAGGCTGAAGCAAATGATGGATTATGAGTATGCTCAGCTCATTGACCGCCTGGGAGAGAAGCGGGGAAAAGATACATGCTTTTTTGCTTTCTGCAACACGGTGAAGTGTAAGGGGTATCGGGACAATGGCCCCTGGTCTGCCTGGGTGGGAGTCCGCTTTCAGCTCAAGCCGGAAGCTCCTCCCAGTGATTTGGTGATGCATGTAAGACTGCTCGTGCCTGACCACGATTTGCAGATGCGTCTGTTGGGAATTCTTGGGGTAAATATGCTCTATGCTCTTTTCTACAAGAGGGAACGGATGGAGGAATTTGTCCAGTGCATAGGGGAAAACGTGGATTCGGATTCTTTTGAAATTGACTTTATGCGTTTCTCCGGTCACGGTTTCAGCATGTTTGATAACCGTATTCTGGCACTTCAGCTGGTGCGCAGCGGGTTGTCAGAGCTGACCCTGTTCTGCCCGGACGGCTCCGTGGCACAGCCTGCTGATTTGTTGTACAAGCGGCCTATTGTTCTGATGCGTGGCAGTTTTATGCCGCTTTGTAACATACATTTGGAGATGATGGACAGCGTGAGGCAGAAGTTCTGTGAGTCTCTGCCGGATGACCAGTGCGGAAAGGTTGTTGATTTGTGCGAAATATCGCTCTCTAACCTGCTGCGCGGGTCAGAGGTTGATTTGCTGGGATTTCTTGACAGGGTGGATGCCCTGGCGGCTCTTGGTAAGACCGTGATGGTGACAAACATTACGCATTTCCACCGCATTTCAACCTTGCTGAATCAGTTTACGAAAGAGCCCATCGCCATAGCTCTTTCCATAGGCCTGCTCAATGAATTGTTCAAGGACAAGTGGGCGGACACAACGGGTGGTATTCTTGCCAGCATGGGGCACATCTTCATCAACAAGACCAAATTCTATGTGACACCGTGGATTAACCGCAGCACGGGTGAGTTTGTAACAGCCGGCACCTACCGTGCGCCGGAAAAGTACCGCTATCTCTACCAGCATCTGCGTGAAAACGGGGATGTGGTGGAGGTGCCGTATTTTAACCAGAAGCTGCTGTTCAGAACGCCGCGAGACATTATCAGAATGATTCAGGCAGGAGATGAGCAGTGGAAAGAGTATGTGCCGGAGCCGGCTTTTCGCATGGCTGAACATTTGAAAGGAGGCGAAGCCTGATGGTTGCAAACCTGCGTTCTCAATTCCCGATTCTGGAGAAAAGAATCGGTAAAAAGCCCTTGGTGTATCTTGACAATGCTGCCACGACTCAGAAGCCGCTCTGCATTCTGCAGGCGGAGCGGGAGTATTATGAAAGCATCAATTCCAATATTCACCGCGGTGCTCACTACTTAAGCCGCCTTGCTACGGAAGCTCACGAAGAAGCCAGGTGCAGGGTAGCTCATTTTCTGGGAGCCGCCGCGCCACGCGAAATCATTTTTACCCGGGGGTGCACGGAAGCCATCAATCTGGTGGCGCAGACATTGGCACTTTCCGGCGGGATTCACCCCGGGGATGAGTTTATTCTGACCACAGATGCGCACCATTCCAACATTGTCCCCTGGCAGATGCTCGCAGAGCGCACAGGAGCCACTGTGCTCCCTGTACCACTTACTCCTGAGTTATGCTTTGATTTGGCGGCTTTTGAAAATATGCTCTCAGCCAGGACTCGGCTGGTGGCCCTGCCTTATATTTCCAATGCCTTGGGGGTGGTTAATCCCATTTCGGAAATTATTTCCCGAACGCGGCACAATAATCCTGAGACTCTGATTTTGGTGGATGGGGCGCAGAGTGTGGCACACACCGCTGCCAATGTGCAGGAACTCGGGTGTGATTTTTTTGCTTTTTCCGGGCATAAAGTGTATGCCCCCACCGGCACGGGAGCCTTGTGGGGCAGGGCGGATTTGTTGGAGAAACTGCCCCCCTGGCAAGGAGGGGGAGAAATGATCAGTGAAGTGTCTTTTGCCCGCACCACTTATAATACATTACCGTTTAAATATGAGGCAGGTACTCCGAATATCTGTGGCAATATCGTGCTCGGTAAAGCTCTGGAATATGTGCAACAGATCGGCTTGGAGAAGATAAGTCGGCATGAGTCGCAGCTGACTGATAAGCTGTATGACGGTCTCGCGTGCATGGAGGGTGTCAGGGTATTGGGTCCGCGGGAAAATCGCGGAGCTCTTATATCGATTGTGGTGGATGGTGTACACCATTATGATTTGGGTACGCTGCTGGATAATATGGGGGTGGCCGTGCGCACGGGGCACCATTGTTGCCAGCCTTTCATGCAGTCATTGGGGATTACCGGTACGACGCGTTATTCCTTTGCCTTGTATAACACGGAGGATGAGGTGGAGCTTGCGCTGCGCTGTACGCAAAGAGCTTTGGATATGTTGCGCTGAGATTGCTATGAAAGCGTGTGCCGCACAGTGGATAGGAACGCGCCCTCAGCAGGAGGATTCGTACCGTGTCCGTTTTTTTCCGGATGGCTTGTTGGTGGTTGTTTGTGATGGTATGGGCGGCCACCACCACGGCGGCAGGGCGGCAGATAAGGCCGCAGACGCGTTTGCTGAGGCATTTGGGGGCTCCTCCTTGCCGGTGTCTGAGCGCATGAGCCTTGCGCTGCAGTCCGCTAATCAGGCCGTGGGGAAATTGGCCCTGGAATGTGCTCAATACGGTGGTACCACATTGGTTGCGGCTTACATTGGCGGTGGGGTGGTACGGTGGATAAGTGTTGGTGATTCAGCCCTTTTTCTTTGTCGTCGCGGGTGCCTGGTGCGGCTGAATGCAGACCACTCCATGCGTCCGTTATTCAACCGAGTGGAGCTTTCCTCGCCGGCGGCAGCCAATTTGCTGCGCAGTGCCTTGACCGGGGAGTCCCCGGAGTTGGTGGATTGTTCCGCAACTCCTGTCCCTTTGCTGCCGGATGACCGTTTGATCTTGTGTACAGACGGTGCGGATGGCGTGCTGAGCCCCGGGAAGTTGGCAGATGAGGCACGTGCGGTGCTCAGCAGCCGCTCCGGGCAAGAGGCTTCTGAGCTGATATCTCTTGTTTGCCGCGCTGCTTCGGCAGATGCCGATAACGCAACGATACTGGTGGTGGATATATAGATAATTGATAGTGAATGTCTCCACGCGTTGTCTCATCCCAACTCCATGGACATTCATTGTTGTAAAGAAGGTTTTGCCGGAGGCTGCTACATTTTGCCGCCTCTGCCTTGTGCGGCGGCGGCATACGAGCCGGTATTGGATGCGGAGACTGTGCGCCTGCACCATGATATTCACCACGCCGCATACGTTGCCGGCGCAAACAACGCACTCTTGCAACTTCAGCAGTTTGCCTCAGGCTCCGGCATTGCGGGGACTGTTCCCTGTGATACCGCCAATCTGGCTTTCAATCTGGGGGGGCATTTGCTGCATTGTTTGTATTGGCATTCGTTCTGCTCTTCTGCGGAGTCTGAACCCGGGGCTGAATTGGCGGCTGCCATTCGGGAGCAGTTCGGGAGCATGGATGGCTTTTACCGTTTGTTCAGGGCTGTTGCTCTGGGGGTGCAGGGCAGTGGTTGGGCTTTATTGGCCTGTGAACACATGAGCAAAAGATTGCTTATTTTTGGGGTGCACCGCCATCAGGATGCCTTGGTCAGCGGCATTACCCCGCTCTTGGCGTGCGATGTTTGGGAGCATGCTTATTATCTGCGCTATAAAAATAACCGCGCTGCGTATGTAGATGCTTTTTTAAGCCATATCAATTGGTCCCGTGTAACAGAACATTTTAATGGCTGCTGTCAGCATAAGTGAGATGAATGCTTCTTCCATACAAAATTCGCAGCGCGTATCGCTGCTGGCATCCCCGTGGGTTACCGGTACCCTGGCCGTGCTTGAACTTGCGTTCGGCTTTATATTGCTGGGCTTCCCTTTTTTATTGGGTTCCTCCGCCATGTGGGTAGGTGGTTTTGTGCTGCTGGTTCTGGGGATTGTGAGACTGGTGCAGGGCTTTTGTTACGCCTGTAACCGGTGGTGGAATATCCTTGCCGGTATTTTGTTTTTGTGCCTGGGCGGATTGATGGTGGCACTCCCCGTGCTTTCATTGGAGGTATTTACTCTGGTGCTGGGGTGCCTGCTTCTTATTTCCGGTGTGCTGCGTTTGGTTTTCGCTGTCTCGCTTCGCCATGAATCCGGCAGTGGTTGGCGATTCTTTAATGGTATCGTGTCACTGATTCTGGGGGCTATGGTGCTGTGGCAGTGGCCTTCCTCCTCCCTTTGGCTGATAGGTACACTGATAGCGATTGAGATGATATTTTCCGGGTGGACATTGCTGTTCCTCGCCTTAACTCCGCTGCGACGGAGTTAAGGCATGGGAGAGCTTGCGCGTTAATCATTCAGGCGTGAGCTCAGGGGAATGCTCAGTTGTTCTTCTTTTCCGGCAAGGTTAAGTATTAAAGGAAGCTGGGTGCGTTTGAGTGCAGATGCCATTATTTTTCTCTGTATGGAGCGCACCGGGTTTTCTTCCATCCCATCCTGAGCATGGCGCAGAATATCCGAAGCCGCGATATTTCTTTCCGTAAGGTCATGGATGATTCTGTCCTGCTCCGGTTGAGCCGGAGGCTCTATGGCATGAGCCATGTCCGGTTCCGTTTCTGCTATATGGCGGCAGAGCAGGAACAAATCCACTTTATACAGGCTGCCGAGGGGGGCCAGATACCCGCATGTTTCTCCGTACAGGGTAAAATCTCCCAGCATGAGGGTGGGTCGATCAAGCGCAGACAGCAGCAGCATGCCCTTTTCTTCTGCTGAAGAGGCCAACATGCACCCCTTGATACGTTGTTCCAGACCGGGGGCGTATTCCGGATTGAGTTTCTCCCGGGCGGGCCTCAGTAATTCTTCCACCTGTAGCTGTATGCATTCTATGCCGGGATATTTATTCCCGGAGAAACTGATGGCAAATACATTATCTGCCCCCAGGGCCCGGATGCAAAGATTGGTGAGAAGCTTCCCGTTGGGTGAATCCAGCGGTACACAGACTCCGGAGTAACCCTGTTGGCGCACAGTGTCATGAATGCCGGTGGTAAGTGCCTTTTCTACCTGCAAGAGCAGTCCCGGATAGTTTTTTGTGGGGGCAGACCGCGCAAGCCCGGTGCGCAGGGTGCGGCAGGCCGGTTCAAAAAACGGGAGATAGTCCACAAGCTTGTTGTTGACATAGAGAGAGGAGCCGCCGCCGTATATATCCCCGCCTTCTGTGCCGACCGGGTGCACACAGACAACGGGGGCCTGTGCGGCGTGTGATTCCCAACTGTAGATTTGTGTTTCTTTGTCTGTGCTGCGGTTGTTCCAAGGGCTTTTCGGTAAGTGAACAATCAAATCAACTTCACCCTCCGGCATACTTTCCTCTCCGGCTGTTGTTATGTGGCAGAGCCTGTCTGCAATGGTGGCAGTGCCGCCGTCTGTCAGGAGCCGGATAACTCCCCGGTGAATGACACAGGGAACCATGATGACGGATTCGTGCATGCCATAGTCCTCTTCTTCTGAATCGTAGAGCAGTCCGTCATCCGCCTCCCACTCATCATCAAACTCATCTCCCACGGGAGTTCGGAGAGGATTGATACAAAAACCGGTAATCAGGGGCACATCTGTTACAGCCAGTTCCGCCGCCAGTGCTTCAGCTGCCGCTTCCATTTGGGTTGTAAAAGAGTGGCGTCGCATCAAGTCCTGTGGGTTGAGCCCACTCAGGGCATAGATGGAGGTGATGGCGATTTGCGCCCCTCTGTCCAGGCACTCGCGGTAGCCCTGCACAATACGTCTCAGGTTGCGGGAAAAATCTCCGGGTAGTGCTTGTGATTGGATGATGCCGATTTTGCTTATATTTACAGACATGCCGATGTGGGGGGGTAGGTAGAGAAAGACAGAAATAGGGTGTCACTTTCAAAGAGTGTACACCCTGAAATTGGTGTGTTGTTTAGATAGCGACATTGCTTCCGAACTATGGGACTCACATATCGATAGGAAGTGCCGTGCCTGTTTCTGAGAGGGTGAATGAGATTCCGAATCCTTCTTCCCGTTTTCCGCCGTTGTCGCGGAAATAGATGGTCGCCCCGACATACCAGGGCCCTACATTGCGGAAGAGACTGAACTGCTGAATCGGTATACGATGGTTGGAGAAATCCCACGTGATACGTGCAGCTGCAGCGTATTGCTCGTTGATACGTACATTGAATTTTGCTTCCAACTGCTCAGAATCCTGGTAAATGGGGTGTCCTTTGAAGTAGCTCCAACCAAGCCCCGTTTCCAACCATGATATCGGCATGGTGCTCATGGAGATGTTATAGCGGTTGTAACCATCACCATTTTTTATGGTGGGTGTCTGCGTTTCAATGTAGAATGATGTCTGGTTCGTGAGTGCTATCGTAGCGCGATTGTACAGGTTGGAGAAATCTGTTTCGGTGAGCGGATTGTCCAGATTGTAATCAATGGAGGTATCCCAGTCCAGAATTCTCTTTTGTTCTCCGTCTACTGTTGTATTGAGCGCGTTCCGGACACCCCAGCGCCAAACTGTCCAGGAGTCCCAGGCATCCACCCCGGTGAAAGAGATAAGATCCAAGGGCATGGGAGAGTTGGTACTGCTGCCTAATGCGCTGGACCAGGAATCAAGCTGGGGCAGTAAGCCACGTGAGGAGGACAGGTTGGTATGACTGATGGTCGCGTATGGATGAAATACATGGGTGAGCCCCTTGTATCCGTATGGCTTGAATTTGAAATTGCTGAGGTGGTTGCTGAACTTTATATCAAAATCCACCCCCAGATAGCCCAGAAATCTGTTGTCAGAGGATATGTCATCTGCGCCGTAATAGCCGGAGTAACCCACACCGGCTTTGGGTGTCACATTGAGAAAATTCAGTATTTTCCGGCTGATGGTGAACTCATGGGCAGAGGTGACTCTGACAAAACTGGTGGAGTTGAGCAAGCGCTCATAGTACGCCTGCAGTGCCGGGTCAGTGATTTGCTTAAGTTTATTTTGATATGAGGCGCGCTCCGTGATGGGGAGATACTGGTGCAGCACGCCGGCACTGTTGCGGGTTTCATACGTTATCCCTGTGTTGGCAATAGGTTGGCGTGCTCGGTAGAATGTGCCTTCCAGTCGCTCGTCTGAGGCGTAGAAATTATTGGGAGTGAAGCGGCTGTACACCATGCTGTGCGTGCTGCGGCTTCTTCTCTCTACTCTGACCGTGTTATCCGGGGAGGCATCCACCCGGCTCAGTTCTTCAAAGAAGTCTCGGAGCACATAGCGATCACTCAGGATGTTGACGTTCGTTGCCAGCTGCCATTCCGCTTTTTTGTCCGCATCCGGTGTGATATCCCAACAGGTCTGCAAAGCAAGACGATACCGATTATGGCGCGTGGTGGCGCGTGTTCCCTGCTGCGGATTTATCATCGGGTTGCGGTCAAAAATGATGTACGATTCAAACCCGGTCATGGCATCGTATTTCCGCGCCATGGGGATATCTTCAAGATCCAGACCGGTGGCCAGGCCTCTTCTGCTGCGTATGTCCGCATGCAGCGTTGCCAGATAGTCGGCCGTCGGCATAATGCCGTCCGTCTTTCTGTTACCCAACAGGATACCGTAATTGTTGAGCAGGTAACCACCCCAGATTGAGCGTGAACCAATCTCCGGATACCAGCCTTCTCTCGGATTCAACGAATGTTCGAGCGGAATCCAACCAAGGATGGGTATGGGTATGTCTGTATCCGGGCCGGCTATGCTCAGTCTTGACATCTGTCCGCAGTCTCCGGGGTATATTCTCAGTGTGCCGCAGCCTATCCATGTGCCGGGGGTTTCCGTATCCTCGGTTGAGACATAGGCGTTTTCTATCTGAATGTATTTTTTCCCGATTCTGGAGGGGGACTTGCTTTCTGTATCGGTAGCGTAAGTTATCGCAGAGCCGCGTACAATGAAGCCGTTAATCTTGGCTCGAATCCCTTCGGCGCGGATGATTTCATTTTTCCAATCGTAGGAGGCATCTGCCTTTCCCGGGGCTTTTGCCCCGTCTACCTTTGCCATGATGGCGTGATCATACATGACGATGGGTCCCCGGAGCGTCAGAAGTTCTTTGCCCAGGTCAGCCGTAACGTGAGGTGAAATCAGTTGTGTGCCTTCACTTGTGTCGACTTTGATACCCTTTCCCGCTCCGTCGTAGGAAAGGAGAGATGTTTCGCTGTCATATATAATCTCCCCGCCTTCGTTTTCAATATTGAGCGCAGATGGTACAGCCGGAGAGTTTGCCGACTTTATCATGGCATCCGGTAAATCAGTCAGGATATTACCGTCTTTTTTGCTGAGTTCTTCGCTCTGAGAGGGTAAACCATCCTCCGGGAGGGGGAGCAGCGGTGCAGCAGGAGCACACGCTATGCCGCTGATGATGAGAGCCGCAGCGAGCCCGGTTCGAGCTTTTATGACCTTATGTTTGTTCATCCCCATGACTGTTGTTATTCTGCCTTATTCCAAGAATGTTGTCAAGAAAGGAAAATTGTTTTTTAATCGGAAATACCCATGTAGCGTTGGCGCAACCGGGTATCGATTGTGCCGGGTTCCACGATGACGAGACAATCCATCGTGTCTCCGAAATCATGGTCTATGCTGAAGGCTGCAATCATGCCCCCTAGTCGCATATATTGTCGGAGCAGTACGGGGATTCCCTTGCCGTCCGGTTCAATTTTTGACACAAGAATCGGAAGGAGTCTGGGGTCTTCCAGCGCAGTCGGCAGAAGCCGGGCATCTTCACTGAGCAAATCCATGTCTCTCGGGGGGAATTTGGCTTTTACCTCATATTGCAGTTCCGGGTGCATGCGGTTGCTTTTGAGGTAGGAGAGGATGAGAGAGCGGGAGAGAGCGGTGTATTCATTGGAGATGCTGACCGTGCCGTACAGGTAGCGGTATTGAGGGTGTGCGACCAGGTAGCGGCCCAGTCCCATCCAGAGCGTATCCAGTGAGGCGGGATGCCGCTGATATGATTTGGTAATGAAAGCTCTTCCCAGTTCCAGCCCGCCTCTGGCAAAATCCAAAAACTTGTCGCTGAAGTCAAAGAACATGGAATTGTAAATCCCTTTGGCCCCCAACTTGTCCAGAATCATATCCGTTCTCCCGAATCGGTATGCTCCGGCAAGTGCTTTTTTCTTGCTGTCCCACATGACCAGGTGAACATAGTGGCGGTCAAAATCATCCAAATCACAGGCTGAGCCGGAGCCTTCCCCGACAGCTCGGAAAGTGATTTCACGCTGCACTCCTATTTCATGCAGCATGTGGGGAATTTGTTCAGCGGTGACGGCATATACCTGCAGCCCTGTTTTGTCATTTGCGTAACAGAGTGCATCTTCAGGGAGAGCCGCCATTTCCTGAGAGAGTATTTCAGCGTCCTCCCCCGGTTCGATAGGAGCCATTTTTCGCTCGCAGGTTTGGTTTGTACCCCCTTTTGAAGGGTAGCGCAGCAGCATGGTGTTGAGCCGCAGGTAATCTGAGAGTGCAGCGTCATCCTTCAGCATGCCGAATGCGGAGGGGGGGATTGCCTTGCCGATGCGGATGCTGTGGCGCATACGACCGTCTCTCTTGATTTCTCTGGGAAGCAGAGAGGCGCGGTGCTTCTTGGCAAACATGGTCACCAGCTGGAATAGTTTGCCGGTCTGCCCGGAAATGTGCATGGGAACAACCGTGGAATTGGTTTTGCGGATGATACCGGCAATGTTGGTCTGCCAGGGGTCATCTATCACACGCTTGTCTTGTCCGGAGTAGGAGGCTGCGGAGCCGCTGGGGAACACCAGAATGCAGTGCCCCTCTCGTAACCATTGCAGAATATGCTTCATGCTCTGCATGTTGGCGCGCTTGGCTTTGTCGCCTCCGTACACGTCTACCTTAATTTCATACGGGCGCATGCCGCGTACGCAGTCCAGAAACTCGTTGACGATGATACGGACATCACTCCGCACTTTCATGGCGATATCTCCGAACATCAGCCCGTCAGACATGCCGTGTGGGTGGTTGGAGACGATAACGCAGGGCCCTTCCGCCGGGATGTTTTCCAGCCCTTCCAAATCATAGTGCAAATGGAGGTACTTGCAGGCAAGTTTGAAGAAATTTTCCGTGCTCCCTTCATCCCAATCATCCTCAATGTGGGCGTGAGCCACATTGAGTGCGTGAAAGCCGAGAAATCGTTCTCCCAGGTTGATGAGCCATTCCGGCCAGATTTTTCCGGCGGGTACATAATCCCGCAAATCAACCATTTTCTGTCGTTTTTTCATGTTGTTCAGAGGTGAGCAAGTGTGCGCTGTTGTCAGAATAGCACAGAGCGCATTTCAGGTCAATGAAATCCTAACAATAAACTTTATTTAATTATCTCCCGGCTTCGATTTTTGTGAAAAAATGACGCAGCACCGGTTTTTTCTGCTTCACATCAGGGAAAATAGAGTTATAATACGCCTGTTCACAATTTTTTTTATGTCTATGAAAATTTGGCTTGATGGTAAACTGGTAGATAAGGAAGAAGCTAAGGTTTCCGTGTTTGATCATGGTGTGTTGTACGGTGATGGTTGCTTTGAGGGGATCCGTTTTTACTCCGGCAAGATATTCCGCCTGCAGGAGCACATTACCCGACTTTTTGACTGCATGCGCTACCTGATGTTGAACCTTCCGTGGAGCTATGAGGAGGTCTGCGCCGCAACGGAGGAAACCGTGGCTGCCAGTGGGCTGGAGGACGGCTACATTCGCCTGGTGGTGACCCGTGGTGTGGGTGATTTGGGGCTCAACCCCCGCAATTGTGCCAAAGCCAGCATGTTCATCATCGCCTCTTCCATTTCCTTGTACCCGCCGGAGATGTATGAGAATGGGCTGAGCCTGATTACCAGCTCCTATCGTCGTGCCAACCCGGATGTCAACTGCCAGCAGGTCAAGAGTCTGAATTATCTCAACAGCATATCCGCCAAGATTGAGTGCGTGCAGCAGGGCGCGGGGGAAGCCATTATGCTCAACGCCAATGGCAATGTGGCCGAATGCACCGGTGATAATATCTTTATCATCAAGGATGGTGTGGTCATGACACCTCCGCTGACAGAGGGTGCTCTGGGGGGCATTACGCGCCATGCCGTCATGGATATCTGCGCAGAGCTGGGTATCCCCTGTGAGGAGCGCGTCATCAACCGTTTCGACGTTATCCGCGCGGACGAGTGTTTCCTGACGGGAACGGCTGCTGAGGTGATTGCCGCCACCAGTTTGGATGGTCGCACCATTGGTGCCGGTGTAGCAGGCCCCATCACCAAGCGGATTCTGGCGCGCTTTCAGGAGATTGTGCGCATGTAAGTATCTGTCATTGCATTGGGCGGTAGTTGGTAAAACTACCGCCTTTTTTACAGTGTATCAGCCATGGAGATGTTGTATGCAGGTTCATTCCTGAATCTCGTGAAAGAGGGGAATTGGGAATTCTGTGAGCGGAAGAATAGCACTCCCGCTGTCATGATATTTGCCTGCACGGCAGAGCGTGAAATACTTTTGGTGGAGGAATTTCGCCCGCCCATCGGTAAACGCTGCATCTGCTTTCCCGCAGGGCTGAGCGGAGATGAAGCCCCGGAAGCTCATGCCGATGCCGCCCGCCGGGAGTTGTGGGAGGAAACCGGTTACCGGGCAGAGTTCGTCCGCTATCTCTTCACCGGTCCCTCATCTCCTGGGCTGACCTCTGAAACGCTTCATTTTTATCTGGCTGAAGGGTTGAGCCGGGAGCATGCCGGCGGTGGTGTGGAGGGCGAAAATATCACCGTCCACCGGGTGCCGGAGGCAGAAATCAGCAATTGGCTGGCCGCAAAAATGGCAGAGGGTATCGCTGTTGACCCGCGCGTGTATACAGGCTTGTATTTTCTCTCCGTGAACTGAATTGCGCATTGACAGACCCGGGGCTTTCGGGTATGGTTGTGGGCGTTATGGCAGGTCTTATCATCGCGCCCAAAGCGCGCATTTTTCACGGTCACGATTGGGTGTACGGAACGGAGGTTCGCGCGGTATTCGGGAATCCTCAGGCGGGGGATGTAGTGCTGCTGAAAGATCAGCGCGACCGCTACTTGGGCTCTGCCATGTACAACCCTAACTCTCAGATTGTTGCGCGCCGCTTTTCTCGCCGTAAGCAAGATTTGGACCGGGGCTTCTTTGCCCGCCGCATTGCCCAGGCCATGTTGCTGCGGGAGCGCTATCTGCCCGGAGAGGAGATGATGCGTCTGGTCTGGAGTGAGAGTGACGGCTTGCCCGGGCTCATCATCGACCGTTACAAAGACGTGTTGGTGGTACAGACTCTCACTGTGGCCATGCATCGGCGTTTGGGGCTTATTAAGGATATACTGGGCGACTTGCTGCAGCCCGGCTGCATACTCGTGCGAAATGATTCCCCCATGTTGCAGGCAGAGGGCATTGAGCCGGAAACGTATGTCGCCGCCGGGGAAATGCCTGCTCCCTTCATCGGCTACGGGCGCGGAATCAAATTTCTGGTGGATTTATCCACGGGGCAGAAGACCGGGCTCTATCTGGACCAGCTTCAGAACTATGAGGAAGTTGCCCGGTTTGCACGCGGGCGCCGAGTGCTGGACTGCTTCTGCAACCAGGGAGGCTTTGCGCTGGCCTGTGCCAAGGCCGGAGCAGCGAGCGTGACCGCTGTGGACATTTCGGAGGAGGCTATTGCCTCAGTGCGCCGCAATGCAGAACTTAACGGTGTGCAGGTGGAAGCTATAGCGGAGAACGCCTTTGATTTCCTTAAGCGGGAGAGCGATGCCGTGCGCAACGGGGCTGACCCGAAGTGGGATATGATTATCCTTGACCCCCCCAGTTTTACCCGCAACAAAAAGAGCCTCAACGGAGCACTGCGCGGGTACAAGGAGATTCACCTGCGAGCCATGCAGATGCTGCCGGTGGGGGGAATCCTTTCCACATTCAGTTGTTCTCACCATATCAGCTCCACGCTTTTCCGGCAGACCATCTGTGAGGCTGCGGTAGATGGGCACAGCACGCTGCGCCTGGTTGCGACGCATGGTCAGAGCCCGGATCATCCTATTCTGCTGAATATCCCGGAGACTGAGTATCTGAAAGGTTTCACGTTTGAAATGGTTCCCGGCAGATAAGAGATGCTGAAGAGATGCTACAGAACACAGGAAAGTCTGGTGCGCTATTGGGCGCAGCAGGCAGTGGAGCTGTGCGCGGATATAGATGATTCCACGCTGTCGGAACCCGCTCAGCCTGTCCTGCAGAATATTCAGCAGCTCAACACACCGCGGCGTATCATCGTTATCGGTGGGGCCAAGAGCGGAAAATCTGCCTTGCTCTCCCACATGATTGGTAGTGCCGTGCCTGCCGCTGCGGAGTGGGAGGGAAACTACATCCGCTGGCGCTACCGCTGTGAGGATGGTGATGCCGCGGCCTCCCGCTTCCTCCCCATAGAAACGCTGGAGGGATTGGAACTGGTGGATACGGCGGATTGTTCCACCCCCGCGGTACAGGGAGAACTGCGGCATCTGATAAGCGGGGCAGATGTGGTGATTGCCGTGGCAGATGCCCGGAACCCCGTGCAATCTCCCGCCTGGGATTTGCTGGCGTCTCTGCCGGAATCTGAGTATGCTGCCTGCATGGTTGCGCTCACCCACACGGACATGATGCCTGCGGCGGCAGCCTTGGAGCTCAATGATACACTGCGTCAGATATGCCGGGAGCGGCTGGTGCGTTCATTGCCGGTGTATCAGGTCTGTCCTACCTCCGCTCAAGGGGTGGAGGTGTTTACCAAACGTGTGCAGGATGCTCTGAGTGGGCAGCGCGGTGTGCGCTCCGCCATCCGAGCCGTGGTCAATTCCGCCGTGGATTTGATGTATAAACAGGGAAGTGTTCTGAAGGTTCGTGGCGATGTTGCGCGTACCGACAGTGGTTTCCTGGCCGGAATTGAGCAGGAGATAGATAATTTCCTGGCGCACCAGCTGCTGGGGGTACCCGCTTGTGCTGCTAATTACGCAGATGCCGTGCGCCGTGCTCGCCTTCCTCTTCGCCGCCGCCTGCGGCACCGTTTCGGCTATTTTCTCTCTCCCGTGACCTTACTGCGCCTGGAGCACATGGGGGCCGGGGCAGAGGAGTATTTCTGTGCTGCCGTTCGGGATGATGTGCTGACCCTCCAGCTGGATTCAGACCAACGGTTCATGCACTCCTGTTCTTTGCATTGGAAGCATGTGCGCCCCAGAATGAAGCAGACGCTGGAATGTGAAATAGGTGATTTCCCGGAAAAAGACATTGCTGCGGAACTGGAGCAATTGCGCTCCGGCATGGCGCATGATTTGCGTGCCCCTTTCAAGCGCCAGCAGGTGCGCTCATTCATGAGCAAATTCTTTAAGGCTCAGGCTGGGTGGATGCAGGCATTCATCATCATCTGTTGCTTCCTGCTGGTGGTCGCCGGACTGCTTGGCTTTGTGGGGCAGGACATGCTGGCCGCCGCAACCGTGGGCGTGGCGGCAGGCGTGTGGTTGCTGGGGTCACTTGCGCACCTGATTATCGCTCGCGGCATTCAGCCGCTGGTCAACAGAGCGGAAGGTGTCATCTTTGATAACCTCAAACCCCGCATTAACGAACTGGTAAAAGGCGTGGTCGTTTCCCGTGTGTCGGCATACCGCCGCCTGTATACTGCTCCGCGTCGCAAAGTGGCGGAGCATGAGGCTACCTTGCAGCCGCTCATGGACAGGCACAGTGAGGTTTACCGCCAGCTGCGCGCCGCTTCACCGCATCTGTAACCCCCCTTTCAACCCGCTCCATGCAAGCTGATCTTTTTACACCCCACGGCAGCTTCCGAGACCCCCAGCCGGAATCGCAGAAGGTGAATATGCCTCTGGCGGCGCGTATGCGTCCCGAAACGCTGGAAGAGGTGGCAGGGCAGGGGCATTTGCTGGCACCGGGCAAACTCCTGCGCCGCGCTATTGAAACTGACCGCTTCTCCTCCCTCATCTTCTACGGCCCCCCCGGCGTGGGCAAAACCACGTTGGCTTATGTCATTGCCCGCTCTACGAGTGCTTTTTTTGTGATGCTCAACGGCGTTGAATCCAACGTGAGCGAGATACGCGATAAAATTGCTGAAGCACGCACACGCATGGCTCTGCACGGGCAGAAAACCATCCTCTTTGTAGATGAGTTGCACCGTTTCAACAAAGCCCAGCAGGATGTCCTGTTACCGCATTTGGAACGCGGCACCGTCCGTTTTATCGGGGCTACCACGGAAAACCCCTACTTCGCCATCAATTCCGCCATGCTCTCCCGCTCCCAGATTTTTCCCCTGGAGCCGGTGCCGGATGCCGAAATCACGGCTTTGTTGCGGCGTGCTGCTGCGGATGCGACCCGCGGTTTGGGGCACATGCCGCTGGTACTCCGTGAGGATGCTCTGCTGCACATGGCGACCAAGGCAGATGGCGATGCCCGCAAGGCCCTCACGGCTCTGGAGGTTGCGGCACTTTCCACCCCGCCGGGGGAGGATGGACGTATCGTCATCGACCTTGCCACGGCGGAGGAATCCATCCAGAAAAAAGCCGTCAGATATGACCGCACCGGGGATGGTCATTATGATATTATCTCTGCATTCATCAAATCCATGCGTGGCAGCGACCCGGATGCCGCCCTCTATTGGCTTGCTTTTATGCTGAACGCCGGGGAGGATATTCGCTTCATTGCCCGCCGGCTGGTTATTTGTGCCAGTGAGGATGTCGGCCTGGCGGACTCTAACGCTCTGCGCGTGGCCCTGGCGGCCGCACGTGCCGCTGAGATGGTGGGTATGCCCGAAGCCCGCATTCCGCTGGCTCATGCCACCGTCTACATTGCCACCGCCCCTAAGAGCAATTCTGCCTACAAGGCTCTGGATGCCGCTATGCAGGATGTGCGGGAGGGCAAGACACTGGCCGTGCCGGATCATCTTGCCACCCCCACGCGCAAAAAACTGGCACGCCTGCGGGGTGTTTCAGAGGAAGCCACGCAGTATAAATATGCTCACGACTACGGAGAGGAGCACTATGTGCCGCAGGCTTATCTCCCGGAGGGGAGGGTGTATTACCACCCCACCGGCAACGGCATGGAGCTGCGTATCTCTGAGCGCATGGAGCACCTGCGCCGGCTCCGTTCAGAGCAGAGCTGAGTGAGAGCTTGGCCCGCCAAAGGATTACCCGGGGTATTTCAGGAGATAGAGCGGTGGTAGGCAATGGCTCCTACATACCCCGGTAACGGGCGGAAAAGCTGCACGGTGGGGGCACCGTCAAAAAGGGGGGTAATGGTTCCGTCCTCATACAGAAACGGGTATGCCGGAGCATTCCAGATGGTGTCACCGGCTTGTTTTACCAGGGCCTCCGCTGCACACCAGCAGGGAAAAAAATCCTCTGTGCGGCAACCGCTGTTCATAAATGATTCCAGTTGGGGCTTACACATGAAGCGTTGAGCGAGTGCGCGCATGGGACGTGGACGAATCATTTCCACATCCACCCCGATATCGCTGTGGTGAAAAGCCATGCAGAGACAATCTCCGGAGTGCGAAATATTGAATCCCAAATGCTCAAATTGCGGTTTGCCGTGTTTTCCGTAGGTGAAGCGGATATCTCTCGCTGCAATCCCGCAGCGGCGGGACAACTCCGTTTTCAACAGGGTGCGGACAGTGCGGAAAACTCCGCCGCGCCTGGTCGCCATGGCTTCTTCCTGCTCATCCAGAATATCGGGAAGCGGACAGGTCGGTAGCTCTGAGAGGCGGTATATGAGATAATTCATGTGCTCTATATGGAATAGTGGAGAAATTCCCTCGTTTCGGTATCATATACTCCGATACCGGGTATAGAGCTGCGCCCGAGCACTTCACCGGGGTTTGCCAGCAGGGTGGTACCAAGTTGTCGGCACTCCGCGCAGTGAGTGTGACCGTAGAATACAGCATCAAACTGTTTTGTTTCCAGCGCACGGAGGGCAAGCTGCGGTAAGTGACAGAAAAACAGCAGCTGACCATCGCATTTCACCACGCCGTACTCCCCGTGAAGCGTTGCATGCCGGGAGGCGGCCGCCATGGCAGAGAAAGCCTCCTCTTCGTATTCATTGTTGCCGAATACCAGGTCAAGCGGTTTTTCCCATTCTTCCAGAAGCAGGGAAAAAGTGGAGGCATGAACCATGTCTCCCAGAAAAAGCATGCGCTCGCAGCCGGTTATTTCCGCCGTGGCAAGTGCGGATAACAGGTGGTTGGTGTGGTCATGAATATCTGAGAGGATAGCAATTTTCATGGTTGGTGGGAGCTGTTGTTGGTATCACTCACGGGTTGCAGGACAAAATGCCAGACCAGCTTGTTATCTCTGCAGCTCAATTTTCTGAGCACCAGCCGTAGTTCCGTGCCGCCGGTGAGTTGGTGGCGTATTTCCTGATAGGTAGCGCGGAGCTGCCCACTGATGAAGCGCAGGATGGCGGAGGTCAGGCGCTCTCTGTTGTGTTGATTCCGCAGCCGTATCAGGACACTGCGCCGCTCGGAATTTCCGGCAGCACTGCGTGAGCTGGCTGCTTCATGAGATAACAATATGTCTTGTGCGTCAGGTGCAACACGCTGCATTAAATCACAGAAAGTTTTGTTGTTGAACAAAGTGCAGTATCGTGAGCAGGCACTGCTCCACTCCTCTTCCGTTATTCCGTCCTTATCCATGAGCTGCAGCGTGGTGTAAACCATGGCCAGGCTGAACATGGGGTCGGCATTGCTGACCTCTCCGGCGCAACCGCTGTTGGTAATGCGGTTAAATGTTGCCTCCAATCTTACACCGATATCTGACTGTGGGCTCAGTTTGCAGGTGAATGTGGTGAAGTTTTTGTTGATTCCGGATATTTCCGCCCCATCCCATTTGATGGTCACAGGGGTGGCTTCCGGGATTTCCGGCGGTTGGATGATATTTCCTTCAGATAAGTTGGGAAGGCTCAGGGTGAATTTCTGATTCGGTGATTTATGCCCGGCAGATGTCCAGGGGAAACGGTTGTTTGAGATGAGCCGCAAGCTGACCGACATGTGGTTGGCAGAGGGGGGGATGACCCGAAGCATGTGCGGAGTGATGTTGAAATCCACCTCATCTGCCGGGGGGAGTTCCGGGGCGTGTATGCCGGAAAGAGGAATGGCCGGTTTGGGCATGAGCAGCAGCTGTGCCGTACCCAGGGGAATGGTGGCTGCAACGGCATTGCCTCCACTGCTGATACTTACAAGCCGACGGTGGCGCACGCAGATATCAAGGTCAGGGTGCGTCCGAACGGCCGCGTTTGTCGGGTTGGCAAACCGCAGGTGGTAGTAGTCATCTACTGCGCTGCGCACTATGGTGCAAGTGTTGGTTTTCGGGTTGAGAGGAATTTTTTCAGGGCTGTCATGGGCAGAATCCCACGGCACGTGTATGATGGTGACCTCTCCCTGTGCAAGTGAGAACGGGGCAGATTGCAGCAGCTTGATAAAGGCTTCCGGCAATTCTTCATTTGTTATCACAGGAATAAAGTGCTCCCCGCAGGATTCGGCTCCGGCTGCATTTTCGGATGAGGTGTTCTGATGCTTATTATCAGCAAGCTGCTTATTCATCACCTTATCAAAATATGCCAGTAGACCGGGTTCATTCAAGCCACTGCGCAGCTCAGGCTCTTCGGTAATGAGTCTTTCCCACTCGCTGATTTCCTCTCGTGAAAAAGAGCGGAACCATTCGTCCACCGGGCGATTATGCGTAGCTTCCATCATATAGAGCAGACAAAGCTTGTTTTTGTCCAGCTTTCGGGCAGCAGCCAACTTGCAGAGTCGGCGCAGGTTCGCGGCGTGTTTTTCAGCTTCGGAAGCCTGGCGGATCAGGTCAATTATCTGAAGAATATCCTGATTTTGAGCACTGTTTGCTGTGCGGGATGCTTTGGCCAGAGCATCAATCTTTTCCAGCTCTTGCGCAACCAGACCGGCGCGGTAGGGGTGAGAGAGCAGCGCGCGCAGGGAGCGGTATGCCGCCTGACCACCGATACGGGCAGGAGTGCGGTTTATGTAAAAAAGAGTACCGGAAATCACCCCCCCGGCCAATATCAGGAAGGCGAGAGTCACTGCGACTATGCGTCTGCGGCTTTTCTTTTTCCGAATGTCTGATAAATCAAAGATTTCTTCATCCGGCTCTTCGAAATACTGGTATGGAGGAATGACCCGGGCGGCCTGCCTGGCAGATAATTGTGCACGGAAGTTCGCGGCTTCCTCTGCCGGTAGCGTAACGGTCAGCGGAAGTCCGGGGGTGGCGGCTTGCGTATCGTCGGATATTTCTCCAATTTCCAAATCAGGGCCGATGGGAAGAATGGGATGCCCTGTACGCATGGCCTTACGTATCAGTAAAGACTCTTCACTGCACGCCCAGCGCCGGGACACGCGGAAGTTATCAGCCTCATCCGCATGGGTAATAAACGTTTTTCCCCATCCGCAGCCGGGAGTCAGCCAATCGCTTTCATGCCAGAGGCGGAGAATATCCGCCGTGGATGTATCAGCCGGGACAGTCATCAGACAATCCCGCTCAAAGGGAGGCGTACTGAACGCCCGGGCGTTGCTCTTATGCCCGGTGAGTCGTTTCCATGTGTTCTGTTTATCAGCTTCCGGGATATCCTGGGGGCTCAGGTGTGGTTCCCCTTTGATATATTGGGGGGGGGCTGACCACTGATTCTGCCAGAATTTTCTTTTATGTAGAGCCAGAATGACCCCTGCCGGGGTTGGGCGGTATTTGTTGCGCAAGAGTGCTGATACTTCCTCCGGCAACAGCACCAGATGGTGGGAGATATAGCATAACCTGCCGCTGTAGTCTGCCCCGGTCGCCTGGGTTACCGTTAATACATGATACTCCGAATTGCCGTGTGTCAGTGTGGAGTAGGCACACTGTACCGTGTCTGCCCGACTGGCGGGAACGCTTCGGTAACGGCTGATTTCTGTCAGCTTCCTCTGCATCTCTCGCGGCATCACCTCTGAGCGCGCAACAACTCCGTAGCCCGACTGCCCTGAGTCGAGGAGACGTTCAGCACTGGTGTAGATGAGCTGGAGAGCCATGTGAAAAATGGTGAGTTATGACGCTGCGCCTCCCGGAATAAGTGAGGGGGCAACCTCATGCAGTGCCCACATGACAGGATCCGTTACGCGGAAAGGGTGCAATTCACCTGAGGCCGGACCTATCAGCATTGAGCCGCTGGATTCGTCCTTGAACTCAATCGGAGACGCACCGAGAGCCGATGCTGCGAAATAGCGTACATTGGAAGAAATGGCCTCTGCATTAGCGCAGATATGGGGTGCGATGTTGAACAGAAATTGCCGCAGTCGTGCAGAGTTGAGGTTTATGTGCTCCGTCATGAACATGCCGTTGCGCGTTGTGGGCAGCAGCGGTTCCGGGCCAAGCAGGTGCGCCCACGTGTCACATTTACCGATGATGACCGCCATGGGAACATTCAGCTTCTCCGCCGGGGGAAGATTCAGCTTGGTGCGCAGCCGCATTTCTGATTCTGCCAGCAGGATGGCTTGCCGCCCGGGGCGGTACAGATTGTAACGCAGCTGGGGGTCATCCCCGTCCCGGAGCAGGTTGCGGAATCCGGGGTTGGCGGTCGGGTCAAACAGAAAGAGAATGGCATCTGCCACAGCCATGTGGAGACTGCCGGGCGTATACTCCGAATCGCTTCCGGGTTGAAAATCTTCCCCCGCATTATCATAGAGGACGATGGAGTGTGTTTCATTCCCTTTGTTCAGGTTGTAGATGAAAGGGCGGGGCATATTGGCAAACACGCCGCGCCGCCAGACCTGTTGGTACAGATTACCGCGCACCTGAGTTTTGCCGAGATAAGCATCCTGCGGGGTGCGGGCATTGAACAGCCGCATGCGCAGCTCATTGAGTGGTTCGTTCATCAGCGGATCCGCATCGCGAAACGGCATGCCGAACTCCTTGGGAAACTCCTTTTCCAACTCCGGTACCAGAGCTGTCAGAAAGTGCGTTTTCCCGGCAGCAGGAACCCCTACCAGAGAGATGATATGTTGGATAGTTGAGTAGAAAAAAGGCGGCAGTTTGAGCAGACAGTGCGGGCAGGCGTATTCCGTGCAGGTGCTGCCACAGGCATCCAACGGGAATCCGCTCGCCTCATCCCAGGCAGACGGGCGGAAGCGCAGCATATCATCCTCCCCCAGTATGGGGTCTCCCAACAAATCCGGGTGCGCTGCGATGGAGAGTGTCTCCTCCGGTTTGAAGGTCAGCCAGCAAGAGGGACAGCGAAGCTCCTGAGCTGCCGGTTGCGTTACTTGTTCCGGCGGCGGATTCTGCTCAATGTATTCTGCTGCATACGCCGCTACATCCAGTATATCCCGCAGATAGAAGGCATCTCGACCAAGACCGCTGAATGTTACCAGGGTATCCCCGGGGAACTCCTGAGTCACGTGGGGCAGATTGGTCAGTTCATAGGCTCCGTACCATTGTTCGCCCCCCGGCGGGAGTATGTACCACTCCGCCGGGTTATAGCCGGAAAAATTCGGTTGCTGCCCGTACCAGCAGATGAAACAACCGCCGTCCAGTATCACCAGATAAGGGGTGTTGGGCAGAATAACCACATCTGCTTTGGTTTGTTCTCCGTTGACGATATAGCTTTCTACCTTGCCATGCGGAAAGAAGCGACAAGTCTCGTTCCTTTGGGCGAAAGAACCACCGTTTTCCGCACGCATGTGCACGCGGAAAGTATTTTTCTCTCCTGAACCGATGGTCATGAAATTGCCGTCTGAATTCAGCATGACGGCACCGTGGCAGTCATAGATATAGAGCTGCTTGTTCATATCACACCTCTGTTTCAGCGGAGAATAGCAAATTTGCCCCCAATGGTCAAGAAAAGTCGTATACTGTCATGATGCTTTTTCTTACGCTTGAATCACCGGAGAGGATGTGGTAGAATCCCGCCCATGCAGACGGCTTATTCCAAAGAAGAATTGCGTAAGGTGCTTGCGCCGCTGCGCGGTGGACGGGTGGTTCTTGTTCCCACCATGGGGGCTCTGCACGCGGGGCATGCCTCCCTGCTGCGTCAGGCTCGTGTGTTGGCAGGAGACTCCGGCTGTGTGGTTGCCAGCGTGTTTCTGAACCCGGTGCAGTTTGACAATGCCGGTGATTTGTCCGCCTATCCGCAGACACCTGAGGCTGATTTGGAACTCTGCCGATGCTGCGGGGTGGATGTGGTATTCATGCCCACACCGGAGATGATGTACTGCGCAGACCACTCTGTCTCGGTAGAGGAAACGCACCTTTCCGGGGTTCTCTGCGGAGCGAAACGCCCCGGGCATTTTGCCGGCGTTTGTCTGGTGGTGAGTAAACTGTTTAACCTGGTTCAGCCCACAGATGCCGTATTCGGAAAGAAAGACTACCAGCAGCTGGCGATTCTGCGCCGTATGGTGCGTGATTTGGATTTCCCCATTACTCTGCATGGTGCGGAAATTGTGCGGGAGCAGGATGGGCTCGCCCTCTCCAGCCGCAATGTTCGTCTTACTCCTGAGCACCGCGCTGCTGCTCCCGGTATACGGAAAGCACTTCTGGCGGCAGCGGATTCTTACCGCTGCGGCGTCTCTGCTGAGGATATCTGTGCTGGTGTCTGCGCTGTGCTGGAACGCATTCCCGGTGTGCGGGTGGATTACGCAGAAATTTGTGATGCGGAGACGCTGCATGAGCTAACGGATTGCAAACGCCCGGCACTTTTGGCTGTAGCTGCTTATTTTGGCGAGATTCGCCTCATTGACAACATCGAACTGTCCCGCTGAGCATGATTATTGCAGATAATTTACACCGTTCCTACAGCATTGGCAAGAAGCAGGTGGAGGTGCTTCACGGTCTCAGTCTCCATATCAAACAGGGGGAGAAGGTTTTTCTCTGCGGCCCCAGCGGAGCGGGTAAGACTACGCTCATGTATACCCTGGCCGGTCTGGAAGCTCCGCAACAGGGCAAGGTGCTGGTGAACGGACAGGATATCTACGCTCTTTCCCTGCGCCGGCGTGCGCTCTTCCGGAACGAAACCATGGGATTCATCTTTCAGAATTATATGCTGATGCCTGAGCTGACAGCCTTGGAGAATGCTTCATTGGCTACAGCCATTGCCGGCACGGAGGCAACGGAAAGAATCAAGTTTCTGCTGGAGAAAGTAGGGCTTGCCGACCGCATGGATCATCTGCCCAATGAGCTTTCCGGCGGCGAGCAGCAGCGTGTTGCCATTGCCCGGGCTCTGGCTCATGACCCCGCCATCATCTTTGCAGATGAACCTACCGGGAATCTTGATTCCCGCAACGGCAACCAGATACTTGAGCTCCTTTTCTCTCTGGCAGATGAGGGGGGCAAAACTCTGGTTACTGTTACCCATGACTCCCGCATCGCCGCGCGCGGTGACCGCACTCTGATTATTCGAGACGGTATTGTTGCAGATGAATGACACCCCCCGGAGAGGCTGAAGTACCCACTGCATGAGACACTATTATCTCAAGGGGCATCTCTGCGCGCTTGGCGCGGCTGTGCTCTTCGGTCTCATGAGCCCCATGTGCAAGTTCGCTATGCAGAACAAGGGGGTGGATGCACTGCAACTGGCCTTTTTCAGAGTCTGTGGGGCTGCTATTCTATTCTGGCTTATTTCTTTGCTGATTCCACGGGAGAAAATAGCCGGCCGGGATTGGTTGCCGCTATTGGGTATGTCACTGTGCGGCATGCTTATCAACCAGTTTCTTTACGTTCTGGGCATTCAGTACACATCTCCCGGCAATGCCTGCGTCATCGGCACCTCTACCCCGGTCATGACCTTTATCCTGAGCGTTCTCTTTTTGCGGCAGCGGGTAACCTGGGGGCGTACGTGCGGCTTTCTTTTGGCATTTGCCGGAGCAGCGGTGCTGATACAGGGATCCGGCGGTGATCTGAGCGGGCATCCTTTGGGTGACACGCTCTGTCTCATCTCACAATTGGCAGCAGCCTGTTATTTTGTGTTTTTTGGCAGGGTTTTGAGGCGTTACCACCCTATTACTGTCATGAAATGGCTTTTTCTTATGGCAACGCTGCTTTCTCTCATTCCCATGTGGCATTCGTTGAGCAGCTTGGAGCCGGAGCAGTTTCACCTTCATGAGCTTTTTGCCATCACCTACATTGTGGTAGGCGGTTCATTTTTCAGCTATCTTCTGCTGATTGTCGCACAGCGGCGGCTGGCTCCCCCCTCCGTAGCTGCTTACAATTATGTGCAGCCTGTCATTGCGGTTGCCACCGGTGTTTTTCTCAATCTGGATTTACTGACCGGGCAAAAACTTCTTTCCTTTCTCCTCATTGCTGCCGGGGTTGTTCTTGTTTCCTCCCGGGATAAATCATAGGTCTCCCCCGGGGCTCACTGCGGTGTTTTTGTGAACTCATACAAAAAAATACACCCTGCTCAGGCGGGCTGAGCAGGGTGTGTGTTGAAATCCGAATAAAATCCGCCTTACTTGGCTTCAGCGTTTTCTACTGCTGAGTAGGTTTCGGAGTAAGCCTTGTCAGCGGCAGCCTTGGCAGCTGCGGCAGCTTTTTCCGCGATAACGGTTTCGGCATCAAGCTTGGCAGCGGCAGCCTCGTATGCCTGCACGGCAGCGGCATCGCCGGACTGAGCCGCATCATACAGAGCCCAGAGGTTGAGTTTGGTGGTAGCTGCTTTGTGTGCTTCTGTGAAAGCGTTGGCGGCTGCCTCTGCGGCTGCTTCTTCCTCTGCGGAAGCCCAGGCATGGCTGTAGCCCTTTACCTCGTTCCAGTAACCGCGGGTAAAGTCCGGGAAAGTCACGGAGCAGTTGTTGTTGTCCATGGACAGGGAACCCAGCTCTGCCAGACAGCACCATTCGGCCATGTCGTACACGTCCATGTCCAGCGGTAAACCATTCTGGAGGCAGTATACCATGCGCACGTCCATGAAGAAGTCCATGCCGCCGTGTCCACCGACCTTTTCAGCCATTTTGCCGTACTTCTTGATGATGGGGTGACGGTAGGTTTCACGAAGCTTCTTCATGTTTTCCTCACTCATGAAGCTGTGGGAATCAAGGTCTTCCAAATCAGGAGCCCCCTCTGTTTCTTTCATGTGACCGCTTTCCAGCACGAAGCCCTCAATGGGGTACTTGTTGGCAAAGCCACGGGTGCCGTTGAGTTGGAAGAGCCGGTTGTAGGGCTGGGGATTCATGACGTTATGCTGAATCTCCACCACCTTGCCGTTTTCCGTACGCATGAGCGTGGTGGTGTGGTCGCCGTTGCGGAACTCAGGGCAGGGTTTGCCGGTCTTCTTTTCCACGTATTCGCGACCGTGCACAGACTTGGTGTCCATGGCCACGAGGGTGCGGAAGCGGTCACCGCGGTGAATGTTCATGACCTGAGCCACGGGGCCGAGACCGTGTGTGGCATACACGTCGCCACGGTTCTCTTTGTTGTACTTCATGCGCCAGCCCAGCTTGTCCGGGTCGTTGTTGGGGTTTACCCAGTAGTCACCCCAGAAGGGGTCAAGATTGTGGATGTAGGCACCCTTGGCATAAAGCACCTCACCAAGAACCCCCTGCTGGGCCATGTTGAGGGCATCCAGCTCAAACCAGTCGTAGCAGCAGTTCTCCAGAATCATGCAGTGTTTGCGAGTCTTTTCCGACAGGTCAATGAGCTCCCAGCACTGTTCCAGATTCATGGCACTGGGTACCTCGATAGCGGTGTGTTTGCCGTTCTCCAGTGCGCATTTGGCAACCGGGAAGTGGTGATCCCAGTCCGTGGCTACATATACCAGGTCAATATCCGGGCGCTTGCAGAGCTCCTCATAGCCTTTTTCGCCCCAATAGATGGCAGCAGGGGCAAGACCGGCCTTGCGCAGGGCTTTCTGACATTTCTCGGCACGAGCCTTTTCATAGTCACAGAGAGCCACGACTTCCACACCGGGGATGTGGGTAAAACGGGTAACGGCACCGGGGCCACGCATGCCAAGCCCCACGAATGCAACGCGTACGGTCTTCATCTTTGGAGCTTTGAGCCCGACTACATGCTGCTGTCCGTCGGGACGGGCGGGAGTCTCCACTACCAGAGTGCCCTTGTCCCAGTGAGTCCGGGTGGACGGCGACAGCGACTGAGCATTCAGTCCCCCTACTGCGAAGAGGGCCATTAATGCTATTGTTGCAATGTTTTTCAGTTTCATATCGTTTTTGCGGGTTATGCCCTGCGGCGTGAAAAGAAACGACCGGGTGGTCGCTTTTGCACCGAAAGGTGAATATTCGGTATACTAGCAGTTTTGATGCGGCAGGTCAAGCTCTAAGCGCGTCCATTGAATCGGGGAATTAGTCAAACGATTGCTATAAAAGGAGTAAGGAAAGAGATTTCACCCGCAGAACAGTGCGGCTCGCAGGTGCAGTGCTGTCTGCAGCTCCGCAACATCGTGTACCCGGTGCATGTCTGCGCCTCTGTCTGCTGCCAGCAGGGAAAGAACAACGGTTGGCAGAGCTTCCGGAACCGGTTCGGCTCGATTGTTCAGCAGCTCCCCGATGAATCGTTTGCGGGAAAGAGCCATCAGAATCGGGCGGTCGGCAATGCGGAATTCCTCCTGATGCCGGAGAATCTCCAGAGTGTGTGCTGCTTTTTTTCCGAAGCCTATACCCGGATCCAGACAAAGCCGCTCCGGGGTGATGCCGAGTTGCTGAAGCGTGTGTATTCTCTCTGTAAAAAACTCACGTAGTAACTGAGGCATGCGTTCCGGGGTGGGTAAGTCGGCATTGAAGGGCAGACGGTGCATGAGGATGATACCGCAGGGGCACTCAGCGCACAGTGCTGCCATGCGCGGGTCAGTCAGTGCTGAAATGTCATTGATGATATCCACGCCTGCCTCCAGCGCAGCTTCAGCAACATCTGCATGCCTGGTGTCAATGGAGAGCAGGGCGTGTGGGTGACGTGCTCTCAGTGCTTTTATCAGGGGGATGGTTCGGGATATTTCCGTGCCGGTATCAATCGGCGTGGCTCCGGGGCGTGTTGATTCACCGCCGATGTCAATGATATGTGCCCCCGCTGCCAACAGAGTTTCTGCGTGATGGAGTGCCGCCGGCAGAGAATCGTGAGCCCCGCCATCAGAGAAGGAATCCGGGGTAGTATTGAGGATGCCGACGATGCCGCCTGTTTTCGGGATTTCCCAGCACTTGTTTCTCAGTTGCCAAGAGCGATTTCTCATGCGGGGATGATAACAACTCGCACTACATCCGTCAAACGTTATTCCGGGCAAAAAGATTCACTTGCTAAAAAATTATTGTCAGTATGCCGGAGATTGACCCATTTTTTTCTTTCCTCAAACCACCAAATCCTGTATAAGAACAGCATCGTCCGCTTTTGTTGCCCCGTGTGCTCGGAGCGGATGCCTGACACAACAACAACATACAGTAAATCTTTTCAATAATGAGCAGTTCATTCTTGCCCGCGCAGTACGCACATCCGTATGAAATAGACCCCAGGTACGGTAAGTCCGTGGCTTACTTTTGCATGGAGTATGCCATTGATAACGTTTTCAAGATTTATTCCGGTGGGTTGGGCTATCTTGCCGGTTCTCACATGCGCTCTGCCGGTGCTCTGCGCCAGAATCTTGTGGGTGTAGGCATCCTGTGGTCTTATGGGTACTACAACCAGATTCGCGCAGAGGATGGTTCCATGGCTGTGCAGTACCGTCGCAAGGAATACAGTTTCCTGGAGGATCACAACATCAAGTTCCTCATCCATATCTGCAATTCTCCTGTGTGGGTGAAAGCCCTCTACCTCCGTCCGGAGACATTCGGCACGGCTCCCATGTTCTTCCTGACCACAGATTTGCCGGAAAATGATGACATATCGCGCTCCATCACGCAGCGTCTGTATGACTCTAACCCCATGACCCGTATTTCCCAGTATATCGTGCTTGGGCAGGGCGGCGCACGGCTCTTTGAAGAGCTGGGGGTGGAGCCGGAGATTTACCACATGAAT
This sequence comes from Akkermansia sp., assembly GCA_017398765.1. GTDB lineage: Bacteria > Verrucomicrobiota > Verrucomicrobiia > Verrucomicrobiales > Akkermansiaceae > Akkermansia. Next base: position 31,066 of record JAFQEY010000061.1, read on the forward strand.
GAGGCTCACGCTATCGGTGCCGCATTCAACATGCTGGCGCGCAACGGCGGCAACGTGGAGGAGGTGCGCAAGCGTTTCGTGTTCACAACCCATACCCCGGAAGAAGCCGGTAATGAGAAGATGGACATCAACCTGATGAACAATTTCTCGTTCTTCGATGGCCTTACGCTGGAGCAGGTGCGCTCTATGCTGAAGCTTGACCCCAACGAGCAGACGTTCAATTACACGCTGGCGGCACTCCGGCTCTCCCACATTGCCAACGGCGTTTCCGCTCTGCATGGCGAAGTCTCCCGCCAGATGTGGCAGAACTACTCCGATATCTGCCCGATTACGCACGTTACCAACGCGCAGAATAGTGCCTACTGGCAGGATGCCGAGTTGGCAGAGGCATTCGTCTCTCGTGACAAACGGGCTTTCCTTAACCGCAAGCGTGCTCTCAAGCGTGACCTTTTCCGCGTGGTGGGTGAGCAGACAGGGCATCTTTTTGATCAGGACACTCTCACCATTGTGTGGTCTCGCCGCTTTGCTGCATACAAGCGCCCGGCTCTCATCACAGAGAACCCCGTCATGTTTGAACGCATGCTTCAGCGCACCAATCGCCCGGTGCAGATGATTTGGGCCGGTAAGCCTTATCCCACGGATTTCACCGCCGTGGATATCTTTAACAAACTTAATCGCCTCAGCGACAAATACCCCCGTTGTGCCGTGCTCACCGGTTATGAGCTGGGCTTGAGCCGTCTGCTGAAAAACGGTTCTGATATCTGGCTGAACAACCCGGTGGTCACTCGTGAAGCCTCCGGCACTTCCGGCATGTCTGCCACCATGAATGGTTCCATTACCGTGTCTACCAATGATGGCTGGGTGCGTGAATTTGCCCGCGACGGTATCAACTGCTTCCTTATCCCGGAAGCAAAGGAGGGGCTTGCCCCGGAAGCTCGTGACCGCTCGGATCGAGACAACTTCTACAGCATACTTGAGTCCAGGATTCTGCCTCTCTATTACGATAACCGTGAGGCGTGGATGGATTTGGTATTCACCGCCATGAACGATATCTGCCCGGCATTTGATTCAGATCGCATGGCAGATGAGTATTACACCAAGATGTATAACTGCTGAGGTTGACTCAATCTCCTGTTTGGCCGCCGTCCCTTCGGACGGCGGCTCTCATTCCGGGGGAACTGGCGGAGTTTCCGCTTGCGGGGGGAAGCCGTGTGGCGTATAATGGGAAGCATGAACAAGACAGCTGTTTTTGCCGCGTTGGCATTGATAACCTCTCCTCTATCGGCCGGAGAGGCGGAGATGAATCGTCTCCTGGCAGACTGGCAACAGCAGGTTACTACCTGGCAGCAGAGCGTGCAGGCGGCTGCCACCCCGGAAGCTCAGGCCGGTATCCCGGAACCGGATGCCGCCGCTTTTGCTCCCTCTCTCTGGCAGTCAATTTCCGCCCAAACCGGTAATCGGCGTGAAAAAATTACCCGCGGCAAAGGTCGTAAGGCGCGGGAGGAGGTGGTGAGCGTGCCGACATACGAGTTTGATGCGGCATGGGCACTCCCTGCCATTATCTGGTTTCTGCAGCATCCGGAATCCCTTTCGGCTGCCTTTGACGAGGATCAGAAGGCGCAGGCAGATTATTATGCGGATGCTATTATCAAATCTCTCATACGCGTGCATTTTGCCAATCCCGCGATTCGCGAAATCTGCCCGGTGCTGGCCTATAACTCCGGTGTGCGGGAGTATGAACTCATGCAGAAAATCTACAACCGGAATCAGGATGCCTCTACCCGTGCCGTGGCAGCACTCTCTCTGAGCCTCATGCTTAATAATCCCATGATTTCGAGCGTGGAGGGCAGTGAGGCGATGATTCGTGGCAAACGTATCTACTACCTGAAGCAGTCACTGCTGCTGGCAGACCCCAAAACGCCCTACGGACGTTTCACGCTGGGGGATGTGGCAGCAGAGCAGACATACCGCCTGCGCTATCTTTCGGAAGGCTGCATTCCACCGCAAATCAAATTGCATGCTACGGATGGTCGTGTGGTTGCCTGCCCGGAGCAGGGAAAGGTTAATCTGGTTCTTTTCTGGTCGCCGGAGGAGCAGATTGGTGCCTCTATTGTGGCTCAGCTCGACAAGATGAAGGAAAAGTATCCAGAGCTGCAGATTACTCCCATTGCACCGTTCATGACCCCGGAGGCTCTTCAGCAGGCCGTGCAGAATGTTCCCGGCATGGAGCGGAGCCTGATAGATGATTCCAAAGCTTCTGCCGGAATGGCTTATCGAGTCAGTTCTCTTCCGTTTGCGATCCTCATCAGCAAACGCTCCACCGTTCTCTTTATCGGCCCCCCCGGCGTGCAGCTTCAGTCTGCACTGGATGCGGCAATGAAGCCTCAACAGCAGAACCGTCCCAAGGTTTCCATTGAACCGGCTCAGCAGGACGCTCCGATTATTCAACCCGGTTCTCAACCCAGACCGGCCGAGGATTTGCCGAATTCTCCCGGGAATGCGGCTCCGCCCGCCCTCCGGGAAATGCCCAGGTTCTGACAAAATCATTTATACATTAAATCCGGCAGCTAAAGGCTGTTCTGACATGCGGCTGCGTAGGCTTCTACCTGTGGTGGAAGCCAATTGTGCGGTAGCCGTGTGTTGTTTATCAGTGCTTGCCGGATTTCGGTGGAGGAGGCAGGATGATGCCCACAGATGAAATGACTGCGAACTCCCTCTCTGGGGCTCGGCGCGGAACCGCGGTGGTATACAATGAAGCGGAGCTGCTCTGTCAGGTAATCATAACGCGCCCATTGCTGCAATGACTGCCACTGATCTGTTCCCATGAGCCAATATAGCTCCGCTTCCGGCTCAACCCGGCGAAAATGCTCCACAAGACGCCAGCTCCAGCTGGGCGGCGGTAGTACCAAGTCCAAATCCGATACTTCTGCCCATGGGAATTCAGCCGTAGCAAGGCGCAGCATGTCGAGCCGCTGCGCATCACTGAACATGGTTCGCTTACCTTGTTTGAATGGGGAGCAGGCAGCCGGAAGAAAAATGACCCGATTCAGCTGACACGCTGATTGCGCCGCAGCGGCAATGTGCAGATGCCCGCTGTGCACCGGGTCAAAGGAGCCGCCGAAGAGGCAGATGTGTGGTTTACAGACCATCTGTTCCTTTGTAGGGCAGAAAACCGCCAATGGGGAGTTTCACTTTCTTATTCTCCGGAGCAAGGCGGCGATAGTGATTGATAAAATTGGTCAGGTGTCCGTAGTTAGCGGCATTCTTGGGTATGCCTTGCTGCCCGCAGTTCACCAGTACGTTGAAGTGAAGCTCGGCGTGCAGGTGTGCCGGAAACATGCCCCGGTTTGTGCCAATGGTACCCACCTGATCACCTCGTTTTACCAACTGCCCCAGTTGGACATCTATTCTGTCCAGATGACTGTACAGCGTCTGGCAGCACAGTACTTTTTTCGTTTTGGGTTCGCGAAAGGCGTGCCGTACAATTACTACTTTGCCCCAGCGGCCACGGGCATCTGCCGCATAGGTTACCAGACCATGCCCTACGGTGTAGACCGGGTCGCCCAAATCTGAGTTTCCTCCGCCAATGCCGTTCCAATCCTCACCCAGATGCCGGGGGGTGGCCAGCCTCAGTCCGCGTGACTTGTAGTATCCTTTGCCATCCGGTTTCCCAACGGGAAAATCAAAGCCATCTGCCAGCGGAACAAAGGCCCACTTGCCATCCGCTGTCTTTTGCGCAAATTCTGCCGCCGTGGTATTCATGCCTGCGAAACCGATTATCAGCGTCGTTAGAATGATGAGGCGGCGGTATATCAAATTCATGTGTTAATCCTACCACACCTCATACGACTCTATCAAGCATCAATCTTGCCATGGCCAGTGTATGCGCTTTCGTTGTTGTACGCTAAGCCGTCTGCCTGCCAGATTTGCGTGCTTATCATTTCTCCCGGAAAATCGGATAGAAGTTGAAATAAATATTACGGAATTGCAGATTATACGGATAAATGAAACAAATGGGCGTAACAGATGCTTGACAAAGGGGGGGGAGCAAGTATAATGACTGTCAAGTATGAGAGTGATACGTCTGCTTTTTGCCGCAGTGCTTTGTGGGCTCAGCCCGCTATCTCACGGACTGGAAGTAATTCTGGCGGGAGGTGTAGCTTTACGTTCCTGGGAGAATTTTCGCGGTCCTGCGGCACATGACAACTGGTGGGCCAATTTTATCCGCGCTTCTACCGTGCAGATAGGTATCACCAAGGCAAAGAAGCCGAATGAACGCATAGTCTGGATAGTGTATCGACCCTCATACATTACGCGAGGAAAGGAGAATAAGATAGATTATATTCCTAAAATACGCGAGACCGCTTCAAAGTTAGGCGTGCAGCTGGTGTATGTTGATTCGGCAGATGCTGCGTATGCCGCCATTAATAAAGCCCCGCGAAGGGGGGAGAAGATAAATTCCTTTTACTATTTCGGGCACTCCAATCCGCAGGCATTCATGCTGGACTACAGCAATGATATCATCGGCGCATCTACGCAGTGGATTCATGAGAATGATTTAGCAGTCAAAATACGGCGTGATATTTTTGCGCCGAATGCAGAATGCTGGAGCTACGGGTGCTACACCGGGCGGAGTATGAGTGCCAAGTGGAAAGCGGCTTTTGGTGTGCCTATGTGGGGGAATTTGGAATCTACCCGTTACCAACCCGTGGGTGAAGGAAAACTCCCGGCCGGAGCAGGGCGTTGGGTTCGCTGAGCTGACCGCTGTGCCGCACCGGATTACCGCTTGCGCACCGAATTTGTTTTCCGGGAGCAGTAGTGCTCCCGGTTTTTGCCGGGAAAGAGCGCGCGGCTCATATATCATTCACGGATGCGGTATCCACTCTCCGTCTTTTTGGATATCCTCATACATTTTCCGTGCTTTTTCACGCAAGTCAAGTGCGGCCATACGTATATATTTGTCAGCTCGCTCGGCGTTTGCCGGGAGATTAACCCCGCCTTTGGCGGCAATATAGGCCATGTAAATGTATGCCTCCGGGTAGCCCATGGCAGCGGCTTCCTGCAGGAGCGTAATCGCTTTATCTGCATCTGCCGGTACTCCCAAGCCCTTGAAATGAGCGTAGGCAAACAGGACAACCGCATAGGGATATCCTGCGTTTGCTGCACCGCGGATGAGCAGGATACCCCGTTTGGTGTCCGCTTGTGTGCCGATTCCTTTCAACAGCATATAGCCTTGTGCCGCACCGCAGGGAGCATGCCCTCTGGCAGCACCTTGCTCAAAATGGCGGTAGGCTCGCTCGGCATCCTGCCGGATTCCGTAGTTCCCGGTGTAGTAGGCGTTCCCAAGCCATAAGTTGGCGGTGGGAGACGCTACCATGGCGGCAAGCCGAACCAGGTGCCGTCCCATTTTGTCATCCGGCACGATACCGGCTTCCTTCAGCAGGGGATTGGTGGAGTTCAGCTCGCAGAGGGCACCGCCCAGTGTCCACATCGCTTCAGCATTGTGGCGTTTAATTGCCTGCTGCAGCAGTTCGTAGCTCTGTTTGGGTTTTGCTTTGGAGCAGATGGCTGACAGCGCATAGAGGGCATCAGCACTACCTTTGATAGCCGCCTCCTGCAAGGCCGTAATCTGCTCCTTGGCGGTGGGGGTCAACAAGGCCAGATAGTACAGAACGTGGTGGTTGCCCCGCTTGGCCTCCGCCATGACTTCCGCCGGCGGAGTTTCTTCATATTGCTTGAGTCTGCCGGTGAATTGCAACCAGCGGAATCTTGGCAGAAAGCCCCCTCTCTTGCAGGCTTCCATAAGATTTTTTTCAGCGGCTGCTTCATCTTTGGGGGTGCCTATGCCGGCCCGCTGGCAGCTGTAGCGGTGTACTGCAGCCTGGTCAAATCCCGCCTCTGCCGCTTTGACGAGCATATTGTAGGCTTCCTTGACCTCCGGAGCCTGTTCCCGGTTGTGCTGTATACTGTGGAGCCTGGCATTGGCAACATAGGAGATGGCGGCAATATTGCCTTCCTGAGCAGCTTTCTCCATCCAGGGGATAAGGGCAAACTCATCATTCGTGGCGGAAAGTACAGCAGAAATTGCAGGGCAGTAGTCTTCAAGATTGTGTTTAACCTGCTCGTCCAGCCGCTCCTTGAAAGTTTTGTAGGATTCCGGGTGAGCCTCGGGGCTCACGTCTGCCGGGCGTTCCGCATCTGCAGAGAATTCAAGCCGGGGAGGCTGTTCGGATTGGATCGGCTCTTCCTGTTCGGTAACAGCGGGCTGTTCTGAAACCACGGCTACCGGGGCTTCCGGCTCAGCTTCCGCTTTATTGGCGGCGGGAAGAAAGGCGCGTATACCGGAAATAGTGCGGTCGGTCTGAGCTGCCGCACAGACCGGAAAAGCGAGAAAAGGTATCAGGAATCGGGGGGAGACGTTCATAGCCGGAATACGGTATATTTTAGCGAATAGGTGTTATTGCGCAAGCTCATTTCGTGTCTTTCTTTTCATGTGAGAAAGAGTTAATGTTGTTGCGTGCTCTTTGAGCAGAAAATATTTCATGACATGAACAGGCGGAGCGAAATCAGATGGAATGTTGCTTTATCAGCTCTTCCGCCAGTTTTGCACAAAATGCCACACAGTGCTCACAGGGGCGTGCCGAGTAGTAGGCCGCAGTGCGGGCAGAAGGGCGGGCAGATTCCGTTTCTCCCTCATTCAGATGCAGGAGTTCACGGCAGAGCAGGGTGCCGAACTCCTGCTTAAAAGAGTCTGCCAGTTCGCGGGTGAGAGAGAATATTTTCTCCTTGTCTGCCGGATCCCCGGTCAGATTACCACGGCAAAACCCGGCAACCATGCAGAGCCCGGAGAATGCACCGCAGGTGCCGCGCATGCGACCGAGCCCGGCACCGAATGCGGAGGGTAAGCGCAGGGCTGTCTCCTCACTCAGTCCGAGTTGTGCGGCAAACGGCGCAAATACGGATTGAGCGCAGTTGTATCCACGGTGAAAATATGCCAGTGCCTCTTCTTGTGCTGCCATGCGGTTTATGATACGCCCATGAGCCGTATTCGTCAAATCATAATTGAGCATGATTGCGCCGTTAGCGGTAAATCTGTTGATTTTTAGCTTGATTTAGTGTGGAGAATAGGGTTGAATAGTTCACGTATGAAGAAGATAGCTTATCTGATTGCCGGGGCTGTGGTTTCGGCTCTTCTGGTTTCCTGCGGGGAATGTGCGTGCAATTCTTACAATTCTGATTATTTGCGGGATGTCCCGGTGTCCTCAAGCCGTAGTTTTTATTAAGAATCTGAGATTGATCTATGTCGTTTGAGATACGCGAAAAGCCGGATATGGTGGAGCGGGCTTTGCTGGTGGGACTTGTCCTGCCGGGTGAGTCTCGCCGGGAGCGTGAGACCTTGCTGGCTGAGCTGGTGGATTTGGTGAGCAATCTGGGAATCGGTATCGTGGAGAGCCGGTTGGAGTTCACGCGGGAAATGCAGGCTAAGTATCTCTGCGGCATAGGTAAGGCGGAAGAAATACACGCCCGCGTAAAGGAGCTTGATGCTGATTGTGTGGTTTTTGATAACCTGCTTTCACCCTCCCAACAGCGTGAGTGGGAAAAGCTGCTGGACGTGACGGTTATCGACCGTGAAGAAATCATTCTGGATATTTTTGCCGCCCGTGCCCGCACGCGCGAAGCTGTCATGCAGGTGGATTTGGCGCGCATGCAGTACGCTCTGCCCCGCATGTCCGGCATGTGGAAACACTTAGACCGCCAGAGAGGTGGTTCCGGTGGCGGAAAAGGAGGTGGTGCTGCCGCTCGCGGTGAAGGTGAGAAACAGATTGAGGTGGACCGCCGCCTGGCTCACGAGCGAATTGAAAATATCCGCGCAGAGTTGGAAGTGGTGCGCAGACAGCGAGGCACCCAGCGTAAGGAACGCTTGCGACAGGGAATCCCCTGTGCCGCGATTGTGGGGTATACCAATGCAGGAAAATCCTCTCTGCTTAATTTGGTGACCGGGGCCGGAGTGTTAGCCAAAGATATCCTTTTTGCCACCTTGGAGACTACCAGTCGAAAAATTGAGTTGCCGGACGGGCAACCGCTTGTGATGACGGACACGGTCGGCTTTATCCGCAACCTGCCTCACCGCCTGGTAGAGGCCTTTAAATCCACCCTGGAAGAGGCGGTGCTGGCGGATTTCCTCATCCAGGTGGTGGACGCGAGCGACCCGGATGCGTTGCGGCACTATGAGACCACTTGTGAGGTGTTGGCTAGTCTCGGTGCAGAAGATAAACCCATGGTGGTTGTGTGGAATAAGTGTGACCTCATCCCGGCAGATATGCGGGAGGTGACGGTGGCGGCTCTGGCATCCAAGGTTGATTGCCCGAGCTTATCCATGAGTGTACTTCAGGAGAAAGGGGTGGATGAGCTGATGCGCTCCTGTGTAGAGATGCTTTCCCACCGGGTATGCCGTGCCCGGTATCGCATTCCTTTGGCAGAAAGCCGCACCATTGCTCTCATGCACCGGGATGGTAAGATTCTGTCCACGGAATATGAGGGGAATGATGCTCTTGTAGAGGCCATTTTACCCCGAGAATTTGCAGCTCGCTTAAAAAATTACCAAATATGAAAAAATTTTTATTTTTCGCTGCCGTGGCGGCATTTACTGCGTGTCAGCAGCAGAATACAGCCGAATGGTATCGAGCTGAAGGTGACAGATTGGAGACCGCCGCCCGCAATACCATAGTAGCCAAGGGATTTGATGCTTTTGTACGAAGCCCCGGGTACCGTAATTCGCGTGATATCTGGCGCGGACCTGCCGTGAATTTGTATAATCCGTCCCGGTCATGGGTGGAAGTTCTGCTTGCAGAGCAGCGAGGGCGGCTTTACATAGAGGGGCGCGTCGCCATGGATTTTCCGCTTTGTTCCGGGAAGCCCGGCGGCATGGAAACCCCGAAAGGAACATTCCGCATCTCTCAGAAAGTCCGGAGTGACTACCGCTCCAACCTGTACGGCTCCTTTGTGGATGCCGCAACGGGACGGATAGTGCGCAGCGGTGCAACCGCGTCGGACTCTGCTCCCGCCGGAACTGTTTTCAGGGGGGCGTCCATGCCGTATTGGATGCGTTTTAACGGGGCTATCGGTATGCACGTAGGCAATGTGTACCGTAATGAGGATTCTCATGGTTGCGTGCGTGTGCCGGTGGAAGCGTGCAGTATTTTGTTTGAAAAATTGGCGGTTGGCTCCAAGGTAATCGTGAAGTGATATCATGATTTCTCGTCTCTATTCAGCATCTGTTACAGGGATAAAGGGCTATGAGGTTCAGGTGGAGGTGGATGCCCGCCCAGTGGATGACGTTGGACGAATGACCATAGTGGGGTTGCCGGATGCAGCCGTGAGAGAGAGCATACAACGGGTTACCGCCGCTCTTTCCAACAGTAATTTCTTTCAGCCGGGGCAGCTCTTAGTCACCGTGAATCTGGCCCCGGCAGATGTTCGCAAACAGGGACCGGGCTTTGATTTACCCATTGCTCTGGGGCTGGAGATGGTGATTCAGCAGAACTGTGACAACATGCCTGAACTCTTCCGCCGCCGCGTGCCGGCAGGATTGGACGACTGGTGTATTCTCGGTGAGTTGGCACTGGATGGTAAGGTGCGTGGTATTCGCGGTGTGTTGCCGCTGGCAGTAGCTGCACGTAATGCCGGGCGCAGGTATCTGATGGTTTCACAGGAAAATGCAACGGAGGCCTCTGTGGTGGATGGCCTGCAGGTGTATGCCGTAGAAACACTGAGGGATGCCTGGGACGTGCTGCTGGAACGGGAGCGCTTTTCTCCGGTTCCCGCTCATTCCGGGGAGTTCCGAAGTATAGGCGAAAAGGATTTTGACGAAGTGAAGGGGCAGCCATACGCCCGACGTGCTATGGAGATTGCCGCCGCCGGCGGGCACAATCTGCTGATGTGCGGCAGCCCCGGCAGCGGGAAAAGTATGCTCGCTGCACGCCTGCCTACTATTCTCCCGCCTTTGACTCATGATGAGGCTTTGGAAGCCAGTGCGATTCATTCTGTCTGCGGATTGCTGCCCAGGGAGGGCGGCTTGTTGCGTTGTCGCCCGTTTCGCGCCCCTCATCACACTATATCAGATGTAGGGCTGATGGGGGGTGGCTCTACAATCACTCCCGGTGAAATTTCTCTGGCTCACCACGGTGTCTTGTTTTTGGATGAGTTGCCGGAGTTTAACCGCCGTACGCTCGAAACCCTCCGCCAACCACTGGAGAGTGGAGTAATCACCATTTCACGAGCCTCCGGGACCATGGATTTTCCCTGTTCGTTTATGCTGGTGGCGGCCATGAACCCGTGCCCCTGCGGCTATCTGGGAGACCCGCGGCACAGCTGCCGGTGCCGGCCAGCGGAGGTCGTGAGATACCGCCAGAAAATTTCCGGTCCGCTGTTGGACAGGTTTGATATTCTGATAGAGGTACCGCCCGTAAATCCGGCTAGTTTGCTGAGCAAGCCAGACGGGGAGAGTAGTGCCGCTATTTTGAAAAGAGTACTGGTGGCTCGTGAGCGCCAGAAACTGCGCTATGCCGGAACCGGGATTACCTGCAATGCGCGTCTCAGCAGTAAGCTTGTAAGGACGTTTTGTCCCTTAACTGGTTCTCAGCAGAATATGCTGCTGGCAGCCGTGAGCCAACTGGGGCTTTCTGCTCGTGCGTTTGATCGCATTCTGCGTGTGGCTCGCACGGTGGCCGACTTGGCCGGGCATGAGCAGTTGGCGGATTCTGATTTGTATGATGCTATTCAGTTCCGCCAATTTGAACAGCAGCTCCATTCCTGAACCCACTCTATCCATTTTTGTGCTGCGGATTATTCCGGAGTGTCAGAATGGTACTATGCCTGAGTTTTCACATGCATTCAGTGGGCTTGCTGCCAAAAGCAAGCTTTCACACAGTGAGTTGGTGCGGTCTGTCCGCTTTATGATAGCCGCAGAGTATGAAGCAATCCAGCTGTATGAACAGTTGGCGGAATCAACTGATAACGAAGCCGCCCGCAAGGTGCTGCTTGATATTGCCCGTGAGGAAATGGAACACGTGGGCGAATTTCGACGCCTTCTCAGTGTGCTTGCTCCGCAGGATGAGCCATTTTACTTGCACGGGGTCAAAGAAACGGAAGAGACGTTGGCAGAAATTGGTGTCCCCGTACCGTTATGCTCTTCTTCCGGTTGCATGAAGTAATGGCGGTTAAACGTTGTATCCCCGAGGATTCCTGAGAGAATTCGGCGCGGGTGACAGAGCGGCAGACGGTAGTTTATACCGTCTCTCTGTCACCCGTGTGGGTTTTCGGCTTGTTCGCAAAGAAATTCTCCTGCAAGGCTGCGATGGGAATAATATCAGGGAAAAAGCAGTTTTTCCGCCAGTTGTATGATACTTCCTTTGGGCTTGAAAAGAAGCGGTATGTCTGAATCAGCAAAGCTGGTTTCAATGGCATCTACGGCGGCACTGAGTTCGTGGCTGGCGGAGACGTTTTCACCGTTGTTGCTGTTACTTTCCACAGCAGAACGACCACTTTCCCCGGCTATAGCGCGTCCGCTCAGTTCCTGTGTTCTGGCATTGAAATAGGCTTGCCAGCGGGGCAGGTAGTAGTGCTGCATCAGCTCGGAGAGCTGGCGGTGGGCATAATCATTGAGCGTGGTGCCGGATTTGGGAACCCATGTGGTGAAAAGCTGCTTGAGGGCGCGGCTCATCTGCGCCTGCGCTATCTTGTTGTTGCCTGCTTTGCTTTCCGCTTCTTTCAGGTAGCGCCCAAGCAGAAAGTATTCAGAGCTTGCTAACACCTCTGCTGTCTGCTCAATCAGTTGCAGGTAGGCCTTGCTTTCTCGGGCAAAGGCTTCTTTATCTCCGGCATCAAATGCTGCCTTGCATTTGGGAAGTTGTTCCCGAGCCTTATCCGCCAACACCTGGCGGCAGAGGTCTGCCATGTCATAACACCATGTCGGCAGGGATTCCAGACCGTGTTTTTTCCCTGCGCTGAGCATTAACTCCGCTGCTTCTCGGACTTGTGCAAAATCGTAGTAATTGTTCGGTTTGGACCAGGTGGAAGCCTTGCGTGCAGTCAGACTCGGGCGTGCGCACATAATGTTTTCCTGACAGCCCTCCTGAAGCCGCACGGGTGAATACACGCTGTCAATCAGTAGCTCCAGAGCCCGGATGATATCTGCGTCATCCGTTCCATAGCGTCCTTTGGTATAGCGTGTCAGGAACGCTTTGCGGTCGATGGGGCCTGAAGTGTTAATGCGCTCTGTTACCATGGCGTAGTACAAGGGATTAACCTCCAGACCTTCTGAGAGTAAGCCAATGCCGATGGCGCCGCCGATGTTGTCCTCCATATTTTCCAGTAGCGGGATGCCACCGTACAGCCCGTGATTGCCGCCGAAATTCGCCAGTTCGCACCACACGTGGGGACGCCCCCGGTAATTCCGTGAAATGTCATGACCGGCACTCATGTTCTTATCCAGTGCCAGAATGATGGTGTGCTGCGGGTCTGTGCCGCTGAGCAGTTGGGGAGACGGATTGTGCCCCCATGCCTGGATAAGCCATTTTGAACCGGGGGAGGCTTGCTGCATGGCGGCCTGCACTGCCTGGGCCGCTTCTTTCAGCGGGGTACCGCCCTGATTGCCACCCTCGTGGAAGAGGTCGCCGCCAAAGTATTTTGCCTGATAACCGTACACCTTGCGCAGGTTTTTGTACCAGAGTGCCGCTGTTTTGCCGAAAATCGGATCTGTGGGTTGCAGTACGGCGGGGCGAACATACTGGTGACACCATTTGCCTTGGGGTATCAGCTTGCCCCCAATCTTGGATGCCTCGCTGCACGCGGGCAGAAAGCCGACATAGCCCTGTAACACCGGTTCCATGTCCAGCTCGCGCAGTCGTTTGACAATGAATTGCCCCAGTTTTGTCTCCTCTGCAATGATATCACGGTGAACGGGACCGCCCTCACCCTCAAGATTACCCATGTGCCACCATGCACTGTATGCAGGGTTTGCAATGAATGCTTCTATTTGTTTGCCTGTGTAGCCTAAATCTGTCAAAAATCCTTTCCAGACGCTCTCCAGCCCCGCTGTAACCAATACTCCGTTGTAACCGCTCATTGCCAGCAGGTCAAGCTCACGCTCCCAGCGCTTTCGGTCCCAATGCGCCGCCGTGTAGCTGAGTGTGCAGTAGTTGTAGGCGTAGTTGAAAGAGTGTGTGGCCGGCACGTTGATTCTTTGTTCCGGCAGTATCAATTTCCCCCCGGTGGCGTTATCTCCGTTTTGGGAGAGGTGAATGTGTGCTATGTTTCGCAGGTAGTATCCGTATGCTCTCACACTCTCTCGTATATTTGCTGCCGTAATCCGTACTTTCCCGTCTTTCTCTTCAATGGTGGGTGCTTTTGCTTTGGTATCAAGCATAAAGACGATATCATCCGCCAATTGCGGGGTGATGCGTCTGACCACGGCCGTTGCGGCGGGTACACTATTCTTTGTATTAACCGGTGCCGCAGAGCAGGGGGCTGCCAATATGATGGCCGGGATAATTGACGCGGAAAGTAGAGTGCTGTAACTGTTCATGTGCCTCAGGGGGATAAATGATTCAACCGACCATAAGGTCGGTTGAAAGTTAAGTTTTTATTTCCAGGATTTTACGTTGGAGATGTTATCCTCATTGTCACCGTCATTGGTTCGCCCGTTGCCTTTGCCGTCCGGGCCGGTGGAGAAGATATCGAAGTCCGGATTGATTCCGTTGCCGGACTTGCCACCCTCTGTCTGACCTTCGTAACCGAGTCGGTAGCGGTAGGTGTTGCCCCACGGATCCAGGATGACATAAACCTTGCCGCGTGCACTTTTGGCACCGCCGGAACCTTTGATACGAACCTTGACCACGGGTATGCCTTCCTGCTGTTCCGTGTTCTTGGAGGAAACCACGTAGAACGATTCGCAATAGGGCATCTGAATCTCCCCGTTGTCATCATCCGGTTCACCGTCATTATCCTCATCCCGGCTGAGCGTCTCATACAGGACATTGGAGCTCACCTCATCACCGCGTCCGTCCGGCAGGTATCCTGCGTTGTCGGCACGGTAGGAGTTCAGTGATGCTTCCAGCAGCTGAACTTGTGATTCTGCCGTCTTCTGCATGGAGCGTGATTGCACGTATGCCGTAGCCTGCCACATGCCGGCTGCCAGAATTGCCAGAATGGCAACCACTATGAGAATCTCAATAAGGGTAAATCCCTTGAGCTGATTATTGGTGCGAAGTTTCATGGCGGTTTTACACGTTCTTGATGATTTCCATCATCGGCATGAACATGGCCAGCACGATGCTGCCCACAACCACAGCGAGGAATACTATCATGATGGGTTCAAGCATGGCGGTCAGTGCTGCCACAGAGTTGTCCACTTCTTCATCATACACCTCGGCTACTTTCAGCAGCATGTCCGGCAGTTGACCTGTCTCTTCACCCACATCGACCATAGAAATCATCATGGGCGGGAATACATCGCAGCTGGTCATCGGCGTGACAATGGATTCACCCTCACGCACGGAATCATGAATCTTGGTGATGGCATCCGCCACGATTACATTGCCGGCTGTATCGCGGGTAATCAGCAGGGCCTGAAGAATCGGCACGCCGGAGGCCACCAGTGTACCAAAGGTACGGGAGAAACGCGTAACGGCACTTACCTTGGTAAGATGCCCCAGCTTGGGAATGCGCAGCATGAAGCGGTCAACGATTCTGGCACCTTTTGGTGTCTTTTTCCAGAACATGAGACCAATGACGGCACCGATGATTAACACAACGAATACCAGAGCATTGGGAATAACCGGGATAATGCTGTCAGCCATGCACTTGTCTGAGAAGTTGAACACAAACTCTGACAGGGCGGGCAGTTCCATGCTCTGTGCCTCAAACATTTCTTTGAACTTGGGCACGATGGCCAGCATCAGGAAAATGAGGATACCCACGGAGATTACCAGAATAATGATGGGGTATACCATGGCGGAAACAACCTTGCCGCGCAGTCGGTTGGCTTTTTCCTGATACTCTGCCAGACGCTTGAGCACCACTTCCAGCACGCCGCCCAGCTCACCGGCTTTCACCATGTTGACAAAGAGCTTGTTAAACAACTTGGGATAAGCCCCCAGAGCTTCGGAAAAGGTGGAACCGCCCTGCACGGATTCTCCCAGAGCACCGATAGTGGCACGCAAATTGGGGTTGGGTTCCTGTTTGGAAAGAACATTCAGACTCTGGAGCAAGGGCAAACCGGCATCAATCAGCGTGGCAAGCTGGCGGGTGAACACCATCATTTCCTTCTGTTTGACGGGGGCTCCCACTTTCCCGGTCTTTTTCTCTTTTTTGGCCCCTTTGCCTTTCTTGGTCTCTTTCTTCTTGGTCGCGGCCTTGGCTTCTGCCTTGGTGCTTTCCACGCATTCGCGCACCAGCAGTCCCTGACTGCGCACCATCTCCATGGCAGCTATCTTGTTATCGGCCGTGACGAAGCCGGTTTTTTCTGCGCCGTTCTGATCCAGCGCTGTGTATCTGAAATTAGGCATATTATTGCGTTTGGTTAGAAAATTTGTTCAGCTGGTTTAATAAATAGCAGATGTGAGCCACTGCGTCAAGATTAAGTGTACTTGAGTACTTCTTCAATGGTTGTATGACCCTCAAATATGTTTTGAATGCCATTTTCCCGGAGGGTGGACATACCCAGCTCGATGGCTTTTTGTTTCAGAACAATGGAGGGAACATTCTGTGTGATGAGTTCCTTGATTGGGTCAGTCACGTTGAGCAGCTCGTGAATGCCTTTTCGACCTTTGTAGCCGGTGTGGGCGCATTTATCACAGCGGGCTCCTGTGTAGAACTGTTGCTGGCCGATGAGTGCCGGGTTGATACCCAAACGGGCAAGCAATGAGTTGGAGGGAGTATACGCCGTTTTGCAGTACGGGCAGATGGTGCGCACCAGTCGCTGCCCAAGCACTCCCAGCAGGGTGGCAGCAAGCAGGAATGGTTGCACGCCCATGTCGACAAATCGTGTAACGGCACCGGCTGCGTCATTCGTGTGCAGGGTGGAGAGCACAAGGTGACCCGTCAATGCTGCCTGAATGGCAATCTGTGCCGTGTCCTTGTCTCGAATTTCTCCCACCAGAATGCGGTCCGGGTCCTGACGCAGGAACGCACGCAGCACACGGGGAAATGTGACCCCGATTGCTTCATTGATAGGTACCTGCACAATGCCGTCTATATCATATTCCACCGGGTCTTCTGCCGTGAGCAGTTTGGAGTCCTCTGTGTTCACTTCTCGCAGGGCGGCATACAGGGTCGTGGTTTTACCTGAACCGGTAGGCCCGGTCACCACAAAGATACCGTTTGGCTTATTCACCGTATCAATGATGTACTCATGCAGCTTGGGGTCGAGGTTGAGGTTGTTCAAATCCAGACTCACACTGCCGCGATCCAGCACACGCATTACCACGGATTCACCGTATTGGGTGGGCAGAGAGTTCACACGCATGTCCACACTGTGTTCTCCCAGGCGCATCACGATACGGCCGTCCTGCGGCACTCGGCGTTCGGCAATGTTCATGCCCGCCATCACTTTTACGCGGGAGATGACCGGGCTGGCAAGGTGTACGGGCGGCGGTGCCATTTCATACAAAGCACCGTCCACGCGGTAGCGAATCTTGAACTCCTTCTCAAAGGGTTCCAGGTGAATATCTGATGCTTTTTCCTTGATGGCCTGAGTAATCACCAGATTGACAAATTTAATCACCGGGGCGGAGTTTGCTTCCTCTGCTCCGTCCTGACTGCCCACGCTCATGGTGCTCATTTCATTGAGCAAATCGCCCATGGCGGCATCTGCTCCGCCGTAGCATTCCTGCAAACGGGAGCGTACTTCGTAATCAGCTGCCACGTACAGGTAGATATCCTGTCCTGTAGCCATGCGGAGATCGTCTATCGTTTGCGGGTTCAGCGGGTCTTCCAGACACACGTAGAGACCCTCTCCCTCACGGTATTCAACGGGCAGGGCACCATGCATGCGCGCCTGCGGACCAGGCAGCATGTTCAATACTTCCTGGGGGGGATAGAAATCAACCAATGAGATGTACTGTGCACCCACTTCCGTGGCAATAACGTTCCAGAAATCTTCCGGTGAGCCGATGATGCCGAAATCGATGAGGGTTTCCCAGACCTCCTTGCCGCTGTTGGCCATTTCGTCCTTGATATCGCGGGCAACGGCCTTGTCCAGCATGCCGTTGTTGATGAAGACATCCAATGTTACATCGTTATTCATAACTCAGAAAATGTTGGTGGTTAGTTGTTCTGTTTCATCAGCTGGCATCACCGGCGGTCACGCGTATCACTTCTTCGGCAGAGGTGAGTCCTGCCATCACCTTGCGGATGCCGTCCTCACGCAGGGTACGCATGCCTAATTCCCGGGCACGCTTGCGCAGCTGTGCAGATGTCATGTCAGAGTTGACCAGTCCGCGAACATCATCGGAAATCTCGAAAATCTCAAAAATACCTAAGCGGCCTTTCATGCCCTTGCCGCGGCATTTTTCACAGCCGCCGGGGCGGGGTACCATAACCTGTCTGTTGATATCCACTCCCAGCGTGGTGGCCTGTTTGGGGGTCATGGTGCCGGGTATCTTGCAGCTGCAGAGGCTGCGGCAGAGACGCTGCGCCATGATGGCTCGCACGGCAGAGGCAATCAGGAATCTGTCTACCCCCATGTCGGCGAGACGTGCCACGGAGGAAGGTGCATCATTGGTGTGGAGGGTGGAGAGGACGAGGTGACCGGTCATGGCGGCCTGAATGGCGATACTGGCGGTCTCCCCGTCTCGAATTTCACCAATCATGATGATGTTGGGGGCCTGACGCAGCATGGCGCGGAGAGCCGCAGCAAATGTCATGCCGATTTCGGAGCGAATCATCACCTGATTAATGCCGGAGAGCTCGTATTCCACGGGATCTTCAGCGGTGATAATCTTTTTGTCCGGGCGGTTCAGGTGGTTAAGGCAGGCGTAGAGTGTGGTGGTTTTACCGGAACCGGTGGGACCGGTTACCAAAATCACGCCGTCAGGCAGGGTGACCAGGCGGTCGAATGTGGCCTCATCGTCCGAAAGGAAGCCCAGCTGGGGCAACCCAAGAGCCAGCGCAGACTTATCCAGAATACGCATGACCACGGATTCACCGTGGTTGGTAGGCACGGTGCTGACACGGAGGTCGATGTGAGCACCGTCTTTCAAATCAAGCTCAATACGCCCGTCTTGCGGTACGCGTTTTTCTGCGATACTCATGGAGGTGCTCATCACCTTGAGTCGGGCCACAATCGGTCCCAGCAGTTTCTTGGGGTGGGTGGCAACCTCCACCAAACGTCCGTCCACGCGGTAGCGTATGCGGACTCTATCCTCCATGGGCTCGATGTGAATATCAGAGGCTCGCATGGTATGCGCCTCATTGAACATGTTGTCAATCAGTTCGATGATGGGGGCTTCCGTATCACCCTTGGCGTACTGCTTCTGCTCTGGGTAGTATTTTTCGAGGGCCTTCTTCATCTCCTTTTCGGAGGTGACAAAGAACGAGACGTCGCAGCCCAGGAACTGGGGCAGACTGTCCATGGTGTTCATGTCGAAGGGGTCAGTAATGGCCACTTGAAGGGAGAACCCATCATCGCCCAGAGGCATGAATCCTACACGGCGGGCAAGCTCCGGTTTGACGCGTGCCACAATGGCGGGGTCGACCTCAAAGGAGGAGATTTCCACATATTCCAAGCCAGAGTTGGAGGCGGCAATCTGGGCTATGTATTCCCCTGTCATGTAACCGTTATTGACAAGGTATTCGATAACACTGTCCAGCGGGGAAAGTTGCTGACGCACAGCCTCCAGAGTGCCTTCATCGATGGCACCGGCTTCCACCAGAAGTTGCAGAAGAAAAGATTCGTTCGAGTACACGGGATTGAGAGAGGTGAAGTGTATATGACGATACGGCGCAGCTCACGTCTACGCACTTTCCGTAGTCTACACCAAGAATGTGCTCCCGTCAATCTCCCAGTTTCAAAAAATGTCAACCTGACGGTATTTTGACGTAAAAAACTTGCTGTTGTGAGCCTGTGTGTGGTATATATAGATGCGATGAAGAGGTATTTAATGCAGTTTATATTGCTCGCGGGCTTGAGCGTGCCTCCTCTTATTGCCCGGGGGGAGAGTGAGCTTTTGCCGGAGGCAGATGTAAGAGCCGAGTTGGCGGAGGAGGAGCTGAGCGAAGCTGAGAAGGCGCTGAGGGATGAGATACACGCCCGAGGTCAGGAGTTGGTTAAATTACTGCAGCAGGTGCAGGACGCAGCCTCGGCAAAGAAGCATGCGGCGCGCATTCGGGAACTGTTGCTCTGGGAGCCGGATGCTGCCATAATGGAACAGGCTGATGAGGAATTATTGGCTGTGGAGTTCATGGAATTCTTTGAGCTTATTTCTGCTGAGTTGTCCCGTCTGGCGGAGCTGAGGTTCTATGGCGAGGAAACGCTGCAGGAACTTATGCTGTATTTTGAAAGCGAGTTGGAGGAAGAAACTCCCTGATATGCCGCATTCCGGCATTGCGCCCTGCACCGAATTCTGCTAGCATTGGCACCAATATGGCAAATACATCTCTTTCCCCGGAATTGGCTAAGCTGGCTATGGAGCTGGCCGGAGCGTTCGCTCAGTCTCAGAAGGTGGTTTCCGCCAAGGCTCGCATAGGCCTTTTTTATCAGAACCCTGCTGCAACGGAACTTTTCCGCAAAGTCAGTGACTATGGAGAAAATCTCCGGAACAAGCACATGGAGGGTATGCCCCCTTCAGAGAGTGAGATTGCAGAGTTTGATAAACTGCGTCAGGATGTGGTCAATAACCCTCTCTGCAAAGGGTTTCTTGAAGCGCGGCAGGAGCTGGATGAAATGCTTGCCGTGGTGAATCAGTACATGGTCATGGCTATTGAAAAGGGAGTTGCCCCCACAGATGAAGAAGTAGCTGATGCCATGACGCAGCAGATAAGTTCCTGTTCATGCGGTGGCCATTGCGGTGGGGATTGCGAGGATTGTGATAACGAATCCTGCGATCATCATCATGAGGAAAAACACGAGTGCTGCTGCGGAGGTCATGGGGATGACCATGAGTGCTGTGGAGGTCATGGAGATGGTCATGAGTGCTGTGGCAGACACAAGCACGATGGCGACCACGAATGCCGCTGCAAGAATAAAAACTGATTACAGATTCCTTTGACCCGATTCTCGGCATATTGGTCGGCTTTGTTGCCGATACTGTCGCGGCTGCTCTTTTTTGCGGTTTTGCTGGCGTTTCCTTTTCACGCTGCACAGGTGTGGCTGCGGCAGTGGGATATGCCTTTTGAGTTAACAGGGTGGGGAATTGCCGCTGTTGCAGCATTGACAGTGGCTGTGTTGGTGTCGGTAGTGGGGTGTTTTCTTCGTGTGCGCACCCTGCTGCCGGCTCGTCAACTGTGGGGGCTGCTGTTACTGGCAGCCCTTTTTGTAAGCTTGGGGCATTTATTGGCTTTTTCCTCGCTCTGGCAACTGCATTTCCCCGTGCTGCTGACTATGGGCATTATCTGTCTCACCTGGGGAGTCCTGCGCCGCTGGGCATTGCTGCTCTGGGCCCTCTTCATGGCAGTGGAAATGCTGCAGTTCATCGGGTTTCATCAATACGGTTCCCGCATCAACTCATTGGTGTTGGCGGAAACCTTTGAGGCCTCCATGGAGGAGGCCATGGCCTACCTCACGCCGCTGAATCTGGCACTGATGCTACCGCTGGCACTGCTGTTGGTGTTGTTTACCCGGCTGCAGCTGCGTCTATTCAGAAACAGTACTCGCACGGAGCTGCTCAATACGGGGATGCTTTTCTGCGGGTTGTGCGGTGTGTTTGCCTCTTGCCTGCTGCCGACCGGGCAGACGGTGAACTACTACTGGCCGGCCTGTGAAGTACCTGAGTTGGTGAACGCGGTTTCAGAGGCTCTCACTATCAATGAAGCAACCATCAACCAGGTAGAAGGTCTGGAATCTCCGGCAGACAAGCATTCCACCTTGATGACCCTTGAGGGAAGAGAAGGTGTTGTGTTAGTTTTGCATATAGGAGAGAGTATCCGGGCGGATCGCATGACTGTGAACGGTTATTCCCGCCGGACGACGCCGTTTCTGGCCTCCTGCGGCAGTCAGTTAATCAATTTCCCTACCTGTATTTCCGCCGCCTGTGATACCTGTCAGGCGCAGATTGCCATTCTTACCAACGGGCGGCGCAACATCTACGACCTTACGCCGGGCATGCAGCCTACCGTAGGTTCAGTCATTGATTTGTTTGCCAAGCATGATTTCCGTGTGTACTCTTTCTTCGGCCGCCGCTGCGCGCAGAAACTCAAATATGACCGCGTTGTGCAGCTGCTGACCCGGCATTCAGAAGCGCGCTTTAATGCGCCCGGTTACCCATGGACCGCGGTAGAGCAGATGCGGCAGGTTCTGCAGGAACAGGACAGAAAGCAAAATCTGCTCCTGTTTGTCAACAATGAGGGTAGCCATACTCCTTTTGGATACTACGATTTGGAGAATCCGCCCTTTACGCCCACCACGCCGGATTTCCAGAACCCGACAGCGCAGGCGGAAGAGGTGAATAACGCGTATGACAACACCATTCACTACACAGATGAGTTTTTCCGCCGCGTGGCAGACTTGCTGGAGGGCCGCCCCTATGTTTACCTCTATGTGAGCGACCATGGCGAGTACCTGGGGCATGACGGCTGCTGGGGAAGAGCCTTTCTGGGGCAGCATCCCTACCTATACCACACCACGGACGGCTGTAAAGTGGGCATGTTTGTCCTCTTCTCTCCGGAGTTTGCTGCTCTGCGTCCGCATTTTGCCAAATCTTTAGAACAGCTGCGCTGCAACAGCCGCATGACGGTGGCTCACGAACATATTTTCCATACCCTGTTGGGCCTCTTCGGCTTTTCTACGCCGTATTATGATGCCTCGCTGGACTTAACGTCTCCCGCAGTTCAGCCCTATACCGGTCCGCAGCCCCCGAAGCATGAGGACTGATGCACTCTTTTTCACTAATCACCGCATTACTTTTCGCATGAATACAAAACCGTGGATAAAAGCAGTTTTCAGCCCTACCGGCGGGTGCTGTGCCATTGCAGATGCCATTGTGACAGAGGTTTGCCAAACACGCCATGTTGATTTAACCTACCCCTGCGTTATTCAGAGTGTGCCGGAGAACATGCCGCTGTTGGCGGTGGTTCCTGTGTATGGCGGGCGAGTCCCGGAGCCCGCGCTGGAGCGACTGTCGATGCTGAAGGGGCAGGGAGGCCCCGCCGTTGCTGTGGTTGTCTATGGCAACCGTGCCTATGAGGATGCGCTTCTGGAGCTCAGCGATGCACTTTCGGCAAACGGGTTTAGCGTGGTGGCCGCCGCTGCGTTCATTGCGGAGCATTCCGTTGTACGCAGTATTGCCTCCGGTCGCCCGGATGCCGTGGACAAGCAGGTGGCGGTGGATTTTGGCCGCGCTGTCCTTTCCAAACTTGCCCAGTCGCAGGAGAATTGGTCAAAACCGGAGATTCCCGGTAATCCGGAGTATCGGGAACGCCCGAAAATGCCGGTCACACCCGTGACAAGCGATGCTTGCGGGCACTGTGGCAGCTGTGCCTCCATGTGCCCGGTGGAAGCCATCCCCATGGATGACCCGCAGACCACGGATGCCGAAAAGTGCATCCTCTGCATGCGCTGTGTGGAAATCTGCCCGCAGGAAGCCCGAGCACTCCCCGCACCCATGCTGGAAGCCATGACCGCACGGCTTATGCAGGTGGCAGCGGCTCCGAAACAGCCGGAGATTTACCTCTGATTCAGGCTCGTTTCCCGGAATGGCGGCAGCAAGCATTCCCGAAGGAATGATTCAAATGCGGGGCCCAGTTGGGCGGGGTAGACGCTGAGCGTGTCTTCATGCCAGAAAACGGCACCTTGGGCAGAGCTGTTATCTAAAATCGCTTCGGGGTTGCCGCGTTCCCTCAGCGCAAGTCCCCAGAATTCCATATCCGACAGGGCTTGTATGGAGTGCATGTCGGAGCATTCATTCAGGTTGAAAACGCCCTGCCATCTGTCAACTTCAAGCCATGCAGAAAAAGTTCTCCCTTTTTCATCCTGATACCGAAATACCTGCTTTTCCAAACAGGCGTGCTCATCTTTCAAAGACATTTCCTGCCACTTGAAATACAGATAAGATGGCAGTACGGGGAGGTGTATCGAATAAGGTGAACTAAGTACCTGCCTGCGGGTGTTCACTTCTTCGTTCCTTTTTCTTAACCAGAGAATGGGGTGGGTCAGCAGGGTTATGGAATCAGACGGATGAGCCGTATCTTGTGCTTTCATATATTTGATATGTTGTTATGCCATGCGAGGCAGAGAGCCTTTTTCGCGTGACATGGATATTATAATGCTGTCAGATAGAAAAATCAAATATACAAAAACGATTGATAATCATATATTGCGGTTATGTGTTGAGGTTTTGTTTTGTAATAAAATGATGAAGTTGCTCTATGAAGAAAGTTGATAACCTGCCAAGGAGCCTGTTGCGATGATGAATAATGCCGATTCTGGCGCGCCCTCTGTTCTTCAGAGGAATAGCTGTGATTTTTGTGCCTGTTAATTCCGGATGAAGTGTGCTATGCGTCAGGGTATAAGCATTGACTCCCATCAGCAGGTCATAGAGAGTGGCTCGGTCGCGTACTCTTATGTGTCGGCTCTTATCCAGTGCATTCAGCATTTCCTCTGTCAGGTAGAAAGAATCATGTTCCTTGTGTTCGAACGACACATAGGGAAAATCCTGCAAGTCTTCCATGCTCAGTGATTCATTGTGAGCCAGAGGATGATTGATGCTCATAAATATGCGTGGGCTTGCTTCGCTGATTTCGGTGAATACCAAATCGCGTTCCTTGAATGTTTTTTTAAGGATTTTTTCATTGGAATCGTTGAGATATATAACCCCTAACGCACTTCTCATGGTAGAGACATCTTCGATGATTTCTCCCATCTGGGTTTCTCTGATGGAAAAATCGAACTCATCGTCCTGATGCTTTCTGACCAGCACGATGAACGCCTGCACGGCAAATGAATAATGCAAAGTGGATACGCAGTATTGTTTTTTTCGAGGCCCGGATGTCAGGTATTTTTCCTGTAGAATATCGGCATGATCCAGGACTTGCCTGACGTAGACAAGGAACTCCTCACCGTTTCGTGTGAGCCGTATCCCGGTACGGGTTCTGTCGAAAATGGGGAAGCCCAGTTCATCTTCTATTTCATGGATAGTTTTTGTCAGACTGGGTTGCGAGACAAAAAGCAAGCGCGCGGCCTTGGTGATGGAACCGTTTTCTGCGATGCTTACCAGATATCGCATCTTTTGTAGAGTCAAGCTGTTCATATATCAAACTGACCTGTCCTGATTATACCCAATAGAGGAGACGTAATCAAATGTTGTGATTTCTCTCTTTGTCATAACTGATGGCTATCTTACAGACACGTACCACACATAATCAGGCATTTTGTCAGAACCGTCATCAGCAGGAGGGCAAGCGGATAGGCGGTCGCATAGGCAATGACCGGGGCCTGTTTGTCTGTTTGGGCAGTAATGGCTCCGAGTGCCGGAGTGGAAGTCATGCCGCCGCAGATTCCCCCTAACGATTCGGTCAAACTTAATCCCAGGAATTGTCGAGCCAGAATGTACCCGACGAGCAGAGGAACTATCGTTATAATCATCCCAATACCAAACATGGTGAAGCCATGGGTACTCAATGTTTCGAGCAATGTCGCGCCGCCGTTGACGCCGGCACCGGCAAGGAATAACATCAACGCGAACTCCATGAGCATGATTCGTGTGTTTCGCGGCATGTAGCCAACGACCGGGCCAATATGCCCCAGATGTCCCAGTATAAGGGAAACAAGCAGAGGCCCTCCGGCTGTTCCCAGACAAAATCCGTTGAAAAATTCGATTTTCCCGATAATAATGCCTGCGGCCACGCCTGCGGAAAGCGAGAATATGTCCGTGGCATTGATGGCAGAGCTGCGGTGTTTACACATCGTCTTGAATGCCGCGATATCCTCAGGCTGTCCCACGATGGTCAGAACATCATTGCGGAAGATTTCTGTATCACCATTGGGGATGAAGGTATTACCCAACCGGGTGATGCGGGAAACCACAATGCCATAATTGCTGAGGGTATGGAGTTCTCGAAGTGTTTTGTTGCTGAGAGAGGGTTCCAGGAGGAGAACTTCTGCCATTTCATCTTTCAACCGATGATTTGTGGGGGCATCCTTTTCTATATGTCCAAGCAAGGCGGCATCTCGCTCTACCCGGCTGAGTGCTCCGACTACAAAAAGCTGCTGATTGACCTCAAAAACATCTTCAGAGGTCAGAGGAACCAGCATCTCGTTCTTCATGACGCGGGTAGGACGGCATTGCAGTATTCCGTTTTCGATAGCAGCCATGATGCTCGTGCCGGAAAGTGCGTTGTTCTGAATCCTGATGACGCGTGTTACAATACGGTCAGGGTCAGTATTATTTTTCTCCTGATTCTCCGAAGTGTTAAGATTCTTTTTTAACAATTTCGGCAACAGCTGGACAAAAAGAACAACACCAATGACACCAAATGGATATGCCACACCATAACCGATGTTTATTTGTGCCGAATCCTGTCCGGCGGCTTCAGCTGCTTCCAGTGCGGCGGCCAGCCCGGGTGTGCTCGTACAGGCACCGGCAAATAAGCCGGCACCTATTCCAAAATCTATGTTCAGTAAATAGCAGGCCAGCATTGTGATGCCCCAGCCGGTTCCCACCACGATGGCTGCCATCAACAAAAGTCTGCTGCCCTGGCTTCTCAGGGAGCCGAAGAAACGATTGCCGACCCCAAGTCCGACACAGTACACGAACAAGGCTGTGCCGATAGTGGTCACCCCTGCCGGTACTTGCAAATGATAATGACCGGCAATCAATGCGGTGAACAGAACGCCGGAACTTCCGAGGGATATTCCCTTTATCGCTATGTTACCCAAGGCCAGTCCTGTTGCCAGAATAGCAAATAGAACAAACAAGGAATCATTCAGAATGTTGCTCATAATTGTAGGATGGAAAGCAGCTCCGCCTATATCACCGACTGAACTTTTTTTCAAGAACTTCCCGCAACTTCACTTCATACAAGTTATCTATCCTTAATCATAAGAAAAAGCAATATCCGAAATGCGGAGCCGGGTGTAACGGACTGCTCAGGCTTGTTTCCTGTTGAAAAAATCTTGAAGAAAACACGGGAATCTGCTACTCTCTCCGCGCTGAATCCCATGGCAGAAAAATTCGACATCAATTCACTGAACGCCGCCCAGAAACAGGCGGTGCAGACACTCAATGGCCCGGTGCTCATCCTGGCCGGTGCCGGCACGGGGAAGACCCGCACCGTCACTTGTCGTATCGCCAACATGATAGAGAAGGGGGCTAATCCGCGCGGCATTCTGGCCCTGACGTTCACTAACAAAGCCGCTAACGAAATGGCTGACCGCGTGGCGGGGCTGGTGGATAGAAAGTCGGCACGAGCCATGACGGTGTGTACTTTCCATTCACTCTGTGTGCGCATCCTGCGCCAGGATATCGGCCGCCTGGGCTACAAGGAAAACTTCTCCATCTATACCGGCAGCGACCAGACCGGGCTGCTCAAGCGACTCATCATGGAATACGGCGCGAGACGCGAGAAGCTGGAGCCGGGGCAGGTGCTGGCAGAGCTTTCCCGTGTGCGTAATCAGGGGATGGGAATTGATAAGATTGAGGACACGCTCATTGCCGCTGTTTCCAAGGCCTACATGCGTGAGCTCAAGGCTCAGAATGCGGTGGATTTCGATGACCTGCTCATCCTGACGGAGCGCCTGCTGCGAGCCTATCCCGATGTGCATGACAAGTGGAATAAACGGTTTTCCTACATCACCGTGGATGAGTTTCAGGATACCAACTCGCTGCAGATGAGTCTGCTGCGGCAGTTGGTCGGCCCGGAGCACAATATCTGTGTGGTGGGCGATGATGACCAGTCCATTTACGGTTGGCGCGGCGCGCAGATTTCCAATATCCTGGACTTTGAGAGCTTCTTCCCCAATCCCACCGTCATCAAGCTGGAGGAAAACTACCGCTGCACGCGTCAGGTGCTGGATTGCGCCAATGAGCTGATTCGCCACAATGCCGGGCGCCGAGATAAAACCCTGCGCACCAACAAGGAGGGGCAGCACCCAGTGCGGCTGCTGGCCATGCCCGGGTCGGAGGAAGAGGCAGAGTTCATTGCCGATGAGATTGAGACGCTCCGCGCCCGCGATTCTCTGGCATGGGAGGATTTTGCCATTCTTTTCCGTGCGAATGCACAGAGCCGCCAGTTGGAAATGGCCATGCGCGAGCACCACATCCCTTACCGTATGGTGGGAACCAAGAGCTTTTTCGACAGACGAGAAGTCAAGGATTTGCTCAGTTATCTGCAAATGATGGATAACCCGGATGCTGACCTTCATCTGCTGCGGGTGCTCAACACGCCGCCGCGCGGTATCAGCCCCACCACTGCTTCCTTCGCCATCGATTGGAGCCGCGATAATAAAAAGAGCCTCTGGGCCACGCTGGTGGATATCTCATTCCTGTCAGAGTGCTCCACCCGCTCCCAGAACTGCATCACGGCTTTCACGGATATTGTCACGCACTACGGCTCAGAGTTTGCCGCCGGTGAACGCCCCTTTGTGGAGATTCTGGAAGAATTCCTCAAGGAGATTGGGTACGAGGAATACATCGCCCGCACCTGCAAGACGGAGGAGGAGACAAATCGCCGTCTGGCTGCCATTGATGATATCAAGGTGGCGCTGCGCCAATTCTGGCTGCCGGGACACAAGCTTACGGATTTTCTGGCAGGAATCTGCCTGGATAATGAGCGAGATGATGATGACATCGAGAAAAAGAGCGGGGTATGTCTCATTACTATGCATGCTGCTAAGGGATTGGAATTCCCGCAGGTATATATCGTTGGTGTAGAGGAGGGGCTTATTCCCCACACCCGCTCGGTGGATGAGGGGAGTTTGGATGAAGAACGCCGCCTGTTCTATGTGGGAATCACCCGCGCCCGCGAACGCCTGACCATGACCTACTGCGCAAAACGCAACCGTTACGGCCAGCAGGAGCGTTGCCTCCCCTCTGGCTTTATCAAAGAGATTCCCGCCCGCATGTATGAGTTTGTGGATTACGAGAAGCTGATGAAGGAGCCCGTCAGTCAGGATGAACAGGATGACTTTTTTGCATCCATCCGCAGTATGTTGGCAGATGAATGATAAGCTGCCTCCCCTCTCCCCCAAAATGATTCTGTTGCGAGTGAACACCCAATCGCATTGTCCGCAGAGGAAAGAATTTGACACCTTGGGTGAGGTGTAGTAAGTTAGCGACATGAAGCGCATTGGTATTTATGCCGGGAGTTTTGACCCGCCGACTCACGGGCATCAGTGGATGATTCGCCGTGGGGCAGAGTTGTTTGATGAATTGGTGGTGGTTCTGGCGGTCAACCCGGATAAGCGGGGGCTTTTTTCTCAGGAACAACGGCAGCGGCTCATGATGACTCTGCTGGAGGATATGCCTGACAATGTGCGACTCGCTACGGTAGAGAAGGGGTTCCTTGTCGATTTTGCCAGAAAAGTGGGAGCCGGATTTCTGTTGCGAGGTATCCGCAACACCACGGACTTCGAATATGAAAAATCCATGGCGCGCATGAATACCCGCATGGAGTCGGATATACGCAGTGTATTTCTGATGCCGCCGAGTGAGCTGGAGGAGATTTCGTCCTCCATGGTCAAGGGATTCATCGGCGTGCCCGGGTGGGAACGCTGGGTAAAGTGCTGCGTGCCTCCCTGTGTTTTTGAATTCATGAAAGAACAGTTTCCGTCATGATATACTGGGATAATAATGCCACCACGCAACCCGCGCCGGAGGTGGTGCAGGCGATGCTGCCGTACCTGACAGACAAATATTTTAACCCGTCAGCCGCTTATGCTCCGGCCAAGGCGGTGAAACGCGCCATTGAAAACGCCCGGGAGCAAGTGGCAGCCCTGCTTGGGGCGGATGCGGGGGAGATTGTGTTCACCTCCGGCGGGACGGAGTCCACCAATGCCGCACTGGCGCAGTTTGAGCATGTGCTGACGCTTGCAACGGAACATCCTGCCACGCTCCGCACGGTGAAGGGGGATGCAGCCCCTGTCATGTGCAATGGTCAGGCGGATCTGGCTGCCTGGAAAGAGCTTCTGCCCGGGCATGACGGCGTGAGTTTTGCCTGGGCTAATCATGAGACCGGAGTTATTCAGCCTGTGCGTTCCCTTGCCCGGGCGGCAAAGGATGCCGGTGCCCGTGTTCACGTTGATTTGGTGCAAGCCGCTGGCAAATTGCCCATTCGCCTGCATGATACAGAGGTTGATTTTGCGTCTGTAGCGGCGCATAAGCTTCATGGGCCGAAAGGTGTAGGTGCCCTCTATATCCGACGTGGTGCGGCGTGGCAACCTCAGCAGACCGGGGGTGCGCAGGAGGACTACCGCCGAGCCGGCACGGAAAATGTGCCCGGTATTATCGGATTCGGCAAGGCTGCTGAGCTGGCACTTCAGGCATCTGCAGCGTACGCTGCACTGGCTTCTCTGCGTCTCCGTTTTGTTACGGCACTCCGCAATGCGGGATTGGAAGTGGTGGAAGCCGGGGCCGCAGCCCCCCGGTTGCCGCATGTGCTCAATATGCGGATTCCCGGGCTGACGGCGGAATCATTGACCCTGCTGCTGGAGCCGATGGGCCTCATTTGTTCCGCCGGTTCGGCATGCACCAGCGCGGAGCCTCATCCCAGCCATGTGCTGCAGGCCATGGGTATGTCGGACAGGGAAATCAGGGAATCATTGCGCTTTTCCTTGAGCCGCTTTACCACCGGAGATGAGGTGGATGAAGCCGCTGGGATTTTTCTCCGTGCGGTCGCAAAAATTCGTTCCGTCCAATCGTCTGTTACCGGGCCGGTAATGGTATACCGTTGATGTCTCGGCCACAGCACAGGCAATGTTGGCAGAGCCGGCTGCGGCGGCAGGCACTGGCTGCGCCTCTCTTGCCGCCGCTGGTTGCTGTTGTGGGAATCATTTCAGGCGGCGTGGGGTGGTTGTTGACCATTGCCGCCCTGTTGGTTGTCCTGTATCTGCGGCTCTGGCGCATTGCCACTGCACTTGGGCTTTGTGCAGCCGTTGCGTGGCTGCATGGGGAGCTTATTGAGAACAATGCCGCTGAGATACGAGCCCTTGCCCGGCAACATGATTTGGTTCAGCTGGAGGGGACGGTGGAAAAGACACTGCGCAAGGGGGTCATTCTGGGCAACGGTTTATGTGCACCCACCGTGGTGGTCAGAGGTGAGACTGATTTGGAAATCGGTGAGCGGGTGAGTCTGTGGGCTGAGCCGTTGGAGCCCCGCCAACCCTCCCCTCCCGGGGTGTTTGATGCTGCGGCGTGGTGTCGCGGGCAGGGCATTGCTGCCGAATTTTATCTTGTCAGAGTGGAAGCTCGGTGTGCGGAATTTTCACTGCACAGGCTTCGGTATTACGGCTTGACTGCGCGGGAGTTTCTTGCCAATCTGCTCATGCCGCCGGGCACGGAGACAGAGGAAGCTCGGCAGGTGTTGTGCGCCTTGGTGCTGGGGGCCAGAGAGAGAGCGGAGGATGAGGTGTTGGACGTTTTCAGGCGCGGCGGCTGCCTGCATGCCTTTGCTGTGAGCGGATTGCATGTGGGGTTGTTCTCCGGCATACTGCTGTTGCTGTTGCGCTGTGTGCGATGCCCTGTCAGGCTTGCGCATTTCACGGTGATAGTGGGTGTTGGGCTGTATGTTCTGCTGACCGGATCATCTGTCCCGGCACTGCGGGCATATCTGCTGCTGGTCATTATGTTGGGGGCCTTGCTGTTGCGGCGTCGCTGCAGTCTGACCAATGCTTGGAGCTTTGCTGCGCTGTTGGTGCTGCTTGTCACGCCCTCTCAGCTGTTCAATGCAGGTTTTCTGCTTTCCTTTGCCGTGTATGCTGTATTGTGTATGGGGCTGCATTTCTGCATGGCAGAGAGCCCATGGTTCTCTCCTGATTCCTATATCCCGAACCGCATTCTGACAAAGTGGGAGCGCGCATACCGCAGCGCAGATTTTTGGTTGCGGGGTGTGGTGGTCGTATCCCTGAGCGCATGGCTGGCGGCAACACCCATCAGCCTGCTTTGTTTTCATACGTTCAATACGTGGAGCGTGTTGACAAATATAGCCATCACGCCGATTTTGCCGGTGGTGATGTTTTGCGGATTGCAGCACCTGGCCGTCGGTTGGATTCCGTTACTTGGTGCCGGCAGTGGGTGGCTTGCGCTGAACTCTGCCGGTTGCCTTCTGTCAGTAGTTGGTTTTTTCGGCAGTTTGCCTGCCGCGTGGCTGCCTGCTACTCTGCCGGCTGAATCATCAGAAGTTCTGGTGGCGGGATGTGGTTTCGGCAATTCCTTTACCATGTTGGGGAATCATGGTGTGCTGGTGAATCCCGGAAGCGAATCCAATGTGACTTTTCGGACTTTTCCGATGGTGTTTCATTCAGGGTTCACGCCCGGTGTTATTCTGCGCACGCGTCCCGGGGCCTCCTCTGTAGCCGGAGCAGATCTGCTGAGTCGGCAATTTCCTTCCGCAGCAACCGAAAGCGTGGATACGCTGACACCGGAGGGGAAAATATGGCACACTTCTTCCGGCACTTATACTCTGTACCCTGTAGGCAAGGATTATCCGCGGCGTCTGGCTGACAGTCGAACCCCCGTCATCCTCTGGGAACATTCACCGGAGTGGCGCGTGTTGTATGTGGGGAATGCTCCGGCTGCGGCGTGGTATCGCATGCCGGAGAGTGCGCGCCGGGCTCAGGTGCTCATTCTGGGCAAGCACCCTGTGCAGCCAATTGGTGCAGAGCAGATTTGCTCTGCCGGTGCAAGGCTCATTATTCTGCTGCCGGGAGCTGAATACAATTTGCGGCCGGAACAGGCAGCTCCGGCCGCAGTTATCAGAATGAAAGATGAAGACTGGTTGAGGCTCTGCCCTGACGGGGTGGAACTCAACGGCTCGAAATGGTCAGCCCCTTGAGCAGCAGCTCAGCGTTGTTCTGGGTCTTGACGATATTGCGCAGCAGCGTCTGCAAGCCCTCCCAGCCGGGCAGGGCGGCCAGCTGCCGGCGCACCTGAAGCACCCGTATCATCTCCTGCGGGTGGTACAGGCGATCATCATTGCGGGTGCCGCTCTGCGGAATAGAGATGGCGGGGTAGATGCGGCGTTCGGAAAGCTCGCGGTCAAGGCGTATCTCCATATTGCCTGTGCCTTTGAACTCTTCAAAGATGATTTCATCCATGCGGGATTCCGTCTCCACCAAACAGGTGGCTATGATGGTAAGGCTGCCCCCTTCCTCCACGTTGCGTGCAGCTCCGAAAAATTTGCGCGGTTTCTCCAGAGCGTTGGAGCCAAGACCGCCGGACATGGTGCGACCTCCTATCTGGTTGGCGTTGTAACCGCGTGCCAGGCGGGTAAGAGAGTCCAGCATAATGATGACATCGTGTCCTTGTTCCACCAGGCGGCGGGCGCGCTCCAGTACCAGGTCGCTCAGCTGAGCATGGCGGGAGGACGGCTCGTCAAAAGTGGAGGCGTACACAGGGACTTTGACTGTTTCTTCAAAATCCGTGACTTCTTCCGGGCGCTCATCCAGCAGCAGTATGAGCAAATCCGCATTGGGATAGTTGGCATGCAGAGATTTGGCCATGGTCTTGAGCAGTACGGTCTTGCCGCCGCGCGGCGGTGCTACGACAAGGGCGCGCTGCCCCATGCCCAGCGGTGTAATGAGGTCTAACACACGCATGGACGGGGCCTTGATATCAGGATTTTCCAAGATAAGACGCTCTCGGGGAAAAAGCGGGGTCAGATGCTCAAAATCCTTGGGCTGTACATATTCTGCTGCGGGTACACCCTCAATTTCCAGCACTTCTCCGGCGTTGATGTGTTTTTCCAATTTCCCTTTGGGGGGGCGCAGTTTCACCTTCACCATATTGCCGGGGCGCAGGTTGTAGCGGTGCACTAAATCAGGAGATACGCGCACGTCATCTGCTCCGGGGCGGAAACTGCGGGAGGCATCACGCAGCATGGGTTGGTTTTCCCTGCTGATTTCCAGCACGCCGGTCAACAGAACGTTGCTGCCCTCTTGCAGATAAGTGCGTACCAGTTCGGCCACCAGTTCAGGGCGAGGCAGTGAGTCGGTACCACGCTTGGCGGTTGTGGCTGCCAGCACCTGAAGCTCGTTGAGCGGCTTGGCTCGCAGCTCGTTGAGGTCAATCACTACGGAGCGGGCTCGGGTTGCCTTTGCCTCAGAGGCCAGATGCGTATCATAGAAAAGCTGAATCTGCTGACGCAGCAAATCGACCGAGCCTTCATTCCAGAACACGGTATCCGCGCGGTCTATCTTCTGCTGGGTAGGCAGCTGCGCGGCTATCATGGCTTCTGCCACGCTGCGGTCAAAACCGTCTCTCTCTGCCATACGGGCAATCTGGGTTCCCTCTGACACTGCTACCACGCACACATGATCCGCCCCGAATTCTACCGGGCTTTCAAAATACAGCGGTATATCCAGCAGGAAGGTGTGCACATCTCCTCGCTTGCGTGCAGTGCTCTGAGCTTCAATGCTCATTTGTGCCAGTTTGGGATGCACGATTTCGTTGAGCTTGCGACGTCCCTCAGCATCATTGCGCACAATGTCACGCAGATAGTCTTTGTTGACAGCACCGGCGGCATCCAACGCATCTGTACCGAATGCTGATACCAAAT
This sequence comes from Akkermansia sp., assembly GCA_017398765.1. GTDB lineage: Bacteria > Verrucomicrobiota > Verrucomicrobiia > Verrucomicrobiales > Akkermansiaceae > Akkermansia. The sequence goes on from JAFQEY010000061.1 coordinate 64,987, forward strand.
CACGGGACAAGCGCCCTGTTTTCTGCAGCGTCTCGACAGCCGCATCGCAATCAAAGAGCTCCACTCCCTTACCGCCGATTTCCCGCAGTATCTCAACTGCCGTAGACTTGCCGGATGCTATCCCGCCTGTAACAACAATAACTTTCACGTACGTATGTTACCACGTTCCTTCTACGCCTTCAAGTCGAAAGACTGTTCTATTTTCTTTACCTTTTCATTGCTTTTACGCGTTACAGAATTTTTTTTATTTTCATGCCTCCGGAAAATGGCGTGCTATTTTTAGCACTTGACAAAAATAGCGAAAAAGATACACTTAGATACAGAAAGGAGGTCGTATGTGCTTTTATAAAACAGGTATCAAAATGGGGCGTTTCGTTGTCTGCTTATCGCTTGTGTTACTTCTTATGTCAGGCGGTGAAGCTTGGGGGCTTCATTATAATTTGGCTGCGGTATACGGCAAACGCAAGGACCTGACGATTGAGGATTTGGAGATAAGGATAGAAGGAATGCGAAAGAGTATAGCGCGGTTTGAGCACCAGATACGTTTTTACGAATTCAAAATTCACTTGCATAACGAATGCCGTGGCTGCCATGCGCATTGTAGGCCCCAGGGGACCGGGGCGTGTCGGCATTATTGGAGAGGTGAGTTTGAGGGCAGGATGTACAGGGCTTCCCACCAATTGCCGAGCCATGGAAAGAAACGCTACGATGGTATCAATCGCGCCGTGAGTGCGCTGCAGCTTCGTATTGACGGTTGCCGCCGCAATATTGCAAAATTAGAAGCGCGGATTGCTGCCGTTGAGGAAAAAATAAGAGAAAAAGAGGCGGCCGGAGAGGACTAAGAGACGCTCTGCGCCTGAGTGGTGCTCCGGTTGCTTTGATTTCCGCCGCGGGGGAGGTAGTATTCAGGCGAGCCTGAAAAAGCCCCCCCTGCGGGCGGTGTTGCCGACAGGGGGGGCAGGCTTGAAACGGGTGTTGGAAGCGGTGATTACTTCATCGGTTCAATGATGATGGGCACCTTGATTTCCGGCAGGTTTTCCGCTTTCACCGTGACGGTGGCAGTGCCGCTTTCTCCTCGCTTGCTTCGCACCACGGCCAGAATCCGCCCATTGAAGAAGCGCTGGTGGGTATCCTGCATGCTGTTCCAGTCAGTCGGGTCTCCATTGCAGAAGCCGACCAGCTCTGCCGGACCTTCGATGGAAAAGCTCACCTTACGGCTGTCGGTGGGGACAACGTTGCCGGCGGCATCCGTCAGAGAGAGGGAGACAGAAGAGATATCATAACCATCACCGCTGATGGTTGAGCGATCAGGCGTTGCCTGAACCGCTGCAGCATTGCCGGTAGTCACGCGCTTGGCGGTGACCCAGTGTTTGCCGTTCTTTTTGACTACCACTTCCACGGTGCCGGGTTCATAGACCACATCCTCCCAGGTGAAGCGGTATTGATTCTTGCTTACCACCAGAGACTTGTCTTTCTGAGAGAATGTCGGACCCTGACCGCGTTTGCGGACTCCCTGGCTCTTACCGTTGATGAAGAGTTCCGCTTCATCGCCGGAGGTGAACACCATCACCGGGGTTTTCTGACCCTCACGTCCGGGCCAGTTCCAGTGCGGCAGAATGTGAGCCTGAGGCTTGTCCGGGTTCCACTGACTCTGGTAGAGGTAGTAGATGTCTTTCGGGAAACCGGCCAGGTCGATAATGCCGAAGTAGGAGCTGCGGCTTACAGCTTTGCTGCCCATGGCTTCATACTCTTTCATGATGGCTTCTCTCTCTGCAGCCGGCAGGTGCTTGATATTGTTTTCAATGGTAGCATCCTGATTGTAGGGGGTGGGTTCACCGATATAGTCGAACCCGGTCCAGACATATTCGCCTGCCATATCTGGTGCTTTAGTGTGAGCATGCATCTCAATATCCGGGCAGGATCCCCAGTGCGTGCTGGCCAAACCGTATGCACTTACCTGATGCGGTACGGAACCGCTGGTCATGTAACCATCCCGCACGCCCCACTTCAGCGGGAAGTTGTACGTGTCACGTGTCCCCACACAGGAGCAGGTTTCCGAGCCGTAGTAGGGCATTTCAGGATATTTCAAACGGAACTTGGCGTAGAGGTGCGGCTTGTAGTTGAATCCGAACAAATCCACCGTTTCGGCAAACCCGTTGGTGTAGGCAGAATGCTCATTACACCCCACGGTGTAGGGGCGGGTGACATCGTACTTTCGAATTTCATCACGCAGGGCGTAGGCTATACGGAAGTTCAGTGCGTTTACCTTTTCTGCATAGCTGACAGCCTCGTTCAATTCTTTCGGCGTTTTATAGGTCTTATCCTTATTTGCGCGGATTTTTTCTACATCCCACATGGACTGCTCCGGTACCTCGTTGCCTCCGCTCCATGCGATGATAGAGGGGTGGTTGCGGTCTCGCTGCATGAAGTTCTGCACATCTTTCTGCCACCATTCATCCCAGTACAGGTGATAACCGTTCACTTTATCATATTTCTGGCGTTTCCAGATATCGAACAGTTCATCGATGACCAGAATGCCGTGCTTGTCACACAGGTCAAGCACCTCCGGTGCAGGCGGGTTGTGGGTCATGCGGATGGAGTTGCAGCCCATTTCCTTGAGTATCTCAATCTTGCGCTCGTAGGCACGCGTGTTGAATGCGGCTCCGAGAGCACCGAGGTCGTGGTGCTCGCACACCCCTTTGATTCTCACCTTTTTGCCATTGAGGTAGAAGCCGTCCTTACGCCACTCAGCGGTGCGTACACCAAAGCTTGTCTCCTTGTTATCAATCTCTTTTCCGTTCATCAGTACAGACGTTTGCAACTTGTAGAGATTGGGGGATTCACAGCTCCAGAGACGGGGGGAGGGCAGGTGGATTTCCTGCTCCACAGAAGCTTCTGTGCCGGGAGCCAGCGTGATGGTGGCAGGCACAGAAGCTGCTCCTTCCACACTCTGCATTACTGTCACTTCAGCAGCTTCATGACCGGTGTTCGTTACCGTAGTTTGAACCTTAACGGTGGCGTTTTCCGGTGTAATCTCAGGTGTGGTGATATAGGTGGGCCACTGAGTCAGGTGTACGGGACCTGTCTTTTCCAGCCATACGTGGCGGTAGATGCCTGCACCGGGATACCAGCGGGTGGAAAGAGGCAGGTTGCTTGCCATTACAGCCACCAGATTTTTCTCGCCCGGTTTCAGGAAGGGAGAGATATCTACACGGAATGAATTGTAGCCGTATGCCCACTCTCCCGCTTTTTGTCCATTCACATAGACTTGCGGGCGTGACATCACACCGTCAAAATCAAGATACCAACGGTTCTTTTCGGCATTAAAATCAGAAGGTACATCAAAATTCTTGCGGTACCACCCCCAGCCGTTCCACGGCAGCTTGCCTGTTTCATTCGGCTCGTTCTCCAGGAAAGGACTCTCAATGGCCCAGTCATGAGGAAGCCTTACTGCTTTGTAGCCATCCTCAGAAGCATCCACACGAGCATGACTGAGAGCATCGACTCCTCGCTGCACCTTGAGCTGTTTATCATTTACTCCGGTGAAGAGGACTTCGCGAATGCTTGCCCATGTGCGAACATCCGTACCCCCATTCACACTGATGGTAACCTGTTTCACTTCTGTCGGTTCAGGCAGAACCACGAAGCTTGCTGCCTGCCCGCCGTTGTTGAAGCTGAATTCACAATCCTTAGAAGCATCCTTACAATTGACCTTGATATTGATGTCAAAGTAGTTAGGCCTTTCCCAGTACACCATGAATAATTTTACAGGCTCAGAGAATCCGGGGGCTATCTTTAACACATTGCCGCTTTCCGGACCAGGTGCACACCAGCGGGTGTCCAGCTTACCATCTATAGCGTGAGAGGCAGGGTGCCCTCCCTGGTATCCGTTGCACCAGGTCGGTGACCCGGCTTCCGCCGGATCTTCGCTCCCAAAATACTTAAACTTCCAGTCGAAGTCAAATGTCTCTCGCTCGCCTGCCTGCGCCGCAGCTACGCCGAGAGCAATGAGCGGTAGTATATGTTTTGCATTCATGATGATAATGATGCCGCTGCACCATGCAGCAGAATTTGTTGTACCATATCATATTTAAAGGCACATGGCAAGCTGAAAGGTGGCGAACTTATTTAATGTTATTGTTGGTTGCTGATTATGAAATGTTTATGTTGGTAATTTTTTTTATATACATAATTCCTGCGCAGAAAAATGCTGAAGAGTTCCTGCTGTCGTAAATAACAAATCTTGCCAAGATGTGAGCAGATGCGTATAATACAGTCATGAAGCGTTTGTGTGTGTTGTGGTGTTGCCTGTCGATTGCTGCTCTCGTTTCCTGCGAGCAGGAAAAAAAAGCGGAGCCGAAAACCGCGCAGGAGATGTATGAGTATGCCAAAGCTCTGCTGAAGCCAAACATTGAGGGAGAGTCGTCTGATTTTGCGGGGGCGTTGCAATGGACTCGCCGCGCAGCGGAGCAAAACTGGCTGCCTGCTGTGTTGGATATGGGTGCTCTTTATATGTATGGTGGTAGGGGGGTGAAGCCGGATGCGGAAACTGCCCGTAAGTGGTACAACAAAGCCGTGGAGCTGGGAAGCAAAGAAGCTCATTGGTTTCTCGGCGTTCTGGATTATGAATCTGCGCACCATGTCGAAGCCGCGTTGAATCACTGGCAAATTGCGGCTGAAGCCGGCATAGCTGATGCTCAGTATCGGCTCGGGCGTATCCTTTCTCAGAAAAAAGAAACCTTGCAGGAGGGTATACAGTGGTTGGAAAAAGCTGCCCGGCCAGGGCAGAAAGGTGGTGTGCCTCAGGCCTGTACTGCTCTTGCCAACCTTTACATGACCGGAACCAACGGCGCACCGAAAGATACTGCGAAAGCCGTTCAACTGTACAAAGCGGCATCCGGCGGAGGTGATCCTTTGGCTCAGCTTGTATACGCTGAGCTTCTTCTCGCCGGTGCGGAGGGTGTGCCGCAGGATACTGAGAAAGGCATGCAAATGCTCCGGCTTGCCGCAGGGCAGGATTATCCCCGCGCCATCGCCCGCCTCATTAACCTCTTGCGTAACAGCCGGGATGCGGAACAGAACGAAAAGGAAGCCGCAGCGTGGAACGAGCGGCTTGACCGTCTCAGGAAACAATAATAACCTCTACGCGTTGGTATATTTAGCTTTTTGCCCTATTTTTGACAGCTGAATTGATGTTTGTCGGGGGGGGCACAATGCGCCACATTGAATGACCACGTTTTCATTGTTTTTGTGTCCGTATCATGGGGCTCATTGTTGCATTCTGAGTTAAGACTACGCCCTCGCATTATGTCACCCCATGCGGGGTTCCGTTTTTGTTTGTTCTGTTTGCCTCCGGGATTCCGCCGCTGCGCGGCTCTACACTCGGTCTATTTTATGTCGCCTCACGGTGCTCTGATTTTGCGGGCATTCGCCCGCAGAGCATTTCTGCAAATTGGTGCCTTCTCCTAATTGTTACAACGCGTAACTCCTCTCTGTTTTAATTTACTGTTCTTTGTGTTCGCTGTGCGGATGCCCTGAAACGGCAGCCCGGGTTTCTTCCCGGGAAAAGAATTCCCTCTCCTGCCTCAGAAGCTCCAACGAAGAGGGAATTCAGTGAATTGTAATTATCCTGAAAGGGGTAGAAGATTAATTTCTTCTGCGGCGCCTGACAAAGGCGGTCAAAGCCAGCAGACTCAGTGTGGCGGATGTCGGTTCGGGCACGCTTTGTGTTTTGCCTTTTACCCAGGAAAGCAAGATTCCTGTTCCATCCTTGGTTACCCAGTAGGAATCATTCCCCGCTTCTGCTGCCTGTTGAGCCTCCTGTTGGTTATTCACCTTTTGCCAACCCTCCGCTGCGTTGATGGTGATGGCTGTTTCTGTAGAATCAAAGTTCATGTTTGTTCCCAGAGTGAGGAGCCTTCGACTACCGCTGACAGCTTCTGTTTCCAACCTTGCTTCCAGTGATGCTATTTTGACTGTATAAGCGTCTCCGGTGGATGAGGTCAGGTTCATGACACCGGTTTTACCCAGATTGCAGAAAAAACCGTCACCTCCCTGATTCTTGGTGTATGCCAGATTAAAGACCCCTTCACAGTTTATTATCACTAGACCTCCATCATTACCATCTGTCGTATAGCTGTTGAATGTCAGTATGGAATCAGCATCTATATCCAACTGCCCTCCACCCTGAAATTTTTTGATTTTAGCAACCGTAAGGTTAGATGAAATGAGCTTCAGTTTCAGCGACCACCCCTCCAGCGTATCTATGCTGCCGCTTGCATGATTCAGCGTTATCTGATCCCACTTCCCGGAATCGGGAATTCCGGGACCGTAGCTTCCCCAGTGCCCGTTGTTTCCTCCGAATGAGGTATTTCCGGTAATAGACCAACTGAATTGATTATTCCAGGCGGAACTCGTTATTTCTCCTCCAATCCAGACGAATGCTGCCTGCGCGGCTCCGGAGAGTAGAGCGAGTACGGCTAATATTGTTTTTTTCATGATGGTAAGATAAGGGGGGGATTGTTACATGCGTCGGCGTTTTCCTGCCAGAGCTGCCAAGACGAGTATGCTGAGTGTAGCAGAAGTCGGTTCCGGAACAGCAGTTCTACTGTGCATCATCAGAGGAGAAGTCTTCAGCATCGCCGGCTCTTCTGTTTTTTGATAAATGCGAACATAATCAATCTCATAGTCCTTGCCATCTCTGTCCATCAGGTTACCGTCATCATCATAATTGTTGTTGATGCTGTTTTGTAAGCCGACCTCATTCATCATAGCATCCGCATTGTAACCAACCCAACTGCCGCCAATTTGCTGGGTAAGACGCAGGCGGAACGTATTACCCGGGATATCGTGTGCGGGAAGTCCGGTCCAGCTGACCACCTGATTCCCATCCAGATACATGGTGATGCATCCCTCCTCCCACAGCATACCGTATGTGTGCCAGTCTGCGCGCGTCCCTTTGTAGTCGACACAGGTTGTATGGTATGAGTTGTTTCCATGAGTGGTGATGTAGTATGCTCCGGAGTAGTTCAGATGCTCCAGCATATCAATTTCCCCGCCCTTGCTGGTTGTATAGAGCCAGATAGCAGGCCAGAGCCCCCAGGAGGAATCCATGCGTGCCCTTACTTCCACATAACCATATTGAAATTCAAGCTTAGAGTATATTGCCCCGGCTGCATAGGTGTTCCCCTCAGCGGAGGCATCACCATACTTCAGATTCTTGTATTGAGACGAGTAATCACCATAACGAGCCTTCAGGTTGAGCGTACCGACCTCTTCATCGCATACATACATCTCATCATCCTGAGACATAAAACGCACCCAGTCAGAAGTAGCACTATTATAATCAAACTTCGCCCAATTATCCGTGTTGAGGGTATTGCTATCAAACTCATCGCCCATTACCAGCGAGTAGCCCTCCGGAGCATAGTTTCCCGGAGCTATTCCGCTCAGCATGATCAATGTCATTATCGTTCGTTTCATGTCGGTATATTGTCGGAGAGAAAATTGCGCAGTGGGAACCAGCCTCCCGCATTTGGAAGTATAGCACACGTGGGGGCATGAGAAAAGCAAAAAAAACAATTCACTGCGATGAACACCGCATTGCCTCAAAAATCCAGTCACCGAACTGACACTTCTCACGAGTTAGGCTGACACGTGAAAAGCTGGATGCCTCATAAATCAGGCACTAACATATACACATGTCACTCAAAATGAGTAAACAAGCAATAATAGAGTTACTGGATTCGAACGCAGTAAAGTATCGAAAGACACACTCCCGCAAAGCTAAGGGAGAAATCCTGAAGCAACTAATGGAACTCACTCCCATCGAATTGCAGGAAAATATCCAAAAATCCCTAAAAAGGGTCTTCTGCCTCATCAAACCCGAGAGAATTTTATGAAGCTATCCCCCCCCATCCGGCGAATTTTTCTGCCCCAAAATGCCGACTCGCTACGTCGCTGACATTTTGGGGC
>JAFQEY010000062.1 GCA_017398765.1 Akkermansia sp.
TCCAGTTCTCGTTTACATAACAGGCTCTTGAGTAGCTCATTTTGTTCCTCCAAGGCTTTTTCGCGGCTTTTGCTACGCTTGAAGATTTGAGATACTCCCTCCTGTGCTTGTTTCTTCCATTGGCGCACCAGCTCGGGGCTGATGTTGTTCTCGGACGCTATTTGCTGGAGCGTCTTTTCCCCTTTCAGGGCTTCGAGTGATACTTTCTCTTTCAGGGCAGCACTATAGCGCCTCTCGCTTGTGAATTTTGGTCATGTTGATGAGTGTGTTGTGTTTTTTGAGGTTATTCTACACTCATCCAGACTTTTGCGCAAGCTAAGCTGAATTAGCTCTGTGTCCTAAAATCGGGTGGCAGCATAAGCTTGCAAGTATCTTAATAACAGGCTGATATGAAGAAAAAGACGTGGTTTGCTGTGCAGAAAAACGCTTATTTCTGGCTCAGAAGGAGTCAATGTCGTTCCCCGGTTCCGGTGCTGTATTTTCAGCCAGAGGGTGATGACTGAAACAATGCGAGAGAAAAGGGTGTTAAGACGTTGTTCTTTTACTCACCGGGAGGAGTCGAGGAAAGAGCAATATCCCCGGAATTGAGCACTTGTAGCTTGTAAAGTGAAGAATGGTTTGGTAAGATGCCCTTTGTCAACGGACATGAATTATCGCAATTATTTAATTTACGCGTTAGCATTGGCTGTGCCCGGAAGCCTGGCTGATGCTCAACATAATGATGCAGGTATGTTTAACAGAGAATTATTGGAAAAATGCAGCAACGCTGCAGGAGTCTCCGGCTTTGAACAGGAAATACGCAGCCTGATAGCCGCTGAATTAGAGGGGTGCGGGGAGATTACTCAATCGACCTCCGGAAATCTTATCTGTGAAAAAAAAGGTCCGGAAGGAGCCCCTTGTGTTGCCATGGTAGCACACATGGATGAAATTGGTTTCATGGTGCAGGGGGTGACAGATGACGGTTTCCTGCTGCTGGTTACGCTGGGCGGGTGGTGGAATCATACCCTCCCCAGTCAGCGAGTGCTTGTTATGACACGAGATGGGAAGCGTATACCGGGGCAGGTTGGCACGAAGCCGCCGCATCTGCTGCCAGAGACCCAGCGCAAGCAGGTGATGCCGACGGAGTCTTTGTTTGTAGATGTGGGTGCTTCTTCCAAGGCAGAAGTGGAGGCTTTGGGAATTCGCCCCGGCTGCTGCGTGGTGCCGGATGTGAAGCTGCAGCCGCTGGGTGTCGCAAACCGGTGGATGGGTAAGGCCTTTGATAACCGCGCCGGGGTATACTGTATGATTCAGGTGATGAAAGCACTGCGTGATACGCCAATTCCCTGTACACTGCGAGCCATTGCCACGGTGCAGGAGGAGGTCGGCACCCGCGGAGCGCGCGCTCTGCAGGAGTCGTTTGTGCCGGATTACGCCGTCATTTTGGAAGCACCGCCTGCGGATGATACTTTCGGTCAGAGCGGGGTATGCCGCCAGGGCGTGCTGGGGAAGGGGGTGCAAGTGAGATTGTTTGACCCAACCAATATCACTCCGCCTGAGTTTGCGGATTTTGTGCTGGAGATCGCGCAGCGGCATCATATTCCATGTCAGCCAACGGTTCGCCGTACGGGAGGAACAGATGCAGCGGCATCTTATCCGCAATGGCATGGAGCCCCCTCCATCGTGTTAGGGGTTCCCACGCGCTATATCCATTCTCACAATGGTATTTTGGATGAGCGAGACTTGCAATCTGCCATCGATTTAACTATTCAGCTTATCCTCAATATAGATTCCGCCCGGGAGAAAGATCTGCGCAAATGATTATTTTGTGGTTGGTGTCCGGAGCCGGGTGAAAACAAGCTCAGCCTCGGAAAATCGGCTTGCTTTTCCTGTTTCAATAGGTGGGACTTCACCCGATGGGCGGCATGCACCAACGCTGCACCGCAGCCAAAAGGATTAGCGGTGAGCGTGCTGCCGCCGGGAGATGATATCCCGGGAAGCAGTTATGCCAGCAGTGAGGCGAGCGTGAGCCGCCGTAGTTCTTCCACGGTGCCGCAGGTTGGAGCACCCCAGTTGTGGATGTCCTGGATGTTGGAGTAGCCCCAGGTTACCAGAATACAGTGGCAGCCGGCATTTGCCGCAGTCCGGGCATCGTAGAGAGAATCTCCCACCAGAGTCAATTCATCCGTACTCACGCCCCAGGTGCGTGCAATGTGGTGCAGGGCATCCGGAGCGGGTTTGCGGGGGAAATCTCCGGTATACCCCAGAATGGGGGAGAAGGGAATGGGGCGGAAGAGCTCCTGCACCATGGGTCGGGTGACATCGTGCGGTTTGTTGGAAAGCACGGCAAGATGCGCACCAACACTTACCAGCCGCGTGAGCATCTCAGTGATACCGCGGTAGATAAAAGTGCCTTTGCGCCATGTGCCGGGATACTCCCGACGGAAAGCAGCATGTAAAGCCTTAATCTGTTGCTCCGGAGCCAGTGAGGCATCAGCGTATCCCAGAGCTGATGCACACAGATTCTCAGCACCCCGCCCTATCATTCCGCGCACCGCCTCGGGAGAGTGTGTAGGCAGACCCAGACTCTCCAGTGCACGGTTGAGCCCCTCCGCAATTCCCGGAAGTGAATCCACCAGGGTGCCGTCGAGATCAAAGACGAGATGCTGACTCTTCATCAGTGGATAAATCCGCGTTCGGAGCTGTTGAGGAATTCGATAAGTGTGGCAACATGCGGGTTGCTGCCGTATTTTTCATCTTCCAGAATGGCCTCTATTCCTTCTTGAATATTGGAACCTTTCTTGAGGAAGAGTTTCTTGTAGGCAAAGCGCATGGCTTTGATATCTTCCTCAGAGAAGCCTCTGCGCTGCATGCCGACCATGTTGACGGAACGAACAATAGCCGGATTTCCCTCCACGATGGTAAAGGGTGGGACATCCTGCGCAATGCGGGAACCGCCGCCGACCATGGCGTGCTGACCGATGCGCACGAATTGGTGAACCGCCGTGCAGCCGCCCACAATGGCCCAATCTCCCAGCACGCAGTGACCGGCAATGCCGGAGTAACCGGAGACGATACAGTGATTGCCCACGACACATTCGTGACCGCAGTGGCTGTTGATGAGGAAAAGATTATCTGAGCCGATGACAGTTTTGGTTTCCGGGAAAGTAGAGCGGTTGATGTTGCAGTTTTCACGGAACACATTGTTGTCTCCCACTTCCAGGAAAGTGGGTTCACCTCTGTATTTCAAATCCTGAGTCTTGAGCCCAATGACGGAAAATGGGAAAAACTCGTTGTTCTTGCCGAATTTGGAGGGACCGCCGATGACAACGTGATTGTGCAGGACACAGCCGGAGCCCAGCTCTACATGCGGACCAACGATGCTGTAAGGCCCGACTTTGACATCATCTGCCAGCTCAGCCGTAGAATCAATAATTGCGGTGGGATGTATTTCTGCCATGACTCTATACTACACCCCGTGTCAGCTCGCTTCAAGTCAAAAATGGGTAGAATGCATGCCCCCGGGGGCTTTTTTCCTGATTTTTCAGGCATTCAGCGGTTGACACTTGCGGTAGAGTCGCGTATGATGGAGCGCGTGAGAGACTTTCAGCAGAACAACAGGGAGAGAAAACCGCGCTACAGCGACAAACGCAAGCCGGCTGGTGCCGCAGCCCCGCGTGTGCGGGCATTCAAGACGAGCGAAGCCCCGGAGGGAAGTGAAACATGGGTTCGTCCCTGGGTTCAGCTGAAGTATTTTACCTATAATCCTGCTGTTTTTCCGCGAATGCTGGGGGCTGTCAGCCCGGATGCCGTGGCGGGTGGCCTTATCAATGTATATGACAAGAACGGAGATTTGTTTGGCGGCGGGTTCTGGAACCCGCAGAGCCGCACGCCGCTGCGCATGCTCTACCATGGGCCGGAGGTGTTGCGGGAGAAGGATTTGGAGGAGTCTCTGCGCCGTGCCGTCAGCTGGCGGCGCCAGGATTGTGCCTTGGAGCATACCACATCCGCATACCGTGTTATTCACGGAGATTCGGATGGGCTCGGCGGGTTGATAGTTGACCGCTACAATGATGTGCTGAGTCTGGAGGTCAGCAGCCTGGGTGTTTGGCAGAGACTCAAAACCTGGATTCCCCTGTTGCATGAGCTTTGCGGCACCCGCAGGCATGTCATTTCGGTGGATGATTCCATAGCCCGTATGGAGGGTATTGATAAATCGACAGCCCCGGAGGGAGAGCCGGTCTACCGCGTTAAAATTGTGGAAAACGGCGTGAACTTTGAGGTAGATTTCGCACAGGGACATAAAACGGGTTTTTTCTGTGACCAGCGTGATAACCGCCTGAAACTGTCACGCCTGGTAAAGGACAAAAGCGTGCTGGATCTCTGCTGCTATTCCGGAGGCTTTTCTATCTATGCCAAATTACTGGGAGGGGCAAGAGAAGTTACAGCGGTGGATTTGGATGAAAAAGCCATAGCCATGGCCAAGCGCAATGCCAACATCAACGCACAGCAGGGACCGCTGCGCATCGACTTTGTGCATGCAGATGCTTTTGTCTTTGCTCGCCAGATGGTGCGCAACGGCAGATTGTTCGATGTCGTGCTGCTGGATCCACCCAAGTTTGTGCTGGGACGGGATGAAGAGAAGGAAGAGGGGCTGAAGAAATACAATGACCTGAACATGCTCGGTTTGCAGTGCGTGAGGAAAGGCGGGCTGTTTGTGACCTGCTCCTGCTCGGGGCTGGTGAGCCCGGCAGAATTTGAGAAAGTGGTTATCAAGGCTGCGCAGCGCTTGGGGCGCCGCCTGCAAATTCTGGAGATGAGCGGCCCCGGCTGGGATCACCCCTATCTGTCCACCTATCCGGAGGGGCGTTATCTGAAAGTGCTCTGGGCGCGCGTCATAGCCTGACCGCATCACACGTACCGTGCCTCCGGAGCCGGGTGGCCTGCAGCGGAGCCATCAGGTGAAAAATCGCCGTCCCTGAATACAGTAGTTGATACCGCTGCCGGCCGTCAGCAGAATACTCAACCACAGAAAAATGCCGCGGGTCAGCTCACCGCCGAGCCCGATGCTCAGGGAGCGCAGCGGTTCAGGCAGATTGCCGCCGTAGGCGAGCGGAACCATGCAGGCGATACAGAAACCAAGCTGAGCCCCCGTTTTCCACTTGCCACACCAATCTGCCGCAATGACACAGCCTTTTGCCGCTGCCAGCTGGCGCAAACCGGTCACCAGAAACTCACGGAAAATGATGATGATGGTAACCCAGAATGGGCACATGTCCACATAGGTCAGGTAGATAAACGCTGCGCAGACCAGAATCTTGTCTGCCAGAGGATCCATCAGCTTGCCGAAATCCGTTATCAAATTGTACTTTCGAGCCAAATAGCCGTCCAGAAAATCAGTAATGGCGGCTACAACAAATGCCCAGAGGGCAATACACGCCGTCACGGAAATGGGGCTGAACCAGCCGCCGGTCACAGCGTCAACACCATCGTGCGGCAGTCCATCCACCGCCAGAACAGCAGTATAGAGCACAACCAGAGCAATGCGGCAGAGCGTAAGAATATTCGGCAGATTCATGGCTTCTACCCACTAGTTATATAGACGAAAGTGTTAACTTGCAAGCGAAATTCGAGGCTGTAAGTCAAAAACTGCCCTATTTGTGACAGATTCTTTTCTTGAAAGCATATCCATTTTTGCTATACTTGCGCACATGAACGGTTTTCGCGTGACAATTCTGGTGCTTTTCTGCCTGACGGTGGGACTGATGTTCTATGCTGTGACCGTGGTGTTACCGGCACAGCAGGAGCGTTACAATGTGTACCGTGCCACGGAGAAAAGCAGGGAGTATGAACAGCGTGAATATGACCACCGACTCCGCATGGAGCAACTGGCTCCGGAAGCCGACACCCAGGAGGTGAAGAACGCGCGGGAATCTGCCGCTGAAAGTGAGCGTCAGCGTGAGCAGGCTATCAACGAGGCAGAGGAGAGCAGTGTGATTGCCTCTGCAAAACGCAAGCAGGAGGAGCGCGAGGCTCTGGCCGCTGCACAGGCCGCGCGAGAGGAGGAAAATAAGCCCATCTCCCTGGGAAACGTGAAAGCTTTTGATGCTGAGTGGAATGTTATCCTCTTTTTGCCACAGGCGAATACTCCTGTTTCTGAGGGCTTGGAGATTGCCGTGTGCCGTGGGGGAAAACTTATCTGTGAGGCTGTGGTGGACGGCAAGGATGAGCAGTCCGGGCAAGTGAGTGCCACCATTAAACAGGCGGATTTCGGGGCAACAATGCCCGGGGTGGAAATACCGACACCACAGGTGGGGGATGAGGTAATCATCTCTCCCTTTGAGAGCAGCAAGCAACTGCGCATGCAAGACGTGGACAACTTTGGTACCCCCGGTCAGCAACCTGCGCCCCAACAACCAAACGGTAATAACCAGCTGCCGGAGGTGGAGGCAACCCTCACCCCCATTGAGTAATCTTCCCCCCCAAAAAAAATCTGAGCTATGTGTGCAGCTTCCACCAAGGCATTGTTTGGGCATACGCCCAGCTTTTCCTTTGAGTTCTTCCCGCCCAAAACGCCGGAAGGAGCACAGTCTCTCACTAACACTATTTTGGAACTGCAGAATTTTCACCCCAGCTTCGTAAGTGTCACCTACGGAGCCGGGGGCGGATCTCGCCGACTCACCCGTGAGGTAGTGACCGCACTGCAGAACCGCGGTATCCCGACGGTGCCGCATCTTACCTGCGTGGGGCATACCGAAGAAGAGCTGGAAGAGATTTTGTTCGGCTACATTAACTCCGGGGCTCGAGCTGTTCTCGCCCTGCGCGGAGACCCACCCCGCAATGCTTCCGCCTCGCAGTCTCGCGAGGTATTCCACCACGCGGCAGAGCTGGTGCGTTTTATCAGAGCGTGGGAGGAGCGCCAGCGGCTGCCTTTCCGCCTCACTATCGGTGTAGCCGGTTTCCCGGAGGGCCACCCCGATTCCCGCAACCGCCTGCGGGAGATGGATTACCTGAAAGCCAAGTTGGATGAAGGCGCAGATTACATCTGCACCCAGCTCTTCTTTGACAATCACGCCTTCTTTGATTACCGTGAGCGCTGCCGACTCATGGGCATAGACGTTCCCATCATCGCCGGAATCATGCCCGTGACCACAATCTCCGGCATGAACCGCATGGCGGAACTCTCCGCCGGTACCAATTTCCCCGCACGCCTGCTTAAGGCCATGCTGCGGGCTGGCGGTGATAAAGCCTCCATCGAGCGTATCGGCATTAACTATGCCAGCAACCAGTGCGGCGAACTGTTGGATGCGGATGTGGACGGCATCCACTTCTACACACTCAACCGCTCCCGTGCTACGCTGGAGATTTACCGTAACCTCGGCATCAATAACTATTTCGATGTGGACAGAATCCACATGCTCAACGATATATACAGATCCTGAACCATGGACGACAAAACCAAGAATGACGACGATATCCGCCCGCTGTCTCCGGAAGAGATAAAGGCCATCGGTGAGATTGAAATCGGTCCCTCCAAGCACGAAATCTTCCTGAATACCCACTACAGGAAACTGATGTGGGGAGGCATTGGCCTGAGCGTGGCAGCCGCCTGCGTGATAGCATGGTTCTCCTATCGCAATGACCACCGCAATGAAGCCGCAGCTCAGGCCATGCAGGTGTTCAAGGTGAGCGCACCCGGTTCAGCAGCCCATTCTGCAGCGTATGATACGGCAGCCATGCAGGCATTGACAGAGAACTATGCCGATACCCCTTCTGCCACTGCAGCTGAATTGCTTAAAGCTCTTTCTCAGCTGACCGGTGAGAACAGCGCGGCAGCTCTGGCTACGCTTGAGCAGTTGGCCGACACCGCTCAAAACCCGCTGATTGCAGCTCGGGCGCAGGCGGCAATCGCCTCACATTACACCCGTGAAGGCAAAGAAAAAGAAGCCACAGCCGCATGGCAGAAACTCGTGCAGATGGGGGATTCTCCCTATCAGGCACTCGGTTACCTGACACTGGGGGATATGACTGCTGCCGCCGGGGACAAGAAAGCAGCCCGCGGCTATTACGAGCAGGCTCGCACCAAATGTGAAACCAGCGCGCTTGTCACCGGTAAAACAGTAGAAATGCGCCTCATCCTACTGGATGTCGATGCCCCGCGTCCCGTGGCCCCCCTCAAAGCCACCTCGGAACAGAAACCGGCAGATGCACTCAATCCCTTTGGTGCCGAACCGGAGCAGACACCCCCGCCAGCTGCGGACGACCCGTTTGGCATTACTTCTCCCGCTCAGCCCGGAGAAGGCCCGCTTGGCCCTGTGATGCCCACCCTGTAACCTCATCTTCGCCTGCGTCAAATGGGAATCTTCCAAGACAACTTCTCAAGTCTTTCCGAGCTGGAGCGATTGGCAGCCATGGCTCATGACCCCGTACGGGTGCATGAAATCGGAGCTGACCAATGGCCCCTCACCATGATGGCGTGCGCCCTGCTGGCCAGCAACGATGAGGAGAAACAGGAAGAAAACATAGGAATCTACCGCATTTTTGCAGAAAAGACAACACCTGCTGTGCGGAAATCGGGCTTGGCACAGTTTACCCGCTTCATCAGTGCTCGCAAGGGAGAAGGCTGGAAAGCACTCTTGCCCTATGCCACAGAAGAACCGGATGTTGCGCTCAGCCGCAGAGCCGCCCTCTGCATTGCCACGCTCGCACAGCCCGGACCTGAGGAAAAACTGGCAGGAGTACAGTGTCTTGTGGAGCAGCTGCGGAGCAATGAGTCGGCACCTATCACCCTGCTGGAAGCCGTGCTCAGCATGGGAGACATGCGTGTACTGCCCCTGCTCAAGCCGCTCGAACTGCTGGGTGAAGAGCGCCTTTCCGATATGCTTGAGGAAGTGAACATCGCGGCGAACCGCCCTGCCTGCACCTGGGTGCTCACCTTGCTGAGTCTTCATCCTACTCTTGCAGAGCAGGTCACGAGCGCACTCTGCCGCATGGGTAAAGCTGCCTCTTGCGTACTCGACGTAGTTATGCCTGTGCCCACATGGGCATACGCAAAGTCAGAGATACAACCCCTTCATGGGTGGACTCGTCCGGAATATTTCGCCCGCATGCTTTCTGAGCTTTCACCTATTCTTACCCCCGAACAGCTTACAAAGGTGCAGACAGCTTTTTCTTAAAATATCCGGTCCCGTAGTTCAATGGATAGAACGGCCCTCTCCTAAAGGGCAGATGTGGGTTCGATTCCCGCCGGGACTGCTTTCTTTATTCAAAAATAACGCTGGTTTAAGGATGTAACTCCTTGACTGGCGTTTTTTTGTCTTGACATGTAAAAGAACCGTGTGATAGCGTGGGTGTACACAAGGGTGCCCGGTTTCTCGTTGTGGAGGGCGGCGGCGTTGCGTTCTGTGCTGCAGTGCAGCGAGTGGGGGCGCGGGAGGAGTCAGCAGTCTTCTGCTGCAAGGCAAAAACGGCAGAAACGTGAAAGGTGATTTTTTGCCGGGGAAAATTGACTTGCGGCGGGGGCGGATTCTGTGTAGAATGGCGGGTGTTATGGCAAGAATGATTCCGTCAGAATTTCCACCCGTCAAACCGGGTGACACTGGTGCCCTTGGTGAGCAGATGGTCTACGAAGCTCTGCAGCGCATGCCGGAGGACTGGACGGTGATTCACAATTGCTGGCGGCATTTGTTGAAAGAAGATAAGGAGTCTGAAAACCCGAAACACGTTTCCTACGAGGCCGATTTCATTGTTCTGATACCCGGCTGTGGTATTCTGGTGATGGAGGTGAAGAACTGGAGCCGCGCTCGCGTGCGGGATGGTCGCTGGGAACGCTGGGACGGCAAGGCGGGGTGCTATTGTTCCGTGAAGCATGATAGTCCGCTAAACCAGGCATATCTGGCGGCGGGTAAGTTACGGGAAGAGCTGAAGAAGGTTTTTTCCTGGGGGAAGTATCGTGGTACGAACATGGAGTTCCGCTCGCTGGCGGTGTTGCTGGGGAAGCCGGAAAATTACGAAAACCTCCGCGAAATAAAAGAAGAGCACTTTGCCATCGATGATTTGAGAAAAAGAGAGCGTTACTCACACATGCGGCGCAACGAGATATACGATTGGCTGTATCTCTGCGGCTCAGAGGCTCTGGAGGATGACTTGCAGTGGCATATAGAGAGTCTGTTCTGCTACGGCAACAACAATACGGTGGAAGAAATGGAGGATGTGCGCCGCTACCTGTTGCAGAATTTGGTGCTGCGGCAGGATGCCGCTACGGTCAACCGCATGGTGGAGCTGGCCGCCGCGCCGCTTGCCGCACTGCTGCCCATGCTGGAGGAATCCCCCGGCGGATTTCACATTGAGGGTTGCGCCGGTTCCGGGAAGAGCTGTATGCTCTGCGATGAGGCGGCGCGTCTGGCGAACTGTGCAAAGGAATCCGGCTCCGGGAAGCGCACGCTGGTGCTGTGTTATAATCTGAATCTGGCGGAGTATCTGCGCAGCAATAAGGCACTTAAAGCCGCCGGAGTCTGCCGCTATGATACCTGCAGCCCCCTGGTGCTGGATAATTTTCACACCGTGGCTAACCGCATCTGCACCTGGGAGGGCTTGCCCCGTGCCGGGGAGGACGGCGTTTTCTCGCCACAGACGCTTCACTCGCTTGTTGAAAGAGTGAAGGCCAATCCCCGCTATGCAGTGGATGCCGTGCTGGTGGATGAAGCGCAGGATTTTGCTGCTGACTGGTGGCCGGTGGTGCAGGCCATGTTGCGCCCGGGTGGTAAGCTCTATCTCTTCTCCGATTCCGGGCAGCGGCTCTACGCGCAGTCCGGAAGGCTGCCGGAACTGCCCGTGAAGCTGCGTCTGCGGTACAACCTGCGCAACACCGGCCCGATTGCAGGCTTTGCCGCCGCCGCTCTTTCGGAGAAGCTCCCGGCGGAAACATGCCTGCCCATCAACGGGCCGGAGGTGGAGCTCATGCCTGCCTCCGATTTTCCCGCAGAACGCGCCGCTGCGGTGCGGGAGGCCATTGAACGCCTGCAGGGGGAGGGATTCCGCCTGAACGATATCGTGGTGCTCACCCCCTGGCGCAAAAATACTTCCCTCAAGGAGGACTTGCTGGCAGATGTGGTGGATTTCCCCGCCGACGGAGAGACGCGAGACAAGGCAGATAAGCGCCTGAAACGCTGCGCCTCCGCTTCTGCTACCCGCATTCTGGGGGAGACTATCAAAGCTTTCAAGGGTATGGAAAGCCTCGCTGTTATCCTGACGGACATCAGTGCTCCGCGAGATGCCGAAAACTCCGGCTTCACCTCCGCAGAGTTTTATGTGGCCTGCACCCGTGCCCGCTACCGTCTCATCATTATCCCCACCCTCTCCGGTGCTCAATATGTAAGAGAATTAGTGTGATTAAATATCAAAACGCTATTTTGTCTTGAGTTTGTTTCTTAATTTGATAGTATATACCCCGAACCTATGAACACCCCCACCCTTCATTTTCTCGGCTGGAACCGCCCGGCCATCGAACTGGTAGCAGAAAAGCTGGAAGAACTCAACGATACTGCCCCC
Organism: Akkermansia sp.; assembly: GCA_017398765.1. Lineage (GTDB taxonomy): Bacteria > Verrucomicrobiota > Verrucomicrobiia > Verrucomicrobiales > Akkermansiaceae > Akkermansia. The sequence continues at coordinate 11,530 of JAFQEY010000062.1, forward strand.
GACACTTTTCGCCGTGCCACCGTGGTGGTGCCCACGGCAGAGAGCGGCCGCCGCCTGCGCGAATACATGGCAGAGCGCGCCGGCAAACCTATTTTGATGCCCAGAATCAAGTTGGCAGGGCAGCTTATTCCGGCTTCGGGCGAAAATATTCTCTCCGAAACAGAAATACTGACCGTCTGGCTCCGTCTTCTTTCCGGCATTAACAATGACACACTGAAGCAGTATGCACCGCTTATTCCATATCGTCCGGAGAGGCATATCGAGAAATGGGCGGTTGGCGTGGCTCACAAACTCATCGCCTTGTGTAACCGGCTTGAACAGGAAGAAATCACCTATGATTCCGTGACCGGCCATCTGGCCCGAATGGAATCAGACATTACCGGCACGCTGGCAGCCCTGCCGGAGGAAGAGGAATACGAAACGCGCCGCCGTACACTGACTGCGCAGCGCATCGTGCTGCAGCGCGAACAGAGCAGATGGCAGACTCTCGAACGCGTGTTCGGGGAGGTAGAGGCTCTTGCAAAACAGCTTTACCCTTCAAAAATACTTCCTTCTGAGGCGAGGAAGGCTCAACTGCAAAACACGGAATGGCCCGGGCAGTGTAGATTGATCATTCTGGCCTGTGTGCCGGAGCTTTCTACCCAGCTGCAGCATTACCTCAGCAACCTGCATGGCCACAACGGAGGTGAGGTGCAGGTGTGGATTCATGCACATGAGACAGAAGAAAAGGAGAACTTCGATGCCTTCGGCCGTCCGGTTGAGGCTAACTGGACCACACGGGAAATCCATATCCCTGATTCCTTTGTTTACACCGACAATGATCCGGAAAACGTAGATAACAATGCTTCAACTATTCATCTGGTGAACGATGCTGAAGCCATGGCTGAGGAAGCTCTCCGTCTGGCCGCCGGGCTCTCAACCCGGGAGGCTGTACTGGCTGTGGGTGATACCGATTTCTCTCCTGCTCTTCTGAACGCCTTTGATGCCGCCGGCTGGAAGCTGAATCTTCCGGAAGGACGCAGCCCCCTGTCGTCAGACCTTGGGCGTCTGCCTTCTCTGCTGGCAGATGCCTGTGATGCTCGGGAACATCTGCCACTCTGGAATGAGGAAACAAATAGCATTACCGACAATGGGATGCAAGGCCTTGATGCTTTCGTGGCTCTGCTTCACAATACCGCCTTGCAGCAGATCTGCGCAGAAAATGCCGATGCTCTCATTGGTATGCAGGAACATGTGGAAAACATTCGCATGCTACTGCTTCCCGGTAGCGAATACGCACTGCTGCAAATGCTCAAACAGATTCCAACGGTGGACATGGGATATAAATCCATAGGTAAACTGCAAAAGTCTCATTGCGATGAATATCATGAGTACGCCGAGAAGGTATCTGAGCTTATCTCTGCACTGACCGGTGACCGGCAGGCTAAAACACTCAAAAAGCTGGCAAGGGATTTGGCGAAAACGTACACCGAAGGATCTGACAAAGTAATGGCTAAGGCTATTGCCAAGCAGATGGAAGAATGCGCAGAACAGGGAAACAAGCTTCCCTCTCGGCTTTTCACTATGGAGCTTCTGCGCCGCAGGGTGGAGGACAAAGTGAGCGGACCGGCTCTTGTAGAACGCAATTCAAGCGTCGGCGATATTCTGGGATGGAAAGAACTGGCCTATACCCGGGAAAAACATGTTATTCTGGCTGCCATACATGACGGTTGCATTCCCGAACCCGTGCCGGAGGACGACTTCCTGCCTGAGTCTCTCTGCCGGGAGCTGGGAATCCGCCACGAGAAGTTCCGCATTGCCCGCGACAGTTACCTGCTTACTTCGTTGATTGAAAGCCGCCGAAAAGAAGGCGGCCGCGTGGATTTCATCCTTGCTCGTCAAAAGGAGGATGGCTCCGTGCTGGCACCATCTTCCCTGCTTATGCGCTGCGGGGATGAGCTTCCCCGGCGGGCCCGCACGCTGTTTGCAGAGAGCAAGACCCCCAAAATGCTCCCCAAAGTCGCCAGATGTCCCTTGCGAAGAGCCGTAAATTGCCCTGACTGCATTTCCCCCGGAATGTTGGAATCCATAGCCCAAATTGCTCCGGACAAGAAAAATCCTTTCACGGTGTGGTACAAAGATAAGGATACGGGGGAAATGAAACAAAAGACCTTCTCACCTTCCTCCCTTTCCTCCTTCCTGCAATGTCCGCTGACTTTCTGGATTAAGAACCTGTTCAACATCGACCTGAGCAACTCGTACAAGGAAAACAAGGGAGAACTGGAAAGTAACGAATACGGCACCGTCATGCATGCTGTGCTCGATAAGCTGGTTGAAAATTTCCCCAGTAAGAAAGCCTTGCTGCAGGTCTGTCCTGCGGCAGAAACTGATGCCACCGTCGGCATTGAACACATGCTGCAGAAGGGCAGAGAAATCGCTATGGCAGAGTGGCAGCGCGTCTACAACAGCACCACCACGCGCAACCGCCAGCCTCTCGCCATGGAGGTGCAGTTGCAGGCTATCGAGAGATCTCTGCTGGCCTTTGTTTCGCAGCACCTGCAGGATTTGAAGGATGGCTGGTGCTGCGTGGCCAGAGAATACACACTTGAGCCGGAAATTGAGTATGCAGAAGGTCAATTTGCCGAGTTCTCCATGAATGCCGACCGCATCGACCGCAACGAGGACGGTCGATGGCGTATCATCGACTACAAGACCTCCGGCAGTGAAAAGAAGCCACACAAAATTCACTTTGATGAGCTGGACAAGGATGAGAATTCTCTTTACTGCCGCTTTATGAATGTGCAGGGGTACGAATTCGGTACGGTGTACTTTGGCGACAGGTTGTACCGCTGGAGTGATGTGCAGTTGCCGCTTTATGCTTTTGGTTTGCGCCATCCTTCAGCCAAAAACCGGGCAGACCTCGGTATTCCTGAGTCTGAGGATATGTCTGCCGTTGTGCCGGAATTGGCTTACTACAACCTGCAGAGTAAGACGGAAACACTCGTTCCCTTCTATCTGATTAAGGAGGATAGGGTACAACCCATATCCAGCAAAGTGCCGGACGTTCCCGAAGTTGAAGAACTGCTGGAATCTGCCATGAAAACCGTGAAATCTGCCATCGGCATGATTCGAAATGGCCTGTGTCTGTTCTCTGCTGAATCTCTGGAGCTGAAAACCAAGCCGTACTCCGCTCTGGTCACCCCTGGCAGCAACACGCCACGCTTTGGCTCGCTCAGCCTGCAGAGCGACCCCCGCAGTCTCTTCGCCCTTCCCGCTCTGACCCGATAACGCTCTACCCGCCCCATTACCATGCATCACACGCAATCACACCTTTCCTCCCTTTCAAAGGAATACCACGTCACCAGCAACCGCATCGGAGCCTCTGCCGGCACCGGCAAGACCTACCAGCTCGCGTCACGATACATCGCCCTGTTGGTACTAGGCGTCAGTCCGGAGGAAATCATTGCCCTCACCTTCACCCGCAAGGCTGCCGGTGAGTTCCGTAACCGTATTTTGCAAGCCCTTGCCGAGGGGGCTGATGACAAACGCGATGAGAAAACAGGGCGCAATGAACTCACCGTTCGTGTATGGGAGGCCCTCAGCGGTCTGAAGATAGAGACTGCTGACTTCGGAGCTTGGAAGGCTGTTGAGGCCTCCAATCCCGTCCCCCTGCTGCCTGTCACTGCCGCCCTCGTTCACGAAGCGGCCGATATGAAGCAATACCCTGAGCAGCTGTACAAAGAAAGTCCCTCCTTACAACATTATTACAAGTTTCCGGAGCCCGATGCCGCCACATTCAAGGTGTTGCTCCGGAAGATGGTAGCTGTGCTCAGCAAGCTGCAGCTCTCCACCATTGATAGTTTCTTCTCCTCTCTGGTAACGACCAACAGTTTGGAACTCGGCATGAACCAAGTTTCTCCGCTCGACCCCACAGAGGAAGACAACGTGCGCGCCGTCGCCATTCGCCGGTATCTGGATGCCCAGGGAGCCTGCGAGCAGACCCGCGCGGATTTCCTGGAAATGTTCAGCCGTATCACCGGCGGCGTGGGCAACCGCACGCAATCGCAAATTGAATCAGACCTGAAGGATTTCCTCCGCCTATACCGGGAGCTGCCGCCGCAGACTCGGTGGGGCAGCATTGACTCATTCCCGAATGTCGGTGAGCTACGTATCGCCACGGCAGAGGAGCAGGAAATCTACACCAACAACGTCGCAGAGCTGGTCCGGCTGCTCGAGACCTACGGCGGAACCGTGCTGGAGCCGAAAGTATGCAGTCAGCTCCGCGACCTGGCCAATGGCGAAACCTACATCAAGAGAGATGCGGCAAAGATGGTGAACCACTATGCCAATCTCCCGCTGCTTGCGCCCGCGCTTACGACGCTGCTGGAGGCATTTTACCAAAATGCCGAACTGAACGATGAATTGAATCAGGCCATCCGTCTCTGGGAGGACAAAGGCTCAAATCACATACTACATAAAGCTCACAACAAAGCCGTCAGCAATATCATCACAGAACTCCGCAAGGAAAACACGCGAAAACTCAGTGCCTCTCAGCAGCAAGGTATCAGTACCCTGGAAGCTGCCGTGCGCGCCCTTGGGCAGGTGAGCGATGCCAATACGGCCATTCTGATTCGCATAGCCCGGCTGGCCGAGACGCTGGCAAAGCATGCTATTCCCTGCAAATTGCGCGCCGCCGCCGTGCGCAGCGAAAGCCTGCACAAGCTGCTGGACGGCTATGCCGCCATTTACGATGCCTGCATCAAGGCAGACGGCCGGCTCACGTTCGATGACATTTCCCGCATGGCCAAGGAACTCATGCTGAAGGAGCCGGGCAACGATCAACTGCTGCGCCACCACATTGCCTACCGCATGGGCGGCAGAATCTCGCACTGGATGCTCGATGAGTTCCAGGATACCTCGGAAGCTCAGTTCCGCACACTCACCCCCCTGCTCAAACCCATTGTGGAGGATGCCGGCAGCAACGCCATCGACTTCTCCGGTGAACAATGGACCGCCGGAATGCCCGCCTGCTTGCAGAAGCATCTGAAAAGCGAGAAACATTGCGTTGCCGATGAAAGCCTGTTTATCGTGGGCGATACCAAGCAGAGTATCTACGGTTTCCGCACGGGCAAAACGGAGGTGTTTGACAGGCTGGCGAGCGAGGAGCCTTGGAAAAGCCCGCTGCAGCCATCGCCCCTGAGTTGCAGTTTCCGCTCCTCGCCGGTTATCATGGATTTCACCAATGAGCTTTTTACCGCCTTGGGCGAGGTGGAAAAGCAGCCGGAAAATGCCAAGGACGGCATCGAAAAGCTTCCCGTCACCTTCTCAGAGGACTTCTCTAAGCACAAATCCGCCAGGGATTTCTCCGGATATGCAGAAATGAGCTTCATTGCCCCGCCTGGAGAGGATGAAGACGACGCAAATCAGAAAGAGCTCATCTACGACAAGGTGGTGGGGGTTCTCCGCACCCTGACAGATGAGGACTCCAAGCCCAGGAATGGCATGAGCATTGCCATTTTGGTGCGTTCTAACGACAACGCAGACGAAATACAGAAGCACTTGGTCAGTAAGATGCCGGCTCTGCCCACTCTGCTGGTCAAGGATAGCCTGGCAGCTGCGGCATGCCCCATGGGTGAAATCCTGCTCTATTTCTTCAAATGGCTGTTGCACCCCGGCGACCTCGCCGCGTTTAATGTGGTCCGCGCCTCCTTCTTGGCAGACTTCATCGGCAAAGAACCGTCTGTGTCGCACGCAAAGCTAATGCAGGAATTGCAGAGCATCGGGTTCCTCGGCATGATGCACACCCTGCAAGCCAAGCTGCCTGCGGAAGATGCCGACGCCAACCGGCCCATTATCACACGCTGGCTGAACGAGGCCATTGTCTTCGATACCAAGGGTGCTACCTTGGCAGAGTGGGTACAGCACATGAAGAATCTGAGCATGCAGGCAGCCGGTGCCTCCGGAGCTGTGCAGATTATGACCATGCACAAGAGCAAAGGCCTCGAGTTCGATGCCGTTATTCTGCCTTACACCTCCAGAGAAGCCTCAGATGCTACAAAGCATCTCACTTGCTTTGTGGCAGATGATTGCCAGTCTCTCATCCTCCCCCCGGGCGGAAAGAAAGAATGGGCTCGCTTCGGTACCCTGTTTACCTCCATGACCGCCCGGTGGCAGCAGCAGCAGCGTAAGGAGGCCTATAACCTCCTCTATGTTGCCGTTACCCGTGCCAAGCGTGCCAACTACATCATTTGCCATGGGGCCAGATTAGTGGAATACAAACCGCTCAAATCCGGAGAAATAAAGGAAGACTGGAAGGGCTGTGCCCACTCTACAGGTGGTCTGCTCCGCCAAGCTTGCGTGTGGATGGACCCGAAGGAAGATGTATCCTATGACGCTCTCACGGAGAATCATACCTACATCACCAGAGGCAACCCCTCTTGGTATGAAGAGCTGAAACCGAAATACACCGACTCTGAGCTGTCGTCTTATATTCCCCCGCTGGGTGCTGCCATCCCCCGCCGCAAGCGTTCCAATCCCTCCAAACTGGCCAAGGCTGAGGACAAACAGACAAAAGAACCGGAAGACGCACCCAAAGCAAAATCCACAACCATGTCTTACACCGGCACAAAAGGTGCGGACTTCGGCACCATGGTGCATGAATGCTGGGAGACTATCGAGTGGAAGTCGGATGCCGAAGATGCATGGTACAACACCATCGCTACATCCCCCCTCTCAGCCAAAGATGACGAACGCGCCCGCCAAGTTGTAGCCGCCGCCCTGCAGCAGCCGGAGGTGGCAGCGCTCTTCACCCGCCAGCCGGGGCAGGTGGTTTACAATGAGCAGCCCATAGAAGCCATTACCGATGAGGACGAATGGCTCTCCGCCACCCTTGACCGCCTTGTCCTTACTTACGATGCTGCCGATAACGTAGCCGCTGCTCATATTATCGACTACAAGACGAATAAGCTCAAAGGCACGGAAAAACATCCGAATGCGTATGATGCACTCAAAGCAGAATACACCGCCCAGATGACAGCTTATAAGAAGCTTATCAAGAAGGCTTTCAACCTCCCCCCCGAATCCGTCACAGTCTCCCTTATTTCCTGCCCCAAAGACGGCACCGATGCACAGGTGATTACGTACACCAATGAAGCATTGGCGGAGAAGAAATGAGCACAGCATAGCCTTTACTAAACCATCCCCCGCCGTTGGTGTCATGTTACTCTGGCGGGGGGCTGTTTTTCCCCGGATATCGGTTCATTCCGTTTTTCCCTATCACTTCTATCTGTCAACCTCATCCTGATAAATTGCCGGATAAACTGACTTTTCGTCACCCTTTTTGGGAAAAAAGTCGTTGACAGGGAGGTGTCGGTGTGGTATACAGGCTCCCGTACACGGCATGAGCCGGTGCATCTGTCTATCAAATTATATCCAACTGTTTATCAAGACCATGAAAACCACTATTCTTGCGACAGGAGTCGCGTTGTTGTTGCTGCCCGGGAGTTGTTGTGCCGTGCTGTGTGGGTGTGGTGCGTGATGCTGAAGTGCTTGCCGCGAGGTGCTGCGTGAGCTGTGTCCGTATGGGGCGTGGTGCAGTATTGTTGTGGTGAAATCGAATTAAATTTGAGGGGAAAATGAAGAAGTTGCGTTATCAGAGCAAGAGGAGATGCGCGGTGATAGCAGATTCGCCGGGGCGGCGACGCGCGGAAATAATCGCTGAATATGTCAATCGCGCAGAAGCGGTCTCAACGGAGAGCGCGGCTCGCCGGCTCCTGCAGGAAGCATGGGGAATGAAAGGGGTGTACATCGAGCTTTTTCGTGTCGTAGCGGAAATCTTCGAGCACAAAAACATTTTCAGAAAGTGACTATCATGTGTAATACATCAACCAATACTTCCGGCGGGCGGTACAATGGCTACCGCATGCTTTCTTTCCTGGTGCCGCTGAATGCGCCGTCTTCCACACTCGGGCGGCGGCGGAATCTGAAGCTGCGGCATCTGCTGCGGTGGTTTGGCTATGGGGGGTGTCGTTCTGTGTGGGACTATTTCCTCATGAGTCCGAAAGCGGATACCCGTTTGCGCTATGGGGCACTTTGCGTGCGTTTCAAGCGGTTTTGCAAGGCTGAGGCGGTAGTGGAACAGGGGATGGTGCAGGAACTCCTGCGCCGCCTGCGCGCGGAAAATCTGTGTTCTGCCCTGTACGTGCTGGATGATAATGGCGTGGGTGAGACATCCCTTATCGCCGCAATGTCGGTCGCAGGAAATGCTGGGCCGCTTACTATCAAGGTATCTGAACTGAACGGGAAGGAGGTGTTCGGCGGGCATGTGCCGTATTTTGCCCGCCAGTCGCTGAGCAATATGGTGGATCGCCCGGTGGAGGCGTATTCCGCTGTTCTCAGTGATTACGAAAAGCTGTTCGGGCACTGAATATGTTCATCAGGTGCTTGTTGGTGTTATGTCTCCCTTCTACCGCCAGGAATAAAATGTGATTTTTTTTCATTTTTCGTAACTCAAGCATATTTCAATGCCTTGCAGCGCGTTTTTGGAGGTAGCGAAAATAAAAATGAAAAAATCTTCAAAAATATGCTTGACGTTTCGAGCGGATTCGTGTATAGTCTGCCCCGCACCCACTACGGGGCAGCTCGAAAGAGTAAGCCGACGGTGAAACGACACCGGGGCGGGCTCAGCCGGGCAAGGCAGTTTTCAATGCACGGACTTTCCGTGGCACCGCAGGACCGCAGCGATTGCGGAACGAATGGTAAACCTTACCATGAGGGGTGCCGGAGAGGCTAAAGAGAGGGAAGAAAAAGGTCGTGACGCGTGCCGTGGTCTCATGCGAAGACGAAGTTCTGCGGAACTTCCGAGCGGGGTAATACACGGCACTGGTGAATCTGAAAAGGTTCATCGGTCCAGCA
>JAFQEY010000002.1 GCA_017398765.1 Akkermansia sp.
GATTCCGTATTCTGCCAGAAAGCAGCTTAATCTTTCCGCAATAGGACGGTGCAACAGGAAGTCCATATAGCTACCATCTGCGAAAATGAAAAGAAGGTGAGCGTTTTCAACAAGAAGCAAATCTTCTTTTTCCCACCATTCCACCAGAAAGCTCAGTCCGCCGCCGGACATGTATTGCCTCAGCTGCCCCTCACACTCAGAAAGTCTCTTACTCTCTGCTTCTATTGATTTCTGAATTAAATCAATCATCTGTCTGTTTTTTTCTTTCTGACGCAGCGGCAGACAGACAAGACCGCACAGGAAAGACAATGTAGCGGCAGCCAGACAAGACCGCACAGAAAAGACAATGTAGCAGCATCCAAAAGAACCAACCAAGCCAAATGCGGACGGAAGGGCGACAGGAGATATCCCCCTGCCACTATACCCAAAAAGGCAATGAGCGGGACAAATGAGGAATGTTTATCATCTTTCTTAATCAACACGTGCCAAATGTTGTAGAACAAAATACCCCAGTTGACAGCGGCAACCACAAGCCCGAGCAGGAGAAGCAACGCACCGCCCCCAAATCGGAGCCACTCCGCCCATGAATCCGGCAAATTCATTATTCCTCAGCCTTTGCGGATTTTTTCTCAGTGATGATATTCAAGCGGTTTTGTGCCTCCTTATGACCTGCTCCCGCTGCTTTTTTGTACCATTTGACGGCTTTTTCGGCGTTTGCCTTACAGCCGAAACCCGCTTCCAGCCAGGTTCCCAAGCGGAACTGTGCTTCAGGCATACCCGCCTCCGCCGCACGCCAACACCAATCGAAAGCGGCAGATGCATCCGGGGCAACGCCCCAGCCGCGCTCATAGCACAGAGCCAAGCGGAACGCAGCAGCATCGCAGAGTCCATCAGCAGCGCGCAACAGGTAATCTACTGCCTGTGCGGGATTTTTTTGCACTCCTGTTCCCTCCTGCAGACAGACTCCATACCAGTAGCAGGCCCATGCATGCCCCTGCTCTGCCGCACGGCGAAAAAGGGATGCGGCTTCCTCCGGTTTGCTCAGTCCACCCGTGCCTTGCAGATAACAGAATCCCAAGTGATACAGCGCATCTGTGTGATTCTGCGCCGCCGTGCGTTTCAACCACGCCAGCCCCAGTGTGTCACTTTGCACGACCCCTTCCCCGCGCAGGTGTGCCACACCCAGTCTGTATTGTGCTTCGGGATGATTCTGCTTAGCGGCCTTGACCCACCAGACTGCGGCCTCATACTCACTGCGCTCCACGCCGATTCCCTCCGCATAGCACTCTGCCAGACTGCACTGAGCCTCAGCATAGCCCTGCTCGGCTGATTTACGCAGCCAATCAATAGCTTTCTTCTGTGAGAGCTCTACGCCGGAACCGGTAAAATAGCAGCGTGCCAATTCATACTGCGCCGCTGCATCACCGGACTCCGCCGCCGTGCGGCACGCATCTGCGGTCTGCGCCACCTGCACGGCTTCTTCCACCTCAGCCTCCTGCGCTACAGCGGGAATCAAGCTCAATGCCGCCAATAAAATGAACAAGCGCATAAGCATTTTTCAATGTATTGCCTTCAGGAATGAGGAATCTATCTCATCCTGCCCGTGAATCAGCTCCGCCAATATAGGCAGCCCCGTACTATCCTTGATTACCTTTCGATTCGTCAGCGATGCAGAATCCCAGTCATCTGACAGATGATTCAGAATAATGCCGCAACACTCTAACCCTCTCCTCTGTATATCCTGCACTGTCAGCAGGGTGTGATTCACCGCCCCGGGGCGATTCCCCACCACCAGAATGATGGGAGCGTTCAGCAGCTCTGCCGCATCTGCCTGAGTCAGACCGGGAGCCAGCGGTACCAACCAACCGCCCAGAGCCTCCACCAGCATGATATCCGGTGCCGGGTTCCACCTGTCGCGGGCGGTACAAAAGATGTCAGCAGCAAGGCTGCGGCGTTCCAGCTCAGCCGCCACTCCGGGTTCCGCTCCGGCTCGCAGGTACACAGGGTTGAACAGCTCCAGACTCTCACCTGATTCGCTCGCCGCCCGCAGAGCACGGGCATCTGCGCGGTCGCCGCATTCAAGCGGTTTGATTCCACAGGCTGATATTCCGCCTGCACGCAAATCCCGCAGCAGAGCACAGATAACATGGGTCTTTCCTACCTTAACATCCGTTCCGACGATGAGATACTCTTTCATAGTCAACAAATTACTCTGGATTTGCAAGACGAATATCGTCAATATCCCACTCAGGGCTGGTTCCCCTCACCAGCAAGTGGTTGACCAACAACCATACCACAACGGCACACACCAGGCACATGAGCTTGGGTTTCCAGTTGTCAATGAGCAGTTTCCTTATGATGTTCCTGCGAAGCATGCGTGTATAAGAGTTGAGTTAAACGTTCAGAAAGCAATTCCAGACTCAGGTCACGCTGCACCACATTACCCACGGCAAGAGACACGGCACCAGTCTCTTCCGACACGATAATGACCACAGCATCAGAGGCCTCCGCCAGCCCGATACCCGCACGGTGGCGCAAGCCCATGCTGCGGTCTTTGAGCTCTCGATTGGAGACCGGAAGAATGGCAGCAGCGCATACGATTCTTTCTCCGTTTACAATGACCGCTCCGTCATGCAGCAGTGTTTTGGGCATGAAGATGGTACCTATCAGCTCACGGGTATAGCAGGCATCAAGCTCCGTGCCTGAGGATGTGTACTCCTGCAAGTTGTTGTTGCGGCAAATGGCTATCAGCGCGCCATAACGCTTGCTCACCAAATAGGACACGGAGCTGCAAACCGTCTGCACAAAATTCATATTGGTTTCCCGCTGATTAAGAAAACGCCGCAACAGCTTATTGGAGCCGAACTTGGCCAACGCCGAACGAACCTCCGGCTGAAACAACACCACAAGCAATGTACCGGGGCCGATTATCAATCCGGCTATCTGTTGCAACACAACAGCATGCGTCAATTCCAGCAAAATATACCCAAGAATAACCGTAGCAATCAACCCTGCCAAAATGGCAGCCGCTCGGGAATCCTTGATAGCACGATAAAGCTGATAGAACAATATCCAGAGCACCACAATCTCAAACAGAGCTCTGAGAACTTCCAGTAACGACATGCTCACATGTTACTATCTCTGCCCCCTGATTGCAAGCGGAAAACGGACAGCTGACTGTCTTTTGATGCTTTCCGATCATGAAATTGGCTTTCGCATGATTTCTTGTTTGCAAAAGTTAACAAATATGCTAGAATATGGCAGTACGTACATGAAAACGCTGGATCGTTACATTCTCCGCCAGTTAATAGCCATCACCTTCCTCGGGGTGCTGTCTCTCACGATGCTGCTGTTGTTGGGTCAGCTTTTCAAGGAACTGCATTCCCTCCTGGTAGAGAGCGGGGCCCCGCCCACCATCGTCATTGACTTCATTCTTCAGGTTATCCCCTTTTCTCTCACTTTCTCTGTGCCGTGGGGCTTCCTGACCGCCGTTCTGCTGGTGTACGGGAGATTGGCAGCGGATAATGAGCTGACCTCTATGCGCATGGCAGGGCTGAGTCTGTGGCGGCTGAGTGCGCCCGCCATCGGCATGGGTATAGTTCTTTCCTTCATCTGCTATTATATCAACATAGAGATTGCCCCCAAGGGCAAACAGGCCATGACGGAGCTGGTGGTTAAAGCAGCCATGGACAACCCCCGCAATCTACTCAGTTCCAGTCAGGATTCGACCAAGCTGGACAAGGTACAGCTCTACATTGAGCAACGCAGCGGTGATGACCTGCTGGGTGTTCACATCTACCCCTCTGATGAATCGCTCGCAGGGGCCGGCGGCCCCAAGTTTGACGCCATCCATGCCGAGTCCGCCCGAATCGGCACATTTGATATCAAAACCCGTATCCTGAGCCTGACGCTGAAAAATGCCACCATGGAAAGCACGTCAGAGGACAGGAAGAAAGGGACGGTCACCAACCTGCCCATCATCAGCGAGATGCCCATGCAGGTACATATCCCCATCCGCACATCCCGTAAATTCAAGCCAAACCGCTTCACCAACACAGAGATAAGCGATGTTCTCAACCAACTGGCCATTCTGGATGGGGTTAATCCGGGGACACTGCACCAGTGTGAAGAGGCCGCAGGCAGAAAACAAACCTTCCCCTGCGCAGCAAGACTCTGGGCAGCAACCCGCAAAGATGCCATGGACTTCATGGGGCAGATGAACAAAAAGAACATCAGGGCATTCCGCACAGAAGGAGTGCAGCGTCTCTCCTTTGCCTGCGCCTGCATCGTTTTCTCGCTCATCGGCGTTCCGCTGGCCATCACGGCACGACGCCGCGATACGTCTACCGGCTTCGCTATCGGCATTCTGGTAGCGGCAGTCTATTTCATGGCACTGGTATTCTGCGAACTTTCGCGCAAATCCGGCGGTATCACTCCCTACATCGTCCTGTGGCTGCCCAATGTACTGTGTGCGGCATTTGCCGTCTGGCAGCACCAAAAAGCTAAATTCAGAGGTTAAGTTTTACGTCTTTATTCTTGGTTCAGAACAACATTCATGATAATATAAGTCTATGATGAGGATATTAGCTGCTACCGATTTTTCTGAGGAATCCCGCCCCGTGCTGGATTTTGCCGCCAACATGGTTCGCCAGTGCGGAGGTAAGATGTATCTGCTCCACGCGGTTGAACCCTGTGTGATAGATGCAGCAGGCAGCCTGTCTGCCTGCGATGTCCCGGAGGGCATACCCGGCATTGAGCTTCCGCGCGTCGGAGTGGGGTGTGAGATTCTGAACATGGCAGATACCAGAGCCAAACAGCTGGCAGAGGAAATAAGCAAGAGATGGGGAATTCCCATCTACGGCAAAGCAGAAGAGGCAGATGACATTGTGGAATGCATGAAAAACTTCTGCAAGCGGCACAATGTAGATATGCTTGTCATCGGCAATCGCCACCATAGTCTGCTCACCTCCATCCTGCTGGGTAACACCGCAGAAAAAATCATCCGCGCCGCCTCTATTCCCGTGACGGTTGTGCCCTGTGTTCCGTCCAAATAAAACACCCGCATGATTGTCATCTTTCTGGGGGACGTAGTCGGAGAAACCGGACGAAAGGCTCTATATAAAGAACTGCCCGCCATCCGCAGCGAATATGGTGCGGATGCTGTGGTGGTAAACGGAGAAAATGCAGCGGCGGGGCGTGGTATCATTCCCCGCCTGGCGCAGGAGTTCTTTGCCGCCGGGGTAGATATAATCACCCTGGGAGACCATGCCTGGGACCAGAATGAAATGATTGAGGCACTGGATACCCACCCCCGTGTACTCCGTCCGCACAACCACCAATCCGGGCTTCCCGGGGTCGGCAGCTGCATCATTGACACCCCCGCAGGCAAGCTGGGCGTTCTCTGCCTCATTGGCAGGACATTCATGCCCGGCAAAGCGGAAAACCCCTTTCTGCATGCCCCCGCAGAAGCCGCAAGGCTGCGGGAAGCCGGAGCAAATGCCATTCTGGTCGACATGCACGCAGAGGCAACCAGCGAAAAAATAAGCATGGGTTATCACCTGGACGGTCAGGTATCCGCTGTTATCGGCACCCACACTCACGTGCAGACGGCTGATGAGCAAATTCTGCCGGGGGGTACGGCCTACCTTACCGATGCCGGCATGTGTGGCAGCAGCTGCGGGGTCATCGGGCGGGACAAAGAAGCTGTACTGAAAGCACAGATTACCACCCTGCCCTGCAAATTACCCATCGGGGGCTTCCCCGCCACCATCAGCGGCGTGGTTCTGGATATTGATACCGAAATCGGTATCACCCGCAGCATTAAACGCCTCAACATCCCCTGCAACGAACCATGATGGATACGGAACGATTCGGCGGTATCATTCGTCTCTACGGCATGCAAGCGGCAGAGAAACTGTCTGCAGCCAGAGTAGCGGTAGTCGGCATTGGCGGCGTGGGCTCATGGGCCGCAGAGGCACTGGCTCGCAGCGGGGTTGGCACCATCATCCTCATGGACATGGATGACCTGTGTATCACCAACACGAATCGCCAGATACATGCCTTGGGAGACAACTACGGCCGAGCAAAAGTAGAAGCCATGGGCGAACGGCTCAGAAGCATCAACCCGGCGGTTCAGGTAGTGGAGCAATTCTCTTTCTACACAGTCAGCCACCCAGAGCGGCTCTTTGAGACGCAGCCGGATGTAGTCATCGACGCCATTGACTCCATGCGCCCCAAAACGCACCTCATTGCTGAGTGCCGACAAAGAAACATTCCCGTGGTCACCTGTGGCGGAGCGGGCGGCAGGATTGATGCCTCCGCCATCCGACTGGCAGACCTGTCACGCACCTGTGGCGACAACATGCTGTCTCAACTCAGGAAAAATCTGCGCAAAGACTACAATTTCCCGCTCCATGACAAGTGCCCGGAAATCGGCATCCCCTGCGTTTATTCCGCAGAAAAACCACGTTTTCCCAGATGTGACGGCAGCGTCAGCTGCGAGCGGGAGCCCGGTCAGAAGGGCGGCATAGGCTGTGCGAGCGGATTCGGCTCCGCCACCCATGTCACCGGCACATTCGGCTTTCTCATGGCCGGAGCAGCTCTCAACATCATCACCGGTAACTGATTTTATGAAACCCCACGGACACGACAGAACCGCACGCCCCAACAAACACACCGTACGCACAGAAAACCGCTTTGAAAAAAAAGCGGCCGGCATTGTCATCAAAGCGCAGAATGAAGACGCGCTGACGGACATTTTACAGGAGCAACCACAGGGGCTCTATCTGGTGCTGGACTGCATCCAGGACCCTCACAATCTGGGGGCCATCCTCCGCACGGCAGACGGCGCAGGAGTATCCGCCGTCATTGCTCCCAAGGACAAGTCCGTTGGCATCACCGAAACCGTGTTGCGCGTCTCTGTCGGTGCCGCAGAAAAGGTTCCCTTTATTCAAGTGACCAATCTCGCCCGCACCATGAAAGACATGAAAGAAGCAGGCATCTGGTTTGTGGGGACCTCCGACCACGGGGACCGCTCTGTCTATGATATTGATTTCAAAGGGGGTATTGCCCTGGTTATGGGGGCAGAGGGTGATGGCATGCGCCGACTGACAGAAGAGAACTGTGATTTTCTGGTGCGCATCCCGATGATGGGTTCCGTGCCCTGCCTCAACGTCTCAGTCGCAACCGGGGTCTGTCTCTATGAGGCCCTCCGCCAACGCCAGCTCTGATTACCACATGGAGACACCACTCATCTGCCACCTGAATCCCGCACCGGGGGAAACCGTGCGAGTCATCTCTGATTTACACTTGGGGCATGAGCGGTGTGAGGTTCCGTCTATCCCGGAACTGGCCCCGCTTTTGTCCGGGATTCAGTATCTGGTTGTAGCCGGAGATTTGGCAGAAACGCGAGTCTGCGATTGGAGAGAAAAAGGGTTAAAGCTCCGGGAGGAATTCCGCCAACTCTGCCGGCAACACAAGGTTAAGCTGATAGAATTATCCGGGAATCACGATCCGGATATCCGGTTCATGATTGCTTCCCTGTGGGAAGGCAACACCGTCATCATGCACGGACACGCCATCTACAAAGAAGTTGCCCCCTGGAGTTGGGAATACCTGCGTAACAAACCAGCCTGTCATGCCCTCATCAAACAATATCCGGATGCAGATTCAGATCTGGCTCAGCGCATGGAGCTGGCACGCGCCATGTGCCAACTGACCGTTCCAATCATGCGACGAGAGGGCATCAGAAATCCGCTTATTCGTGGTTTCATGCACTGCTTCTGGCCACCGCAACGCCCATTGGGCATCATCCGTGGCTGGCTGACTAGCGGCAGAAAGGCCAACCAATTTGCAGAACAATACTTCCCGCAGGCAGAAAATATCATCCTGGGGCATTTCCACCGCTCCGGCACCTGGCATTTCGGGAAACGTACCATAGCGAACACCGGCGCATGGTTCCGCCATGCCACCCCCTATTTTGCCGATTTGACGGACGGCAAGCTGGTGCGCTACGCGAAAGCCGCCGCGATACTCAACAATGCGAGTCCGGCAAATTCATCATTGCTCAATTGACCCCCCCTTTGCTTTTGGCTTCCCGTACCGGCAAAAAAATGGGGTAATCAATTCAGCCAAATGATTCACACAAGGCATCTGAGAGATAAAATCAGCGGTAGCGATCTTCCGGGAAATTGCGGTAACCGATTTTCAACGGCGACATATCATCCAGCAGCCGGCGGTCATAGCGGCGGGTAGGCGGCTGCAGGTTGCCTAGTGTCTTCACCTTCCCCTCCGAGAAGAAAAACTGGAGATAGTATGTCCCGCGGTACCCCAGTTGGTGGGTCTCGCGTATCATTTGTAAAATATCAGCCTCATCCAGCAGACCGGGGTGCACGGTCGTGCGAATTTCATGCTCTACTCCGTGAATTTGAAGAAGCCTCAGCGTCTCCTTATAACGGTCAAAAAGCCGCTCTCCCCCCGGCACTCGCCAGCTGCGGGAGGAGGGCATTTTGTTATCCATGGCAACATAGTCAATGAGGTGCTCTTCCAACAGCTCTCGCATCACCTGCGGATTGGAGCCGTTGGTATCCACCTTGACCAGATAGCCCATGGATTTTATCTTGCGGCAAAGCTCAGCAATGTCAGGATTAAGAGTGGCCTCCCCACCGGAGAGGACGACGGCATCTAAAAAACCGGCGCGCTCCTGCAGGAAGGCCATTTCATCCATGCCGCCCCCCTTGCCGAAAACCAGCTCAGGGTTGTAGCAGTAGGGGCAGCGCAGATTGCACCCTGTGAACCAGAAGATGCAAGCCGCTTTCTTGGGATAGTCCAGGAAGGTCAGCGGGGTAATGTCTGCGGGATGGCGCATTACTTGAGAATGACGTCCTCACAGCAACCGCAACCGGGCTCAGCAAAGTGAGCGCGTTCCTCGAACTCGCCCTGCTTACCGGCGTTGAAGGTCTCCACCGGACGGTGGTAGCCCATGACGCGGGTGAACACAGTGCAGCGGGTGCGCTCTTCGGCGTGCTCAGCCAGAATCTGAGCATCTGTCTTAAGTACGGGTTTAATATCGCTCATATTGGTGATTCTATTGGTTGGAGGTTAAAAGTTTATCAGAAGAGGGGAAGTTCAGGCTGCTCCTCCTTGCGGGCGCGGGCGATAAGCTCCTCATCGCAGATGGGGCAGAAGTCATGACGACCTTTCAGATAACCGTGCTTCTCACAGACGGAGAAGAGCGGGGTCACAGTGATGTAGGGCATCTTGAAGTTGGTCAGCACCTTGCGCACAATATCGCGGCAGGCCTCCGGTGAGGAGATAGCCTCGTTCATGTACATGTGGAATACGGTACCGCCTGTGTAGCAGCACTGCAGCTTGTCCTGCATCTTAAGTGCCTTGAAGAGGTCATGCGTATAGCCGGCCGGCAGCTGGGAGCTGTTGGTGTAGTAACGGTGGCCGGGCGTACCGGACTGGATGATGTCCGGGTAGCGCTTCTGGTCCTCACGGGCAAAGCGGTGGGTCGTGCCCTCAGCCGGGGTTGCTTCCAGGTTATACAGGTTGCCGGTCTCAGCCTGATAGCCGCGAATGCGTTCACGCATGAAGTGCAGCACTTCCTCTGCAAAGGCGATACCTTCCGGCACAGCGGTGTTGAGGGTATCATTGGAGAAATTGCGCAGCATTTCGTTCACGCCGTTCAGACCGATGGTGGAGAAGTGGTTGCGCAGGTGCGGCAGATATCGCTTGGTGTAGGGATAAAGCCCACGCTCGTAAAGAGTGTTGATGAACACACGCTTCTTCTCCAGCGTTTCCTTGGCCAGGTCCATCAGCTCTCCCAACTTGGTATAGAGCAGATTCTTGTTACCCTTGTACAGGTAACCGAGACGCGCCATGTTAATGGTCACCACACCGATAGAGCCGGTCATTTCAGCAGAGCCGAAGAGACCGCCACCACGCTTGAGCAGCTCTCGCAAATCCAGCTGCAGGCGGCAGCACATGGAGCGCACCGCATCCGGCTTGTAGGCTTCCTCATCGATTACCTTATTGCCGTTCTCATCATATTTATACTGAGAACCAATGAAGTTCTGGAAATAGGAGGAACCAATCTTGGCGGCATTCTCAAAGAGCAGCGGCACGTTCTCACCATCCCAGTCGAAGTCCTCAGTGATATTCACCGTGGGGATGGGGAAGGTGAAAGGCTGGCCTGTGCTGTCACCCTCAGTAAGCACCTCATAGAACGCACGCTGAATCACTTTCATTTCCGGCTGGAAGTGCTTGTAGGTCAGCCCGGTAAGAGAATCAACACCGCGTTCGCGGGCTATTGCCAGCAGTTTTTCGTCATTGAGCCCCTCAAAGATGTGCTGCCCGCCGGAGAACGGTGCCTGCTCGCGCAGGTCACGGGGAACGGTCCAGTCAATCGTCACGTTCGTGAACGGGCTCTGCCCCCAGCGGGATGGAACGTTCAGGTTATAGACGAAGTTACGCAGGGCTTTCTTCACTGCAGCGTACGGCAGCTGGTCTTTGAAGAGATAGGGGGAAAGATAAGTATCAAAAGAGCTGAATGCCTGCGCACCGGCCCACTCTGACTGGAGAATGCCCAGGAAGTTGGCCATCTGCCCCAGAGCCTCGCGGAAGTGCTTGGGCGGGCAGCTGTTCACACGGCTGCGCACACCGTTAAAGCCCTCGTTGAGCAGGTTACGCAGACTCCAACCGGCGCAGTATCCCGTCAGGCAGTCCAAGTCATGAATGTGGTAGTCGCCATTGCGGTGCGCTGCCCCTTCCTCCGGGGTATACACCTGGTCAAGCCAGTAGTTGGCAATCACCTTACCGGCGGTGTTGTTCACCAACCCGGCGTTGGAATAGGTTGTATTGGAGTTGGCCTTGATGCGCCAGTCCGTGTTACCCACGTACTCCTCAATAGTCTGTTTACAATCCACCCAGGTGTTACCCTGGTACATGCCGGCAATCTGTTCGCGCTGCAGTTTGTGCAGGAAACGGTACTTGATGAAGTTGCGTGCCGTGTCAAACGAGCCCGCCTTCATCAGCTCTTTTTCAATGATATCCTGCACTTTTTCCACCGGCAGGTACTCCTCTTTCTTGAGAGCATCCAGCACGTTGGCATATACCAGCGGGTTGTATTCTTCCTGGGAAGCGTGATACGCCTTCTCGATAGCCTGCTGTACCTTGTAGGCCTCGAAGCGTTCGCGCTTGCCATTGCGTTTGATGATTTCCGACATGTCTTGTAGAGCTGATTTGTTGTATGTAAACTGTTTGGGAGAGAGTTTAGCCGCTGCATCTGCCTGCGCCGCGGGCCTACATTCCCCCACACGCCCGCCGTAGCGCGAACCGGGCAGAATTTAGCACGCTATCTCGCCCATTGCAAGCAAAAAATTACATCTTCTTCAACTTTTCATCCACAAAATATAGGTGCTTAAATTTTTCACCCATACCATATATTGTATATCGCGTTATTTTAGTTTTCTTAAGAATATTTCTAAATCAAAAACCCTGTGAGCCCATGAGAAACGGGGGATTAGAGCAATTTTTCAGACATGGGTCGCAGCCCGTGACAAAGGCACCGCGCAAAAAGCCTCCACAAAATCTTGCGGCTGACTATACAGGCTCCGAGCCGCGCAAAAAAGCGTCAGGTTTGCAGCCAGATGCACTTAAGATAGTCCTCACCGTCAAAATCAAAGGGCATGGGTGCAGAAGAAAGGCGCGCACCGGGGCAACCGGAGGCAACAAGCCGTCTGAAAGCTGCGTGAGTGAGCTTACGGCAATTGGTGGAGCAAAGCATCCACCCTCCCGGCTCCAGACAAGCAACGGCTTTTTCCACCAATTTTCCGTAATCCCGCTCCACGCGCCAGATACGCCCCTTTTCATCGCGTGAGAAAGTGGGAGGGTCAAGAACAATGGCATCAAAACGCCGCCCTTGGCGGGCAAAACGCTCCAACCAATGAAGGACATCCCCCTTGCAGAAGAAATGCGCCTCAGGGTTGACACCGTTGAGTTCCATGTTATGTTTGCCCCAGGTCAGACAGGGTTGCGCCAAATCCAGCGTCGTGGTAATAGCCCCGGCCAAGGCCGCACAGAGCGAAAAGGCCCCGGTGTAAGCAAAAGTATTCAGCAGAGTCGTACCCGGGAGGCAGCGTTGGCGAACCGCCGCGCGGTTATCCCGCTGGTCAAGAAAAATCCCCTGTGAATACCCTGCCCCCATATCCATGAGATAGCGGACACCATTCTCACGGATTTCAAACTGCAAATCTGCCAAGGGGCCGCAAAAATGAAGCGGAGCCGCCTTGACATCTTTGTCCAGACGCTTTACGTACACAGGGCGTCCGATTTCCCGAAGCTGTTTTGCCAGCGCATGAGGCAGCTCAACATCCCGCAAAGACACCAGCAATCTGTCAGCCAGAGCATCCACAAACACCCCCGGCCAAACCGTACCGTCCAGCACGCAAAAAGCATCTGTGGCAGGCGGCAGCTTCTGCAGACGCTCAGCTATGGCAGTGGCAAGATTCACGATATGGGCTTACTGAGCTTTTTCCGCAGCTTTGAGTATAGTGCCGGCCATAGCGGTGAGCGCATTGGCGCGGGTGGAGGCCAGATGCTCACGGATTCCGCATTCATCCAGCCGGCTGAGATCAGCCGCCAGAATCTCCGCCGGCGTCAAATCCGACAGCAGACGGATAAAAAGCGCAATGAGACCTTTTGTGATAAGGGAATCGCTGTCAGCGTGAATCTTCATCTGCCCCATGAACATCTCTGTACCCACCCAGACTCGGCTCTGGCAACCTTTAATCAGGTTGGAGTTGCGGCGGTAAGCCTCAGGCATGGGCGGCAGCTTGCGTCCCAAAGAGATGATAAACTCGTAACGCTCCGTCCAATCCTCAAAGACGGACATATCTTCCAACAGCTCTTCGATTCTTTCCTCGTATGTACTCATAATCAGGCCTGACGGGTGGTAGCCAGCGTGTAGAGAACGGCTTTCTGAGCGTGCAGTCGGTTTTCTGCTTCGCGGAAGATGACAGGCGCATTCGCCTCCAGCACATCATCCGTGATTTCATAGCCTCGGTATGCGGGCAGACAGTGCATCACCACATGGTCCGGTCTTGCGAGCTGCAGCAGCTCTGCATTGACCTGATACGGGAAGAACGCTTTCTCCTTCGTTCCCTTCTCTGCTTCCTGCCCCATGGAAATCCAGGTATCCGTATTCACCACGGCGCAATCCCGCACCGCCTCAGCGGCATCCGTAGTACAGATGATGTTGCTGCAATCGAGAGCAGCCAGCGTTTCCGGCTTGGGCAAAGCCTGCTCGGGGCCGGCAAGAGCCAGCGTGAAGCCCAGATGCCTGGCCGCCCACATCCAGGAGCGTCCCATGTTGTTGTCCACATCCCCCAGGAAAGAAATCTTCATATCCCTCCAGGAACCCACACCGAACTGTTCCTCAATCGTGAGCAAATCGGCCAGGATCTGGCAGGGATGCTCCAAATCAGTCAGCGCATTGATAGTGGGCAAACCGGAATAGGCAGCAAAATCCACCACGTCCTGTTGAGCGTAAGTGCGGATGACGGCACCATGTATCATGCGACCCAGCACACGAGCGGTATCCTTGATAGGTTCCCCGCGCCCCAACTGTATATCTCGGGTGGAAAGAAACATCGGTCGGCCGCCAAGTTCGGCAATACCCACCTCAAAAGAAACACGCGTACGGGTGGAAGACTTGGAGAAAATGAGAGCCCATGTCTGCCCGGTCAACGGACAATGGGAGTGGCGACCACGCTCTGCCTTGAGCTTGTGACCCAAAGCAAGCAACTCACGAATCTGATCGCCGTTCAACTCTTCAATGGAAAGCAGGTTGTTCATGACTGTAACAAAGACATGTGAACTTAGCACCTCTCCCCCCTTTTGTAAAGAAACTATTGAGTCAGCTTTTACGCAGCGCATGATTTGCGCGCGCCGCATGTCGCGCATGAGCGCGAATTACGCTTGAAAAAAATCGTCAAAGGGTGTATAAGGCGCGCATGTCTACGAAAGTCCGCACACGCTTTGCCCCCTCACCGACCGGTTACCTGCACATAGGTGGAGCCCGCACCGCTCTTTTCAACTATCTCTTTGCCCGCAAGATGGGTGGTACCTTTATCCTGCGCATTGAGGATACGGATCAGGAACGGCACGTGGAAGATGCCATGAAGGCCATTTTCACCGGTATGGAATGGCTGGGGCTGGATTGGGATGAGGGCGAAGGGAAAGGCGGCGACTATGCCCCCTACTACCAGAGTCAGCGCAAGGAGATATACGACCGCTACTTCCAAAAGCTCGTGGACATGGGACGAGTATACGAATGCCCTGCCCCCAACAAGAGAGATAAGAACGGCGATGAAATTCCCGGCACCGGAGAAGGCACGGTGTGGCGTTTCCGCTTCAAACGCGAGGGTGTCATGACGCTGCACGACCTCGTCTGTGGTGATATTTCCGTAGACTACAACAATGCGGACAACACCCCGGACATGGTGGTAAAGCGCACGGACGGCTCCTACATTTTCCACCTGGTCAATGTGGTGGATGACATTGAGATGAAGATTACCCACGTCATCCGCGGCGAAGACCACATTATGAACACATTCAAGCACCTGCAACTGTTTGATGCCTTTGGCATCGAGCCGCCGGTGTACGCCCACATCCCCCTCATCCAAAACCCGGACGGTTCCAAGATGAGCAAGCGTGACGTGGGAGCTCAGTTGGGTAATTACCCGGAGGACGGTTTCCTGCCGGATGCGGTCATCAACTTCATCGCACTACTGGGCTGGAGCCCCAAGAGCGATGACGAAGTGTTCTCCAAGCAGCAGCTCATTGACCTCTTCTCTCTGGAGAACGTGAACCGAGCCGCCGCTAAATTCGATATCACCAAGTGCAAGTGGATGAACCAGCAGCACATCATGCGCCTGGATCCCGCAACGTTTACGGAACTGGCACTGCCCTTCTGCACGGCAGCCGAGTTGGAGGACACCCCGCAGCTGCGTGAAACCCTGCCGAGCGTGCAGACCAAAGTACAGCTGCTCAGTGAGGTACCCGCATGGGTTCGCTGGGTACAGGTTCTGGAGTACGAAGCGGAATCCATGGCAAAGCTTCAGGACAACGCCCGAGAGATGCTCAATCTCTTTGCCGAAGCCGCCCGCAAACTGCCGGAGTGGAACGGAGAGGAAGCCATGAAACTGGTGAAACCCATGACCAAGGAGCGCGGAGTCAAGGTCGGGGCCATGATGTTCCCGCTGCGCATGGCTCTCACCGGCACCCACGCAGGCCCCGGTATTGATGTCATCATGCAGGTACTCGGCCGTGATGAAGTGCTGCGTCGTATAGAAATTTTCCCCTGCTGATTTACCCGCCACCACCACCCAGCCGTGCGTACTGTTGATTTCGATTATCACCTGCCGGAGGAACTCATTGCTGACCGCCCGCTCCCGGATCGAGCCGCCAGCCGTATGCTGGTAGTTCACCGAGACACGGGGTGTATTGAGCACCGCCATTTCAGTGATATTCTTGACTACGTGCGGCCGGGGGATCACTTTGTGCTCAATGACACCAAGGTGATACCCGCCCGTTACTTCAGCAACGACGGCAGCATTGAACTGGTTCGTGCGGGGATGATGGGGGAACTGGTCTGGAAATGTATGGTACGCCCGGGAAAAAAAATGAAAGTAGGGCGTACCGTGCAGGTGGGGGATGCTACCGGCACTGTGGAAGCAATTGATGAGGAGGGCTACCGCTTCATCCGCTGGGACAGGCCGGTGGATGCGGAAACCTACGGGCGGCTCGCTCTCCCTCACTACATGAACCGAGAAAGTGAACCGGCGGACAAGGAACGCTACCAAACCATCTACGCCGCGCATGAGGGAGCTATTGCAGCCCCCACCGCCGGGCTTCATTTTACCCCGGAAATACTGGCAGCCATTCCGCATTCATTTGTCACACTTCATGTGGGCGTGGGTACGTTCCGCCCGGTCAAGGCTGAAATGATTGAAGACCACCACATGCACACGGAAAGCTTTTTCATGCCGGAGAGCACGGCAACCGCCATCGAAGCCTCGCAGCGGGTCATCGCCGTGGGAACCACCAGTGTGCGGGTCATGGAAACGCTGGCAGCCCGCCACGGCCGCCCCCTGCCCCCCGGCTGCGGAGAAACAAATATCTTTATCTACCCCGGCTTTGAATACAAAGTCACCAATGCGCTGCTCACCAACTTCCACCTGCCGCAGAGCACCCTCATCATGCTCGTCTGTGCCTTTGCCGGTAAGGAACTCATCATGGAAGCCTATCGACAAGCCGTGGAGCAACGCTACCGATTCTTCTCCTACGGCGACTGCATGCTGATTCTCTGAGCGTGCAGAAAACACGCTGCGCGGAAAATCATTTATACACACAGCCGCCAACGGAAAGCTAACACTCACGCTCCTGCACAAAGCTACTGATTCACGTATATAGCAGCAGTGCCCGGTCTGCCTGAGCTGAACTTGTTACCCAATATGATTGCTGAGACAGGCTCTTGAACGGCCTCCGGCAATCCGATATCATTTTCTAATCAGAACGAATCTCTCACCTTCTCGTTTTCTATGCCAAGAGCCACAGAAATCTTGGCTATATCTGCAACAATTTCAATAAGCTGAATTTTGGTATCAAAAGAGAGTTTGCCGGCAATATCCTCCGGTTCAAAGTCATCGAGCTCGGTATAGGATTTAACCAACTTACCATCAGATATAGACATAGCGGTTTCCACCAGTTTCTTAAGCTCCGCACTCTGCTTAATCTCCTGAATCAGCTTGATTTTCTCTTCCACCGGCATATCCTTGACAGCAGCGATAATAATGGGAGTTCTGTCA
>JAFQEY010000063.1 GCA_017398765.1 Akkermansia sp.
CAAAGATACTCATCCTACTAAGTTATCCTATCGCTCTATGAAGTTCAAGGCAGCCTTGCAGGAAGACTTTGCTTTAGAGGTCCTTAAGTCTGTATTTGTATGACCCGCTTTGCATGACACTACTCCAATGCGTTTGCCCTGGGGAAGGGAAACGCCGACATATAATTGGATTGTCAAAGAATATTGAATTTTTCAGTCTAAATTCAGACCATAAAAATGGGCATTTGGGGCAATTATCTCACAAAAAACAGCAAAACACAAAATTGGCCACGCCGCCATAATACGCTTATTTTCATTCATAAAGAAAGCCCCGTCATCCGACGGGGCTTTCTCCAACTTACTACCTATGAAACTCAATCCTCTCTTTGGTGTGGGGCGGCGGTGCTCTCTCCTTCACCGTGCCCCGAAAGGACTGATATGGTACTGACTCCCGAGAGTGGGGATATGTTCAAGATTTTTTCCAACTGATAGAATAACTGCCCTATCAGTGCTTTTTCCAGCCCGGTTTGTGGCGGGTGACCAGCTCCTCTGCCACCTGCTCAATGCGGAGCCCCTTGGAGGCCAGTAGCACGATGAGGTGGTAGAACATGTCGGAAGCCTCGTAAAGCAAACGGTCGTCTGTACCGTTGACAGCCTCAATGCAGGCCTCCAGTGCCTCCTCACCCACTTTCTGGGCCATGCGGTTGACACCATCGCGGAAAAGGGAGGTGGTGTAGGAGCCCTCCGGCATCTCCTCGCGGCGCTTGTTGATGAAATCCTGCAGCTCGCTCAGGAACATGAGGGGGGAAGCCTCGTTCACCTCGCCCCAGCAGGTATCTGTGCCGGTGTGGCAGACGGGGCCAACGGGGTTCACCTGCACCAGCAGAGTGTCGTTGTCACAGTCCACGCGAATATCCACCAGCTCCAGGAAGTTGCCGCTGGTCTCACCTTTCACCCACAGCTGCTGCCGGGAACGGCTGAAAAAGGTTACTTTGCGCGTCTCCAGTGTCTTGTCGTAGGCCTCGCGGTTCATGTAACCCAGCATCAGCACCTTGGCTGTGCGGGCATCCTGAATAATGGCCGGCACCAGGCCGCCGCTCTTCTCGAAATCGATGTTCATAAGCTGTTAAAAAGCTGTTGCGGGCTCAGTATAGCACATTTCGGCGTATTTGCCACCCTTTTTTCGGTCACATGCTTTTCACCGAAGCCAGAGCGCGGGCCATGGCCGCCACCGTGGCATCAATATCCGCCTCTGTGTGGGCGGTAGAGATGAAGCCTGTCTCATAGGGCGAGGGGGCTACGTAGACCCCCTGCTCGAGCATGCTGTGGAAGTAGGTACGGAACATATCAAAGCTGCCGGTCATGGCAGAATCCAGATCATACACATCCTGCGAGGTGAAGAACAGGCAGTACATGGAGCCGCTGCGCTTGAAGGTGAACGGCAGAGCGGCATCGTGCAGCACTCGGCGCACGCCCTCCTCCAGCCGGGCACCCAGCTGCTCCAGGCGGGTGTAAGAATCATGCGACTCCAGATAGCGCAGTTGCGCCAGGCCCGCAGCCATGGCCACGGGATTGCCGCTGAGGGTGCCGGCCTGGTACACGCCGCCCAGCGGGGATACACACTCCATGATATCTCGTCGGCCGCCGAAAGCCCCCACCGGCAGACCGCCGCCGATAATCTTGCCCAGCGTGGTCAAATCCGGTGTGATGCCGTGCTTGCCCTGCACCCCGGCAGGAGAGATACGGAACCCGGTCATCACCTCATCAAAAATCAGCACCGTACCTTCCTTTGCCGTTATCTCGCGCAAGAATTCCAGATACCCGGTTTTCGGCAGGTAGAAGCCGGCATTGCCGGGGTACGGCTCCACAATGACGGCAGCAATCTGACCGGGGTACTGAGCAAAGGCTGCCCGCACCGCCTCCGGGTTGTTATACGGCAGCACCAGTGTGAGTGAGGCGTACTCCTGCGGCACGCCGGCACTGTCCGGCTCTCCGTGTGTGAGAGCCCCGCTCCCAGCCGCCACCAGCAGGCCGTCCGAATGCCCATGGTAGCACCCGGCAAACTTGATGATATATTTGCGCCCGGTATAGCCGCGAGCCAGACGAATGGCACTCATGGTGGCTTCTGTCCCGCTGTTGGTCATACGCACCATCTCTACGGAGGGTAACCAACGGCACACCGTCTCTGCCATCTCCACCTCCACCCGCGTAGGGATACCATAGCCCAACCCGGCAAGTGCCGACTCCCGCACGGCGGAAATGACACACTCCGGGGCATGCCCCAGAATAGCCGGGCCCCAGGTGCCTACGTAGTCGATGTATTCCCGCCCATCCTCATCCCACAGGTGTGCGCCTTCTGCACGCGTTACAAAAAACGGTGCTCGCTCCAACCGGCGAAAGGCTCTCACCGGAGAGTTCACCCCACCGGGAATCACCCGGCATGCCCGCTCAAATAGTTCCTCTGAAATCGACATGAGCCCAGTATACTACTCTTCCCCGTGGCAAACAAGCCCATTCTCCCGGAATGGGGAGAATATGAGCGCGCACGATGCGGACACCGTGCGCAGCGTTGAAAACGGGCAGCCCAACCGGAGGCAGCAAAAGCGGCGGGAATGGACGGTGAGCCGGAGCCGGCGGTCACCAATTGATACGCAGTACCCCCCGGTAACAACGGCGGGGCGGCGGGCAGCAGCGGTGGCGACGCGGCGGGTGGCAGCAGTGGCGGCGGCGGTGATGGCGGGGCGGCGGGCAGTGGTGCCGGTGCTCCGCCACCAGTTCTTCTGCCCCGGGCAGTGCCACAAGAGCTGTTTCGGGAACAACGGGAAGTGCTTCTGCCCGACTTCCCACACAGAGAGCAGAAGCAACGCCAAGAAGCAGAGGTAAAAGATAATTTTTCATGGTCTTGTTCAGCAGACTAGATGTCCTGCACCTGAACAGGCGCACCATGACCGATGCTTTGTTTAACAAAGACTAAAAATCAGCTCAGCTGGCTGAGCAGAGCCTTGGCATCCCGGTGACCGCGGGCAGCCGCCTGTTTCAGCCAGTAAAGAGCTGAGGCGCGGTCAGCACTTACACCGAGGCCGTCCAGATAGCAACAGCCCAGGCGGAACTGGGCGTCACGGTCATTGCGCTGTGCTGCCGCCCTGTATTCTTTCACGTTCTGAGAAACATCTGCCACTTCTTCCACAGATGCCCCCTGCCAAAGTGAGTGAGAAGCACACATGTTCAACCCACCGGTAGCGGCCAGACTTCCTACCAACAATGCGGCGCGGCGCAATCCTTTCCGGCGGGGATGCTTCTTTCTTTTCATACGTGGGGGCGATACTAGCATGACTCCCCGTGATTGCAAGCCTATTCTCCACAGAACGCTCCAAGTGGCTGATGCTCACAATCTATCAAAGAAGCTCACCGTCTCCCCGTTATTTAGGAAATATAAGATATTCACCCCAGGCCCGCTCCACCGGCATGGCATGTACCGTGGGCGAATGAAAAACACGCCGGGTTCAGGATTTGCGGTAATCGATATGCAGCCCACGGGTGGCAGGGCGACCACCTTTGCGGCTTGGGTGGCGAAGGCGATCGGCAGCGTGGGCCCCCGGCGCACCGTTGAGCCGGTGGTCAAGTTCATCGCAGAGAGCCCGGCGGGCGAGGAAACGGTTAATTTCCCGCTCCCGCTCACGGTGGCATTTCACCACAATACCGCTGGGTACATGAACCAAACAGACCGCGTTGTTGGTCTTGTTCACCTTCTGCCCGCCCTTGCCGCTGCCTCGCACAAATGTCTCCTGCAAATCAGACTCCCGCACGCCCAGCTGCTGCATGCGCAGCAGCAGGGCATCGCGTTTCTGGGGGGAAACAGGCAAGGCAGGCGGGTCTGATTGCTTCAGCCGATTTCCACGTCGCCACACAGGGCTTCGCCATCGGCAAAGTGGTGGGCTCCTTTCACAACCAGATGCTTCACATTTTTGAGTGAAGGAATGCCTAGGGAGTCCAGAGAGTCCACCAGCTTATATATTTTAGCGTCCAGCTGCACCACGGGAGCCTCTCCGCCACATTCCGGCGCAAGGGACATGGCACCGGCCTCATCTATCACCACGGCATCTGAGCGCAGCAACAGCAAATCCGAACAGGTCTTTACCGGGAAGAAGCGGGAACGCGGCACACAGACAGCGCGCGCCCCCGGGAAACACTCCAGGGCGGCCCCCATGGCCGTTTCCAACTGGTAAACCTCAGGAGTAGCGGCATCACGCGGGTCTACCGTCTTGACATTGCGGATAACCGGCAGCGGCATGACACCGCCGTGCTTCTCCATGAGGTCCTTGAGGGAATCCAGGCGAATCCAGAGATTATTCGTGTTAAAATAACGGTGTTTGGTAATGTCCTGAAATGCGGCGACATCCTCCTCCGGGCACTGAGCCACCTCTCGCAGCAGCGGCTGTCCATCGCTCCGGCGCACTGCCAGATGCCCACCCTTCCTGTCCGCCTCAGTCCGGCGGGTCACCTCCATCACAAAAGGAGCACCGCTCTCCGCAAACCACCGCAGGAAACGCGTGTCCAACTGCGCGCCCAGATTGTCGGAATTGGATACGAAAGCATATTTTACCCCGGCAGCCAGCAGCTTGTCCAGCCACCCGGAACCCACCATAGCGGGGTATAAATCACCATGACCGGGCGGGCACCACTCCAAATCCGGATTTTCCGGGAACGAAACCGGCTCCAGCGTATCCGTCCGCAGCTTGGGGACGCGGTTCTGAATCATTTCCACCTGCGCGGGGGCGGCAAAGCCGCCTTCCCGGTAGCGAGAGAGGTGAGCCATCGTATCCGCAGCAGTGGAGAACGAGTTCATGAGCAGCAGACTCACCGGGTATCCGGCTCGCTCGCGCAGACTCTTCACCTGGCGCACAATCAAATCCAGAAACGTGACCCCGGGCTTAATCTCCAGCAGGCTCTTGGCTTTCTGCAAGCCCATGCTCGTTCCCAGACCGCCGTTGAGCTTTATCAGCACAGCCTGAGCCAGCAGCCCGGCATCTGCTTCCGGGGTAGTTGAAACCAAGCCCTCCCAGTCGGCAACATCCTGTGCAGGAACAATATCGGATTCCGGAATCATCATGGAGCGGTCAGAGGTCAACACCTCCACGCTGTGGCGGAAAGCATTCACGGCCGCCGCCGAAAGCCCCACAGACTGCATTTTCTGCTCAATGGCATCAAAACTATTCATACGCCGCCAGTATACTCGCTCCGGCCATTTCTGGCAATGACAAAGCGGTTACGGTGGCTTTTTTCTTCTGCCGCACTCGCTTCCCGCGGCCGCATGTCTTAATTTTCTCTTGACAAAATCGCGAAAAATTTGTCACTAATAGAAACAGCGGAGCGCCTGCGCCCGGCGCAGATTCACCCCCATTTCGCACACCTTTCCCCCACGTATCATCCATGTCCAGAACCCTCATCATCGCAGAGAAACCCAGCGTAGCCAACGATCTTGCCCGAGTATTGGGCAAGAAGCTCGGAAAATTCAAGAAAGACGAAACCTGCGCCGGCTTCAGCAATGACAGCATCGTCATCACCTCTGCCGTGGGGCATCTGGTAGAGCAGAAAAAGCCGCAGACGGAGGAGGGCAAGAGCCTGCCGTGGAAGATGGATTACCTGCCGGTCATGCCCAAGGCCATGGAGCTGGAGCCCATAGCCAAATCCGCAGATAAACTCCGCAAAGTGCTGAAAATAGCCCGCAGCAAAGATATCATCGAAATCGTAAACGCATGCGATGCCGGGCGCGAGGGTGAGTTGATATTCCGCAACATCATCCGCTACGGGAAAATCCGCAAACCCATCCGCCGCCTGTGGATGCAGAGTATGACGGATGATTCCATTCTGGAAGCGTGGGAAAACCTCAAAACAGATGAGGAGATGCAGCACCTGGCAGATGCTGCGGTGTGCCGCTCAGAATCCGACTGGCTGGTGGGGCTCAACAGCACCCGCGCCCTCACCGTGCTGCAATCCGGCGCGGGCGGCTTCAATGTCACCCCCACCGGGCGCGTGCAAACCCCCACCCTGGCACTGCTGGCAGCCCGCCAGAAAGCCATTCTAGCCTTTGAGCCGGAGGCCTACCACGAGGTACGCGCCACCTTTGCAGCCAAAGCCGGTAGCTACGAAGGGCGTTGGTTCAACCCGGAGTGGAAAAAAGACGAAAACGCCCCGCAGCGCACCCGTGAGCGCATCTGGGAACCGGAGCTGGCCGCCGCCATCGCGCAGCGCTGCCAAGGGCAACCGGCAGAAGTAAAAGAGACACGCAAACCGGTCTCCATGCCGGCCCCGTTGCTCTTTGACCTCACCTCCCTGCAAAAAGAAGCCAGCAACCGCTTCGGTTTCTCAGCCCGCCGCACGCTCCAGCTTGCCCAGGAATGCTATGAGAAGCACAAAGTGCTGACCTACCCGCGCACAGACTCCAAATTCCTGCCGAACGATTACCTGAAAGTAGCCGCCCGCACCGTGGCAGCCATAGGTGAAAACCTGCCGGATTACGCCGGATTTGCACAGGATATTATGGCAAATCGGCGCGTGCGCCCCTCCAAGCGCGTGTTCGACAGCAGCAAGGTCAGTGACCACTTCGCCATTATCCCCACCGGTAAGTTTGTCCCGCTCACCGGAGATGCAGCCAGAATTTTCAACCTCGTTGTGCAGCGATTCCTGGGCGTGTTCATGCCCAATGCCGAGTTTGAGGACACAGAGCGCACCACCATCGTCTCCACACCGGGAGCCAAAGATTACTTCTACACCCACGGTCGCGTGCAACTGGCAGCCGGCTGGCGGGCTCTGTACGGTACCGACAAGCGCAAAAAGGACGAGCTCTGCAGCGTAAGCAAAGGGGAAAAAGTACGCGCTGAACGCGTGGCAGCCGTGGCAGACAAAACCAAGGCACCCGCCGCCTACACAGAAGCCACCCTGCTGACCGCCATGGAAACCGCCGGCAAGCTGGTGGAGGACGAGGATTTGGCAGATGCCATGAAAGAACGCGGCTTGGGCACCCCCGCCACCCGCGCGGCCATCATCGAAGGGCTTATCACCCAGGAATACATTGCCCGAGAAGGCAAAGAACTCATGGCCACCCGCCGCGGCATGGACCTCATCGACCTGCTGGGCAAAATCGGGCTGAGCACCCTCTCCAGCCCGGAGCTGACCGGCGAGTGGGAATACCGCCTCAAGCAGATGGAAGCCGGGCGTCTGCAGCGGGATTCATTCATGAAAGAAATCCGCACCTACACCACAGAGATTGTGGATGCCGTGCGTGATTATATGCAAAACGGTAAAAACCCGGATTTGGAACTCACCTGCCCCGCCTGCGGAGAAGCAGGGCTCAGCAGCCGGGTGGATGCCATATCCTGCCGAAAGTGTAAATTCCGCATCCGGCGCGTCCACGCCGGGCTGAGCCTGAGCGATGACCAGATTACCGAGCTGATTACCGCCGGCAATCTCCCGGTCATGGAGGGCTTCCGCTCCAAATTCGGCAAACCCTTCAAAGCAGGGCTGCGACTGGTGGCTCCCGCCACGGAAAAATCCTCCTGGAAAGCCGAATTCTACTTTGAGAACGACCGCCCCGCCGCCGGGAATACGGAATCAGACACCGCGGCAGGGGCTCCCATCTCCATCGGCAGCATGCTCGTAAAGGACCAGGGAGAACTGGAGGTACTGGAAACAGAAAAACAGTGGAGCATCCCGGAGTTCAGCCGCAGCAGCGGCAAGGGCTTCTCCATGTCGCGCACCATTCTGGGCAAAGACATTACCCGCGAGCAACTGGCACAGGTGTTGGCAGAAGGCAAAAGCGAGCTGATACCCGGTTTTGTCTCCCAGCGCACGCACCGTGCATTCGATGCTTTTCTCGTGCTGGATGCAGCCAAGGGCAATGTGGGTTTCGAATTCCCCCCACGCGAACCGCGCAACAAGCAAAACAAGGACAAAGCCGACAAAAAATTCACCGCAGCCAATGCCGCCGCGGAGGATTTATCCAAAGCAAAACGCCACGGCACCATCAAGGTAAAGAGCAAAGGCGAACACGAACTGCTGGAAACGGAAAACGCCTGGCATGTGGCGGGTATCACCTACGGCAAAAACCACAAACCGTTGGTTATTCCCAAAACAATGTGCGGGCTGGAACTGACAGCCGACACAGTGGCTAAACTGCTGACCAAGGGCAAAACCGACCTCATGCAGGGCTTTGTGAGCCACAAAACCGGCAACAAGTTCGATGCCTACCTCATCTTCACCCCCGGCACCGGGCGAGTGACCTATGAGTTCCCCCCGCGCAAGTAAGGATTAGCCCATGAACCGCCTCCGCGAACGCCTGCACCGCTTCCTGTCCCGGCAGGACCGCTTCACCACAGGAATCCTGCTGAGCGTGGTGCTGGGTCTGCTCATTCCGTGCAGCGGCAGTGGAGCCGTGCTGTTTGACTACCTGACCAACGCCGCAATCGTTCTGCTGTTCTACCTGTACGGCGTGAAACTATCACGCAAGTCTGTGGTAGAGGGACTTCTCAACTGGCGGCTGCAGACACTGGTCTTCTTCTTCACCTTCATCTTTTTTCCGGTGGTGACCCCGCTGCTGCGCCCACTTCTGGAACCGCTCACCGGAGCAGCCCTGTTCATGGGGCTGGTATATGTAGCCTGCCTGCCCTCCACCGTGCAGAGCAGCATCGCCTTCACCTCCGTGGCCGGAGGCAATGTGCCCGCAGCCGTCTGCTCCGCCTCCGTCTCCAGCCTGCTGGGCGTGTTTCTGACCCCACTGCTGGTCGGCCTCCTGTTCTCCACCGGCACCTCCCATGTGAACGTGGGCATGGACACCGTGCTGAAAATCTGTTACCAGATTCTGCTGCCCTTCATCCTGGGACAACTCAGCCAGCGCTGGCTGCAAAGCATCGTCCGCAACAGAAAGGAACTCATCCGCTGGAATGACCAGGGAACCATCTGGCTCGTGGTCTACACCTCCTTCTCCGGAGCCACCGTGGCCGGCTACTGGCAGCAGCTGGACGCCCTGCATCTGGGTGGGTTAATCGTGGCTTCCCTGGTGCTGCTGCTACTGGCACAGCTGGCTGCCTACTGGGCATGCCGCGCCCTCAGCTTCAACCGGGCAGACCGCATTGCCATCATCTTCTGCGGCTCCAAAAAAAGCCTGGCCGTGGGAGCCCCCATGATGCTGGCCATCTTCGGCACCACAGATAACAACCTGCTGCTGCCACTCATGGTGTTTCACCAGGTGCAGCTCATGGTCTGCGCCTGGCTCGCCCGCCGCTGGCAAACGCCCCTCACCGATTCCGGCGGCTACTGATACCGCCCCAACCTCTCTCTCTGCATGGCATCTACCGAACCGTTCATTCGCTGGTCAGACACCCACATCTGCGTGCTGGCGGCAGTCATCACCGCAGGGATTATTCTCATCCTCTCAGGCAGGCGACTGAGCACCACCGGCAAAACACAACTCAGCAGAGCACTGGCAGTGCTGCTGGGCTGCACCTTCATCGCAGAGCATATACTGAACGCCTGCATCATGCCATACGGAGAATGGATACAGAACCTGCCGCTGCACTTCTGCTCCGCCATGGCACCCGTGGCATGCATCGCCCTGTGGTATCGCAAACGCTGGGCCTGCTCACTGGTCTACTTCGGTGTACTGGCAGCCAGCATTCAGGCACTCATCACCCCCACCCTGCAAGTCGATTTCCCTAACATCCGCTTCCTCACCTTCTTCTGGTCGCACAGCATGCTGGCACTCGCCGCCCTGCTGATACCCCTGGTGCTGGGCTGGCGCGCACGGCTCAAGGACACATGGCGCACCGTGCTGTACTGCGATTTGTACCTTCTTTGCGTCATTCCCATTAACCACCTGCTGGGCACCAACTACGGCTTCACCCAATACAGCCCGGTGAAAGGCTGCCTGCTGGACTACCTGGGCAGCGCCCCCTGGTACTACCTCTGGCTCCAGCTCCCAGCCCTCGCCCTGTTCTGCCTCATGCGCCTCCCCGTGCGGGAAAAACACGTATAAATGCGCCCGCCTCATAACTATTCTCACCGAATAAGAAATCACACTCCCCCCCAAAATTCACCTGCTCAGTCTAATCCGTTTTGTTATTGAAGCGTTTATTTTACTGTACATCGCATTTAAAATGCGCTATCATCAGCAACCGAGCTTGCGCCTTAAACAACGTTCAACAGAGAAACCTCTCCTGACATGCTTTTTAATTCTCCTGAGTTCATCCTATTCTTCATCCTGACATTCGTTGTCACCTACATACTCAATAAGAGTGAACTTTTCAGAACCAGAAACTGCATACTCCTGCTTGCCTCCTATGGGTTCTATGCCAATCTGAATCTCTGCTACCCACTCCTGCTGGTATGGGTAACACTGGTCAACTACGCAGGCGGCAAATGCCTGATGCGAGCCGATGATACCCCGGGCAAACGCAAAGCACTGGTGAGCACCGTTATCATCCTTTCCATCATTCCGCTGGTCACACTCAAGTACGCCCCCTACTATACCGATAGTCTCTGGCTGCCGGTCGGGCTGTCCTTCTTTACATTTCAGGCACTCACCTACACGCTGGATGTCTACCGGAGAAAAATCACAGAAGCATTTTCTCTTGCAGATGTTGCCCTGTTTACGGCGTTCTTCCCCACCCTTCTCTCCGGGCCGATAGAGAGAGCCCGCAACCTCATTCCCCAACTGAAAGCCAAATTCGCGATCAATTGGGACAATATCATCATTGGTTCCCAGCATTTTACCTGGGGCTTATTCAAGAAAATTGTGGTGGCGGACAGACTGGCCGAATGGATAGATGCGGTATACGCGCGCGGGGCATCCGCCTCAGCCGGAGCACTGGCCCTGGCAGCCGTTCTGTACAGTTTTCAAATATATTGTGACTTCAGCGGTTACGCCTCCATGGCCTTAGGCAGCGGGCGTATGCTGGGAATCCGGCTGACAGACAATTTCAACTTCCCGTACTTTGCCTCATCTATCAAAGATTTCTGGCGCAGGTGGCACATCTCACTCACAAGCTGGTTTACCGAATATGTCTACATCTCTCTGGGGGGAAACAGAGTCTCGCAAATCAGGTGGGTCATCAACATCTCCGCCGTCTTTTTATTGAGCGGCATCTGGCACGGGGCCACCTGGGCATTTATCATCTGGGGCGGACTTCACGGGCTGATGTATCTGGCAGAACATTTCTGCGGATTTAAGGATAAATGGGGCATATACCGAGTTATCGTATTCATCGGCGTGACACTTGCGTGGATATTCTTCCGCATACCGGACTCCGGAACCGCCTGCGGGATAATAGCCAAAATCTTTACAGAATCATGGCTGCCACTCTCCTCCATCATCACCATCAAAGCGGAGACACTGGTAATGCTGGTCACCTTTGCCGCATTCATCATCACAGAGTGGTGCCTGTACACCAACAGAACACCCCGGCACTGGCTCATCCGGGCAACAGGATTTGCCATTCTCGTTATAGCCATCTCCCTGTTTGCCGTCAGCTCTGACAAATTCGTCTACTTCCAATTCTGATCATGAAACAAAAAATTTTCCGCATCATTATCTTTCTGAGCATTCTGGTAGCACTGGATCTGCTCACCTCCGCATTCTTTCTGAAAGGAATGGAGCGCTACTACGGACTTAATCAGGAGGCAGACATCCTCATTGTCGGGCATTCACACATGATGAAAGCCTGCAACAAAGATATGCTGGAAAACGGGCTTGGGCTCAAAATCTCCAAGTACTGCCGAGAGGGGGTCATGATTCGGGAACGCCTTGGGATGGTGCGGCATTTTCTGGACACACAGCAGGATTCCTCCGTCCCGATTGTTTTATACGGGGTTGACCCGAAAATGTTTAATGAAGAGAACTTAAGCGCTAATTCATACCGGCTGTTCTACCCGTTCATGGATTCAAAGCCGATAGATGAACTCGTACGCAGGGAAGCCGTCAAGTGGCATGACTACCCCCTGCACAAATGGATACGCAGCGCACGGTTTGCAGACATCGCCATGTACAGAGCCTGCCGCGGCTGGCTCAGCAACTGGGAAAGCATGGAAGACGGCATTGTCAGCGATAAAGTTTGGAACATGAAGCGAGACAAAATCCGCAATTCAGACGAGCTGGTTCAACTGTTTTACGAGACCATAGAATACTTGCGTGACAACAACTGCCACGTTGTTCTGGTATATCCCGGCATCATCCGGGGGCATAGGGATGCCGACCCCGAAACCTTTGATGCCAACATAGAACTTTTCCAAGCTCTTGCAGCAAAACACCCAAACGTGGATTTCCTGAACTACGGTCCCATGTTCAGCCACCGGAAGGAAATTTTTGAGGACAGCGTCCACCTCAACCGAGCAGGCGAAAAAGAATTTTCCATTCAATTGATTAAAGACATAGAAGACATCATCCGAACGCGGAACATTCGGACAAGCCGGGAGCAGACGGTCCCGCAAGAACGCATAGAAAAAAGCGCTTGAGTTTTCCATACTCCTCGCGGCTGCGACAATTTGCGTCAATTTTCTGCACACAGGCACAGAAAAAACTTGCCCACGCGCAAAAGATAGGCTATTATGCCGCGCAGCGCGCCACCGTGGCCTGCAACACCCCGGATGGGTGGCAGAGCGGTTGAATGCAGCGGTCTTGAAAACCGCCGAGGGCTAATACCCTCCGTGGGTTCGAATCCCACCCCATCCGTTGAAACACTCCCCACCGTAACCGGTGGGGAGTGTTTGTTTTTAGTACATGTGGTATGCTGTTGTATCAGGGTTGCAGGCGCTCGATGCTCCAGGTGGAGTCTGGCTGCAGGCTGTACATGAAGCGGTCATGCACGCGGCCGGGCCCCCCCTGCCAGAACTCCACATGGTGCGGGACGATGCGGAAACCTCCCCAGAAATCCGGCAGGGGAACCTGCCCTTGCGAGAATTTGTTCTTCAACTCCTGTAATTTCATCATCAGCAACTTACGGGCGGAGATAACCTGACTCTGGTGCGATACCCAGGCACCCAACTGACTCTCGCGCGGGCGGGAAAGGAAGTATTTGAGGGTCTCTGCACGCGAGATTTTCTCTGCGCGGCCATAGACGATAATCTGGCGCTCCAGCGTGACCCAGGGAAGCAGCATGCATATCTCCGGGTTGGCCTCCAGCTCACGCGCTTTGCGGCTGGTGTAGTTGGTGAAAAATACGTACCCGCGGTCATCATAGTACTTCAGCAGCACCGTGCGCAGGGAGGGTCGACCCTCCGGGGTGGCGGTGGCGATGCTGATGGCGTTCGGTTCCGGGATACCGGCCTCCAGTGCTTGTTTGAACCAACGGTCAAACTGGACGAAAGGTGAGTCCGCCAAATCCCGGCGATGCAGAGTGTCCTTGAGGTATTCTTCCCTGAATGCAGATAAGTCCATGACCGCACTATACCACCTCTCCCCTGCTTCCGCAAGCCAAAGAAATGCCTACGCAGCTGCGGGAAAGAGAAAAACACGGGGTTAATGTGGAAGCGGAAGCAAATTCTTGTTGCAGGCGGGCACAGCTTGTGGTAAATAGAGGGTGTAATGGAAAAAACACTCTTCCAGAAAATTGCCGATAAGGAGATACCGGCGGCAATCGTATACGAAGATGAGCTGTGCGTGGCTTTCCGGGATATTTCCCCCGCAGCCCCGGTTCATGTGCTGCTGGTACCGCGGAAGCCGCTTCCGGATATCGCCGCTGCCACGGCAGAGGATGCTGCCCTGCTGGCACACCTGATGCTCAAGGTGGGTGATATTGCCCGCGCAGAGGGATTGGCAGAAAGCGGATTCAGAACGGTGATGAATACCGGAGCAGAGGCCGGGCAGACCGTGCCGCATCTGCATATCCATATCATCGGTGGGCGTTCTCTGCAATGGCCTCCGGGTTAAGCTGCCAACGTAGTGAATACTGACGGATACCCCGCCATCCGCAGCTACGAGTGGATAAATGCTTACACGCTGGAGCTGGAGCTGCCGGACACGAGACTCCGCCTCTGTTTCAAGGAGGCGGGCATTATACGCTGCCGCTATGTGGTTTCAGCGGTTTTTGAAAAGATACCCAGCTACGGTGTTGCACCGGAATATACCCCCACACCGCCGGAAGTCTCGGAAACAGAATATCCGGAGCACTATGAAATCAGCACACCGCGGCTCACCGTCCGCATCCGCAAGGAAGATGCCGGGCTGGAGTTTTACGACCGCCGCAGCCGCCGCCTGCTCAGTGCGGACGCGGAGGGTATGGGGCACCGCCTGCAGGAACGCACGGGGGATCACGTGGTGTGGGTGCTCAAGCAGATGCCCGAACAGGCGCATTTCTTCGGGCTGGGAGATAAGCCCTGCACGCTGAACCTGCGCGGGCGCAGGCATGAGATGTGGGGGGCGGATGCCTATAAATTCACCCCGGAGAGTGACCCGCTTTACAAGAGTATCCCCTTTTTTCTCTGCCTGAACTGTGGCACGCAATACGGCATTTTTTTCGACAACACCATGCGCTGCTACTTTGACTTCGGCAAGGAGAGAGAGGACAGACTGCTCTTCGGTGCAGATGGTGGGGTCATGGACTACTACTTTATTGTGGGTGAGGATGCGCTGGACACCGTGGCCACTTATACACGGCTTACCGGGCTGCCGCCCATGCCCCCGCTCTGGGCTCTTGGCTACCACCAGAGCAAGTGGAGCTACTATCCGGAAAGTGCGGTGAATGAACTGGCAGCAGAGTTCCGCACGCGCCGCATCCCCTGCGATGCCATCCACCTGGATATCCACCACATGAAAAACTACCAATCGCTCACTTGGGACAGAGAGCGTTTCCCTGACCCGCCGGGCATGATTGAGCGCCTTGGGCAGCAAGGTTTCAAGGTGGTCACCATAGTGGATCCCGGTATCAAAGTGAACCCGGACAACTACGTGTGGCGCAGCGGATTTGAGCGCAATATATTCTGCCGCCGGCATGACGGCGCACTGCTGCAGGGCAATGTGTGGCCGGGCAACTGTACTTTCCCGGATTTCACCAACCCCGCCACGCGCCGCTGGTGGGCACGGCTCTTTCAGCGCCAGGTGGGGGAATACGGCGTGCGCGGTATCTGGACAGATATGAATGAGCCGGTCATCTTCCCGGACAAGACTTTCCCGGATGACACACGGCATGATTTTGACGGTTTTTCCTGCTCCCACCTGAAAGCGCACAATGTGTACGGGCAGTGTATGGCACGAGCCACGCGCGAGGGCATGGAAATGCACGCACCGGATCGGCGTCCCTTTGTGCTGAGCCGCTCAGGTTTTGCCGGTTTGCAACGCTGGGCAGCCACCTGGACCGGCGACAACAGCTCTGACTGGGAAAATCTGAAGATGGCCAACCTCATGGTGCAGCGGCTGAGCACCAGTGGTGTTTCTTTCTGCGGAGCAGACACGGGCGGGTTTCTGGGGCACCCCTCTGCTGAGCTGTTCTGCCGGTGGATGCAGATGGCGGCCTTCCACGTCTTTTTCCGTAATCACAACAACGGTGAGTTCGGCGGGCAGGAACCCTGGAGCTTCGGCAAAACGGCGGAGGAAATCACCCGCCGGGCTCTTGAGGAGCGCTACCGTCTCCTGCCTTACCTCTACACCCAGTTTTACCGCTATCACAGCCACGGGCTGCCCATCATCCGCTCTCTGGCTCTCATGTACCCGGAGGATACGGACATGTACTGGCGCAGCAGTGAATTCTTTCTGGGAGATGCCCTCTACATCGTACCGGTTCACCACCCCGGGGAAACTGGGCGATTCCTCTTCCTGCCGCGTGGGTACTGGTACTCCCTGTGGACTGATCAGCCTGCTGCCACCACCGGGGAGGAGGTCTGGGTCTCCACACCCATGGATCGCATACCTGTCTTTGTAAAGGGCGGGCATATCATCCCCCGCTGGCCGGTGCAGCAATATGTGGGAGAACTGCCCAATCCGGCGTTGACCTTGGATTTATGGTGGGCCCCGGAGACGGAGGCAACCAGCTATCTGTACGAGGATGCCGGAGATGGCAATGCACACCGGCTGGGAGACTTCTGCTACACCCGCTTCCACTACAACGCGGGGCTGCGAACCATGCAGATAAGTGCCACGAGGGAGGGGCTGCTTCCGCCGATGCAGGATAGAGCTGAGCTGGCACTGCACGCCTTGCCGAATAACGCACGCCCCACCGTGCTGGCAGACAGTCAGCCCTGCGGTGGCGCGTTTGATACCGACCGCGTATACCGTGTCACCATACCCACCACCTTCAGCCGCCTGGAGATAGAAATATGAAACGCGACACGCTGGACAAGATAGTGAGCCGTCTGGACACGCTGGACAGGGAGGAACTGCGCCAGGTGTTCCTGCGACTGGCCTCTGACAAAGGGCTGCTGCAGGATGTGTTTGATGCCCTGCGGG
Organism: Akkermansia sp.; assembly: GCA_017398765.1. Lineage (GTDB taxonomy): Bacteria > Verrucomicrobiota > Verrucomicrobiia > Verrucomicrobiales > Akkermansiaceae > Akkermansia. The sequence continues at coordinate 16,409 of JAFQEY010000063.1, forward strand.
ACGGGCTCATCCTCTTTGACGCAGAGGGGCAGGCACGCTTTGCCAACAGAGCTGCCGCCGCTATCTACGCCCGCCCGCTGCGGGAGCTGCTCTCCGTCCCCTTTGAGGTTCTGGTGGGTAACACCTGCACCTGGGCAGACCTGAAGGAAAGCGGGATAGCTATCAGCCGTGATTTGCAGGTAAACTACCCGGAGCCACGCCACTACCACTTCTTCATGAGCCCCGTCACCAACGGCTCTGAGTACCTGCTGCTGGTGCATGATGATACAGAAACCCGTGCTCAGGGTGAGGAAAATGCCGAGGCGGAACAGTTCAATCTTCTTTCGTTCATGGCTAGTGCCGTAGCGCATGAAATCGGCAATCCACTCAATTCTCTGGGGCTGAACCTGCAGCTGCTGCAACGCAAACTTTCCCGCCTGCCGGAGGACGCGCAGCGCCCGCTCACCCCCCTGTTGGAAAGCGCGCTTGAGGAAACCCGGCGGCTGGATACCCTGCTGCACCAATTTCTGCAATCCATGCGGCCCTCCCGGCTCCAGCGCGAAACCGTGCAGCTCAATGACCTGGTGAACCGTGTACTGGAATCACTCGACCCGGAAATTGCCGCTCGCGGTATCGGGGTACACCTGGCGTTTCACGATAAATTGCCGGAGCTGGCTGCCGACCCCACCCAGCTCTTTCAGGCGTTCTACAATATCATCCGCAACGCCTACCAATCCATCCCCGACTCTGATGGAGGAATCTTCATCCAAACGGATTTCAACGATACGGATGTACGCATCATCGTGAGCGATACCGGCAGTGGTATCTCCCACGAGGTCATGGGAGCCATGTACGAACCTTTCCGCACCACCAAGAAAAAAGGCAACGGACTGGGGCTGCTCATCGTACGCCGCATCATCAAGGAACACGGCGGGTCGCTCACCTTTGCTTCTAAGGAAGGGACCGGCACCACCGTCACCATCACCCTGCCACGTGCCGACCGTGTGGTGCGGCTGCTGCCCTCCTGATTTTCAACTGAAAACCAACCGATACACTCACACCAATATGCAAGGAACATTCACCTACTCCAACCCCACTCGCCTGCACTTCGGTCAGGATTCCCTCAACGCACTGAGCGCAGAGCTGCAACAGTACGGCCCCACGGTGCTTCTCTCATACGGCAAGCAATCTATCAAACGCTCCGGCTTGTATGATAAAATCATCAGCATCCTGCGCAATGCCGGCAAAACAATCGTGGAAGACCCCGGTGTAATGCCCAATCCCACCGTAGAAAAGCTGGCAGAGGGAGCACGGCTCGCCCGGGAGAACAAGGTAGATCTCATTCTTGCCGTGGGAGGCGGGTCCGTGTGTGACTACGCCAAGGGGGTATCCGTATCTGCCTACTGCACAGATAATCCATGGGAAAAGTACTACGTGCGCATGGAACCCGTGGACAACCCCGTCATCCCCGTAGGTTGTGTGCTGACGATGGCCGGCACCGGCAGTGAGATGAACGGCGGTTCCGTCATCACCAACCACAGCACCAAGCGCAAAATCGGACGCGTGTTCGGGGATAGCGTCTACCCGCGCTTCTCCATCCTGAATCCGGAGCTGACGCTCACGCTGCCGCCGTACCAAATGGCAGCGGGCTGCTTTGATATCATGTCCCATATTTTGGAGCAGTACCTCTCCGGCACAGATGACAACACCAGCGACTACATTGCTGAGGGGCTCATGCGCTCACTCATCCACAGCAGCCGAATTGCCGCTCGCAACCCGCAGGATTACGAAGCGCGCAGCAACATCATGTGGACCGCCACCTGGGCACTCAACACCCTGATTGCCAAGGGAAAAACCACCGACTGGATGGTGCACATGATGGGGCAATCCGTTGGTGCGTATACCGATGCCACACACGGCATGACGCTCTCCGCCGTCACCCTGCCCTACTTCCGCCACATTCTGCCCTATGGTCTGCCCAAGTTCAAGCGCTTTGCCACGGCTGTGTGGGGAGTTTCGGCAGAAGGCAAGACAGATCAGGAAACGGCGTTGGCAGGGCTGGATGCCCTGAAAGCCTGGATGCAGGAAATCGGGCTGGTGCTCAGCCTGCGGGAACTGGGGGTCACCCCGGAAATGCTGGACGGCATAGCAGACGGCACCTTCCTGCTGCGCGGGGGGTACAAGAATGACCTGACCACCGCTGAGATACGCAGTATTCTGGAGGCGTGCATGTAACATGCGGATAGCCCTGCGCAATATTCTGATGCATCATCAAATGATTGTTTGTCCCTTATTCACTCACCCCGGTGGCGTAAACCCGCAGCCGAGGCCCGCAGGAGCGGGTGCTCGGCATCAATTTTTCGGGTAGTCCGCGCACTCGCTATCATTTCCTCTTGATTTGAATGCCGGAAGCGGGTAGAATAGAAAGCGTGAACGAACAATCCCTGCAGGAGCCTGCACGACGGGCCTACCGTGCCATGATCATGGCACGCGCATTCGATAATAAAATATCCGCACTCTACAAAGCCGGCAAGATATTCGGCGGCGTATTCCTTGGGCGCGGGCATGAGGCCGTGGCAGCCGCAGAAGGCGTGTTTCTGCGCAAAGGTTATGATGTGTACACCCCCTTTATCCGAGAGCAGGCAGGTCGCTGCGCCTGGGGTGACAGCGTGCTGGAAACAGCCCGTTCCTACTTTGGCAGCATACACAGCATTTCCCGCGGGCGAGACGGCAATGTGCACTGGGGGCACCCACATGAGGGAACACTCATGCCTATCTCTCATCTGGGAGCCATGGCTTCCGTGGTGGCGGGGATGATGCTGGCCAAGCGGATGCAGGGCATTACCGATGCTGTGGGCGTGGTCTGCATCGGAGACGGCACCACATCTGTGGGGGCACTGCATGAGGCCGCCAATCTCATTGCCGTGGAGAAACTGCCCATCGTCATTGTGGTGACCAACAATCAGTACGCCTATTCCACACCAAATTCGAGAGAATTTGCCTGCGCAAGTCTGGCGGACCGCGGGCGAGGCTACGGCATGGTCACCCATGAGTGTGACGGCACGGACTTGCTGCAAACACTGGAGACGATGCAGCGCGCCATTACCGCTGCACGCACAGGGAAAGGGCCTCAGTGGGTGGTGGCAGAGACACTGCGCATGTGCGGGCACGGTGAGCATGATGATGCCTCCTACATCCCCGCAGAGCTGAAGGCTGAGTATGCAGACAAAGACCCGCTGGATATAGCGCGGCGCCAGCTGCTGGAGCGTGGCTGGCTCACAGAAGAAGAGGCGGCTGCCTGGGATGAGGAAAGCCGGGAGGAAGTGCAACGCTGCGTAGCGCAGGCGCAGAAAGAAGCGACTCCCTGCCCGCAGGATGAACAGTGGGTTGCCACATCGTGGCGCCCGGAACGTTAACCGATTTTCAGAGACGATATGAGTGTAACCTACATCGATGCCATCCACGCTGCACTGGAAGAGCTGCTGCAGGAGGATTCATCCGTCATCCTCTATGGCGAGGACATTGCCGGCAGTTTCGGCGGTGCCTTCAAAGCCACCAAGGGACTGGCAGACAAATTCCCGGGACGCGTACTCAATGCCCCCATTGCAGAAGATGCCATTGTGGGGCTGGGCATGGGGGCGGCTCTCGGCGGGCTCAAACCCATTGTAGAGATGCAGTTTGCGGATTTCGGCACGCTGGGGCAGAACCAGATGTGCAACAACGCCGGCAGTCATTTCTACCGCACCGGGATTCCGGTTAATCTGACCATGCGCATGCCCTGCGGCGGCACCCCCGGCGGCGGTCCTTACCACAGCCAGTGTCTGGAGGCAGTCTTTGCGCACTATCCCGGGGTGCACGTGTTTACCCCCGCCACGGTGGCAGATGCATACTACATGCTCAAACAGGCCGTTCAGATTCCCGACCCTGTGGTCTTTCTGGAGCACAAGTTTCTCTACCGCTGGCTCAAGGCGGATACCTGGGCGGATCCCGACCCACTGCCCATTGGGCGTGCACGCATTGCCCGCCCCGGCAAACATGCTACCGTGGTAGCCTTTTCCGCCATGGTGCCGGAAGCACTGCGTGCGGCGGAAGAACTGGCGGCAAGCTCCGGCTATGAGCTGGAGGTGGTGGATTTACGCACGGTCAAACCGTTAGATACTGATACTATTCTGGCCTCCGTGGCACGCACGGCACGCCTCATGGTAGTGAGTGAGGATTTTCCCTGGGGAGGCGTAGCGGCAGAGGTGATTGCGCGTGTGGCAACACAGGGACTACACCTGCTGGATGCCCCGCCGCTGCGCGTCACTGCTCCGGATACTCCTATCCCCGCGCACCCGGACCTCTGGAAAGCGCACCGCCCGGGTTACGAAAACATTATGTCGGCAGCGCATTACCTCATTTCCCTTTAACAACCAACAGCATTTTTTCAGCATCATGCCACAAGTTCCCATACTCATGCCCCAGCTGGGCGAATCCATCACAGAGGCAACCATCATGCGCCTGCTGGTGAAGCCCGGTGATACCGTGGTTGCCGACCAGGAAGTGGTGGAGGTAGAAACCAACAAAGCCGTCATGGGGGTGACCACAGAGTGCGGCGGCACGGTCGTGAGCCTTCTGGCGGCAGAGGGTGAAACACTTGCCGTGGGCACCGCTCTGGGTATCATCGATGCCACAGAGGCGGAAATTGAGCGCTCCGGAGCCACGCCGCTGGCAGAGGGTGAGATTCCCGCCCCCCCGGCGGAAAACAAAACAAGCTCAGGCAGCGGAAATGATGGGGCACATTTCCGCACGGAGGGTGAGTACCGAGAATCCGGCGCGGCAAAACCGGTCGCAGACGGGCGCGGGCTCCCCGTCCCCATGGGGGTGCGCGGGGCACACTACCTCTCCCCCCGCATCCGCGCCCGCATGGATGAGTTGGGAATCACTGAGGCCGATTTGGCATACGTTATCGGCAGCGGTGCCGGCGGGCGTATCACGATTGAAGATTTTGAGAGTTTCCTGAATTATGTGGACGGCTGGCCGAGCCGGCAGGCATCACCCATGCGCCGCAGCGTGGCCAGCAGCATGCAGCGCACCTGGCGCCGCCCCATAGCCAGTGCCGGGCGTCCCATCTTCATGGCCCCCATCATCCTGCACCGCAAAAATCACCCTCGCAAACCCGGTATCACCCTCTACTTCCTGCGAGCCTTGGCACTGGCGTTGGCAGAGGCTCCGGAGTGTGCCGGCTACATGGTGGGCGGAAGAATCCTGACCCCGCGCCGCATAGATTTGGGGGTGGCGGTACAAGTAGCAGACGGCGTGATGGTGCCGGTACTGCGCGGTGTCAATGAGTTCACCATGGACGAGCTTATCGACGAGTATAACAAGGTGGTCGATCAGGCTCGCAACCGCCGGCTGGATCCGGGGTATCAGGGCGGAGGCATCGCAACCGTCTCCAATTTCGGCGGATTCGGGCTCACCTTTGCCTCCCCCATGCCGCTGCCTAGTGAAAGTCTGATACTGGGCGTGGGCGCGGTTCAGAAAGTACCTGTTTGGAGCGATGAGGTAGAATGCTTTATCCCGGTGGAGCAAGCTAACATCGTAGCCTCCTTTGACCACCGAGTGGTAGACGGCGGCGATATCGGGCGACTCATGCTCCGCATAGCATACTATCTGGAACACCCTGAAGTGCTGTAATTTGCCATGAATCACCCCGAAATCAAGGTGCTGGGCATCATTGCCGGGGCGGGAGAATTCCCCCGCCGCGTGGCAGAGGGTGCCCGCCGCGCCGGGGTAGAGGTGGTGTGCATGGGGATTCGCGGAGCGGCGAGCGATGAGCTGCGCCCACTCTGCCGCACATTCCGGCGTTTTCGCGCGGGGGCACTGGAAGAACCGCTGGAGTATTTCAGGTCTGAGGGGGTGAAGCACCTGCTGCTGGCAGGGCAGATTAAGCCCGCCACCCTTTACACCATGTGGCCGGACAGCACGGCACGCCGCTTGCTGGGGCAAATGGACAGGCGCAACGCGCACAGCATCTTCGGAGCTGTCTGCCAATATGCGGCGGATCATGGCATCACGGTTCTCCCCTCCACCACATTCATGGAGGAGTGCATGCCCTCTGTGGGGCATCTGGCCGGTCCCATTCCCACCCCGGAACAGCTGGAGGAAGCCCACTTCGGCATGACTCAGGCCCGGGAGATTGCACGGCTTGATATCGGGCAAAGCATCATTGTCCACAATCGCAGCGTCATCTGCGTAGAAGCGTTCAAGGGCACGAATGAGTGTATCCGCTCCGGTGGATACCGCGGGTATGGAGTGACGCTCTGCAAAGTCACTAAACCCGGGCATGACATGCGGTTTGACGTTCCCTGTCTGGGGCTGGGGACTATCAAAAACGCATTGAAAGCCGGGGTAAACCACATCGTGTTTGAAGCTGACCGCACAATCATTTTCCAGCGGGAGGAGGTGGTGGCACTCTGCAACCGCCATGGCATTACGCTGCACGCTATGGTCGCTCCCCGGCCGGCGGAAGAATCACCGGAGCCGGAACACATGGCAGATGATGCAGCCCACGCTGCTGCCATGGCGGCAGCGGTGCAGCGGCTCGGTATAGGTCACATAGCCGTGGTGTGTGATGGGGTCATCATCGCGGTGGATGATGCGGACGGCCCGCTGAAGTGCATCCGCCGGGCGAGTGTCTACATGCGCCGCCTCCGCTTCCTGCGCCTGTTGAACTGGGTATGCAGTCTGCTGATGGGACGCAACAGCGCACCGCCGGCTCCCATGGTGCTGGGTACCGCCCCCGGTTATACGCTTCCGGCGGAGATAGCAGCAGCAGCCCGCAGGGTGGGGATTAAGCTTATCTCATGAAAGATTTTTCCCCCTGCGGCGTGCTGCAGACTTACAGCTCATAATAAGTATAGCCGCTCAAGCCGTTTCGGTAAGCTTCCAGCGCATCACGGCGCTGACGGGGGGAGATGAGTCCCTCCTCCACCGCTCGCTCAGCCAGATTGCGGAACTGAGCCACCAAATCCTTGGCTTCATACTTCACATAGGAGAGCACATCGGCCACGCTGTCACCTTCTTCCTCCTGGGTAAAGACGGGGCGGCCGTTCTCCAGGTGCACACTCACCACATTGGTATCACCCAGCAGATTGTGTAAATCACCCAGCGTTTCCTGGTACGCACCTACCATGAACACCGCCACATAATACGTCTCCTGAGGTCCGACCTCATGCAGCGGCAGGGAGCGAGCCACGTCCTCTCGGTCAATAAAGTTATCTACCTTACCGTCACAATCGCAGGTAATATCCACCAACACGCTCTTCTGCGACGGGCGCTCATTGAGCCGCTGTATCGGGGCTACGGGGAAAAGCTGGTCAATAGCCCAGGAATCCGGCAAGCTCTGGAATACGGAGAAATTGCCGTAATAGAAGTCCACCATATTGTCTGACACCTCTTTCAAATCCTCAGGAATCTCACTCATCTCAGAGATACGGTGAGCTATCAGCCCCATAATGTGCCAGTAGATGGCTTCCCCCATACCGCGCTCACGCAGGCTGGCCTTGCCGTGGTAGAACTCCGCACGCAGCTGATCGCGGTAATAGATGGCATCATTATAACACTCCTGAATATTCTTGCGGGTAATCATGCGGCGCGTTTCATCCAGCGCGCGCAGCACATCACTGGCATCCTCCGGCAAGGCCGGCATGCTCTTCTCCATACCGGGGGCTGTGGTCACATCCAGAATATTGAACGCCAACACCGCATGGTAAGCCACAACGGCACGTCCGGATTCTGTGACCAGATTGGGGTGGGGCACGCCGGCGCGCGTGCACATCTCGCCCACAATTTCCACGATATCGCGTGCATACTCCTCTATAGTGTAGTTGCAGGAGGAGTGGAAATTGGTCTGAGAGCCGTCATAGTCCACCGCCAAGCCACCGCCCATGTCCAGAGCCCCCATGGGGGCCCCCTCTTTTACCAGATCGATGTAGATTCGGCATGCCTCCGTGAGCGCACCACGCACCACGGAGATATTGGGAATCTGGGAACCCTGGTGGTAATGCAGCACCTTCAGGCAATGGAGCTTGTCGGCGGCCTTGAGCGCATCCACCACATCAATGACCTGCGCCGCATTCAAGCCGAACACGGATTTATCCCCGGCAGACTCATTCCAGTGCCCGCTCCCCTTGGAGGCCAGCCGCACACGCACACCCAGCTGAGGTTCCACGCCCAACACTTCAGCACGCCGCAGAATGGCAGGCAACTCGTTAGGCATCTCCAAAATCAGGCAGATATTGATTCCCATGCGCATTCCCATGAGAGCCAGATCAATGAACTCATCATCCTTGTACCCATTGCACATAAGGTAGGCTTTCGGGTCTTTCATCTGCGCCATGGCGGCAATCAGCTCCGGCTTGGAACCGGCCTCCAAACCGTAGTGGTAGCGCGCGCCGTGGGACACAATCTCCTCTACCACCTGCCGCTGTTGATTCACCTTTATGGGGTATACCCCCCGGTATTTTCCCTTGTAATCAGCTTCCTTAATCGCTTTGATAAAGCTCTTGTTAAGCTCGTCAATACGGGCATGCAGCAAATCACGGAAACGCAGCAACACAGGGGCATCCGTACCGCGTTCTGAAAGGCCTTTCATGATGCTGTACAGGCTCACGGGCTTAACCGTTCCGTCTGAATCCTGCAATTTCACCATGAATTCCCCCTCTTTGGAAATATTGAAATAGCCGTTACTCCAACCGTTCACACAGTACAGCTCAGCAGAGTCTGCGGAGCTCCAGTTGCGTATTTTGCGCTTGACGGATGAGGTTCGGGACTTTTTCATGGTTCGGAATCTTCTTGCTGCTTAGTTCTTTCTTCCCCGCGTGGGAATGCGCGCGTTATATATACCATGCGACACGAATTGTCAATCAGAAGTTTACTTATTTTGTTGACAATGCCCCGTTCTCCCCCCAAAAACGCCCCAATTACAGCTAATTATGTCAACCAAATCAAAAAAAATTCAATTTTTAATGAAATTTGAGTTGCCAAGGAGGCAAAAATCGTGTAGACTGTCGCACCCACCCGAGCCGGGAGGCTCACAGACCATTTACACAAAACAAGGAGATACAGGAATGAACATTCTCGACACAATCGGAAAAGAGCAGATGAAGGACGTGACTCCCTTCAACGTTGGTGACACCGTGAAGGTACACTGCCGCGTGATTGAAGGTGGTAAGGAACGTGTGCAGATCTTCCAGGGCATCGTCATCGGCAAGCGTGGAGCCGGCATCAACGAGTCTTTCACCGTTCGCAAGATTGCCTATGGTGAGGGCGTGGAGCGCTCTTTCCCCATCCACACCCCCAAGATTGCCAAGATTGAGGTGGTGACCCGCGGCAAGGTTCGCCGCGCCAAGCTGAACTACCTGCGTGAGCGCGTGGGTAAGGAAGCCGTGACGGTCAAGACCATCCGCTAATTCACGGTAAGCGTCAATTTTCCATTCGGAGCTGTTTCCTGCGGGAACAGCTCCTTTTTTCTGCCAGCTCGCGGGGGGTGACACCGCCCCCCCGCCTCCCGTTTTTTTCTCCGCATACCGCACTTGCAGGCTTCTGACACATTCTGCGCAGTTTAGACTTTCAAGGCACGGGGTGTTGGTGTATAATGCGCCGCGTTATGTTACAGGCAGGTATCGTAGGACTTCCGAATGTGGGTAAATCCACTCTCTTTAACGCGGTGACCCGCTCCCGCAAAGCAGAGGCAGCTAATTATCCTTTCTGCACCATCGACCCGAATGTGGGCATGGTGGAGGTGCCGGATGCACGGCTTGCGGTGCTGGGAGAAATGAGCAAGAGCGAGCGAATCGTCCCGGCTGCCATTGAATTTGTTGACATTGCCGGTCTGGTAAAAGGGGCTGCGGAAGGCGCGGGGCTTGGCAATAAGTTCCTGGCTAACATACGCGAGACAGATGCCATCGTCCAGGTGGTTCGTTGCTTTGAAAATGATGACATCATCCACGAGCTGGGCTCAGTTGACCCGGTGCGCGACATTGAAATCATTAACGCTGAACTGATTCTGGCTGATTTAGCAGCCATGGAAAAGCGCAAGGAAAGCCGCATCAAAAAAGCCCGTGGGGGAGACAAAGAAGCCAAGGCTGAAGTGGCACTTATCGAAAAGCTGTTACCGCATCTGGATGCCGGGCACCCCGCCATCACGCTGGAGTTAAGTGACGATGAGCGCAAGCTGTTACACAGCTTCTTCTTATTGTCAGACAAAAAAAGCATCTTTGCCTGCAATGTAAGTGAAGATGAGCTGGCAGAAACCCTCAACAACCCGGATGCTAATCCATACGTGGCAGCGGTTCGTCGGTATGTAGCGGAGCATCACCACGCGGAAGCAATAGTCATCTCTGCCCGCATTGAGGAGGAGCTTTCCGAACTTTCTCCGGAGGAAGCCCGTGAGTATCTGCACGACATTGGGGTGAAGGATTCCGGTGTCAGTGACCTCATCCGGGCAGTATACCACCTGCTGGGACTGCGCACTTATATTACCACCGGGGTCAAAGAAACAAAAGCATGGACTATTCCGGCAGGAGCAAAGGCCCCCCAGGCGGCCGGCGTTATTCACACTGACTTTGAGCGGGGATTTATCGCCGCTCAGGTAGTAGCGTATGAGGATTTAGTGGCGTGCGGCAGCTTGCAGAAAGCCAAGGAGAATGCCAAACTCCGCATAGAGGGCAAAGAATACGTGGTAAAGGACGGAGACGTGGTGGAATTCCGCTTCAACGTATCCAAATAAGCGAGCGGCCCTGCCCGGCAGAACAGCAAGCTTGACTTTCTGCCGCCGGTGGTTACAATGTCAGATACCATGGCCCCCGGCACCGCATTTCACCTCTTCACCCGGCAGCTGCAGCTCTCTCTGCGTATCAGTGATCAGGGCAAGTTGCTGTTTTCCCGATTGGGAGCCCGCCTGCACAGTGCAGATGATGCCTTTGCCGCGTCAGCTGCCGAATGGCCGCTCGTTTCCACGGATTTCGACGCCTGCGGACTGTGGGGCAACTATTCCGGAGAGCATGCGCTGCAGCTGCGCTGGGCAGATGGCTCACAGGGCTGTGACCTGCACCCGACAGAGGTGAGGCAGGAGGAACATGCCCTCACGGCAACATTGAGTGATTCCCGCCACCCGGAGTTCGCGGTAATCACCCGGGTGAGAGCCTACCCGGAAGAAGACATATTTACGCTGAGCACCACGCTGGTAAACAAAGGAAGCGGTCACATCCTCCTGTTGCGGGCAGACACAGCCGCGCTGCCCTTGCGGTCAAGACAATACCATCTCACCACCTTTCGCGGCGGCTGGTCAGGAGAAAATTACCTGAGTGAGGAGCGACTCCGCTGCGGCAACACCCTTTCCGTTGGCAGCACCACCGGTATCAAAACCGCCCAGGAAGGCACACCGGGATTTCTTCTCTCTCTGGACACTCCGGCAAAGGAGGACTACGGCACCTGCTTGCTGGGAGCACTCGCCTGGAGCGGGAATTACAGGTTGAGCTTCAAACACAGCAGCTACGGTCACCTCTTTCTCCGCATGGGGCACGATTTTGAGCACAGCCCTTACGCGCTTTGCTCCGGCAAAAGCATGACACTGCCTACAGCGGTTCTGGCATTCAGCACCACCGGCTGCGGCACCGCCAGCCGAAACATGCACCGCTACCTGCGCCGCCATGTTCTTCCCCATGGTACGGAATGCCGCCGCACGCTCCTCAACAGCTGGGAAGGCGTGCATTTTGATGTGCACGACCACACGCTCAGGCAAATGATAGAGCGTACCGCTCAGATGGGTGCGGAACTTTTTGTGCTGGATGACGGCTGGTTCGGCCAGAGAGATGACGATACTTCCTCTCTGGGAGATTGGGCCGCCAACCCCGCCAAACTTCCGCAAGGCTTACAGGGACCGGCGGCTCACGCGGCTGCCTGCGGCATTGATTTCGGTATCTGGATGGAGCCGGAAATGGTCTCTCCGAACAGCAAGCTCTACGCCCAGCACCCGGAGCTGGCCATCGCCCTGCCCGGTATCCCGCCGCGGGAGGAACGCCACCAACTTGTGCTGGATGTGGGCAACCCCGCGTTGGATTTGGCAGCCCCTGTGCGCCAAACACTACGCAGCACACCCAGTATCTCCTATGTGAAATGGGATTGCAACCGCAAAATATCTGACCCGGGCTGCGGGCACCTTCCGCCGCAGCTGCAAGGCAATCTGTATTTTGATTACATCTCCCGCTACTATGAGCAGATGCAGGAACTGCGCCGCGAGTTTCCTGATGTTACATTCCAATGTTGCAGTGCAGGCGGTGGGCGGCTTGATTTCGGGGCGGCTGCCTTTCACGAGGAATTCTGGCTGAGTGACAACACTGACGCATGTGACCGACTCCGCATGCAGTGGTCTGCTTCCTTCTTTTTTCCGGCCAATGCCATCGGCTGCCATTTCACCGCCAGTCCCAATTGCTACACTCACCGTGAAGCCTCCCTCAAATTCCGTTTCGACGTGGCACTTGCAGGGCGGCTTGGGCTGGAACTTGACCCACGCACCCTCAATGAGGAAGAGATGCGCGACATCCGCGCGCGGGTGGAACTGGCCAAAACGCTGCGCCCCATTGTCCAACAGGGAGAACTGTATCGGCTTCTCTCCCCCTATTCAGGCCCGGACTGTGCCCTGCTCTATGCTCACGGCAATGAAGCACTTTTGCTGGTCTACACCACACAACGCGTCTACACCGACCAACACAGCCGTATCCCCCTCTGTGGTCTTACTCCGACCGCTAAATACCGCATCGAAGAGCTGGCACCGGATGCAACAGGCTACCACTGCCCGCTTCAGGGGCACACGCTTGGTGGAGACACGCTGCTGGCTGAGGGGCTACCCATTCGCTGGACCCACCCGCAGCAATCCTGCGTGCTGAAAATGACAATCACTGAATAATCTCCCCTACTGCCCCCTACGCCGGAAATACCAGCCAGATATACAGCCCCCAAAATGTATTGGGCACAGCATCCTCCGGCTTGTCGGCAGGATACAGCATCTCTACTTTCTCCCCCACTTCGTATGCGGGTGGGTTAGAAGATAAGGAACTGCGGATAGTATACACCTGCTCCCCCACCGGCAGGGAGCACATCCCTCAGCATTACATCAGGCTCCGGCATAACGCATTAACCGGACACCTCCTCATTATTCTACTGATATATCATGCAACTTCATCTTTTCGGAGAGCATGAATCGAACCTTGCCCTGATTCGTAATAGATGAAATCATATTGACTTTTACTCCTTGATTCGCAATTGGTCGGAACTCCGGTGTCTTACCTTTTGGTGAGTATCCTCTGGGTCTGTGCCGGCACGCTTTGGCTCACGTTTCATCGCACCAATGGATTTCTCCTTTTTCCGTTTTTGCTCTTTCTTTAATGGCCGGGTATTGCTCGGCTTTCCATTTTTTTACTGCTTCATTGTCCTGTTCATAGGCTCTTCTAATGGGACGTTGTGGGGTATAGCCCCACGCGGTAAGATAACGTCGCACAGAACGATCTGCTAATGTTATATTGAATTGCTCTTTGATTGCCAAAGCTACAGATTGTGAAGTCCATAGCTCAAAGTTAAATCGAAGTTGGTCCGGAGTCTTGTCAATAAGTAATTTTTGAATTATTTGCTGTTGCTCAATAATTAAGCAAGAACAATCGCCAGGCTTGGGGCCTCTTTTTGTTTCTTCCAGAACTTTTGACGTCGCCCTGAGCATCATCTAACCTTTTTACCCAGTCCTGAACTGTAGCACGATTAAGTTTGAGGTGTTTTGCTATTGTTGGTGCCTTCAGGCCTTCGCTGCGTAGTCTGGCTACCTGAATCTGGTATGCTTTCCTCGATTCAACGGATAAAACCTTGATGTTGATGTAGTCTCCTTTTGTGGACATGGATAGATTATATCACGTCCAATTAACTAAGTCCGTTTAATAAATAAGCTATATGCCCTTTTATTTAGTTATCAATGGATAGCGGTAAAGATAAGTTTATCATCCCACTTTGACGCCCGGCGTATCTTATGCGTAACTCGTAATATTTTCAATAATTATCAAGAAATTTACTTTACATCGCATTTGAAATGCTATATCCTCGCCCGAGCGGTCTGTATTTTTTTTCAACTGATCTGCAATCAGCCTTAAAGTCAGCACTTATCAGGAATCATCCCCACAGCAATCACCATGAAACCTCATTTACCGAAAGTAATCATATCAGCCCTCCTCGCTGCGCAGGTGGCAGTCGGCGATCCCGTGTCGGATACCACCGAACTCGAATGGACTGCTCTGACTATCACCACCCCCGCCAATGGCACTCTGACGACCGGCAATTCTGTAATTGACTGGAGTGAGGAGACAGGAAATTTAACGGACAGCTGGAAACTCAGTTTCACTCTGGATCCATCGCGTCTGGGAGATTACTACTTATTCGGAACAAAAAAAGGCGGCAGCGGTGCTGAAGGCTATACGCTGACCATCACAGAAAACGGCACCATCAGTCTGAATGAAAATAAGGACACCTTTGTCATCTCCACCGGTACCTATACGGCTGCCGATTCTGCTGTTGCCATTACTCTGCAATTTGTACGTTGCGTTGATGGGATAGGAAACGATGCCGGTGGCGTGTTCACGTTAAGCGTCGTCTCGGAAAGCGGAAGCTCGGAAAGCATAAGCTGTACGGTAGAGGACTTGACAAATACCATATTGACAAAGGGGAGCGACAACAACCTCTGGACTAACGGGGGGGGCGAAACGTTTTCCGGTATTGCAGTAAGTCATTCCGGTCTTGTCATATCTGACCGAGTGTATTTCTGGAACGGGGCAAGCGGCAGTAATTGGACTGATGCCTGCTGGCAGCATAAAGAAATGCAGGAAAATGGAGCACTGACGGAGTTAACGGAAGATGCTTATGTGGTATTCGCTTCGGATGAGGAGACAGAACAGCTTGTGAATCTGAGCACCGGGTGTGCCGCCACCAGATTTGCGGTGCAGTCCGGTGACTGGGCTCTGGCAGGTGGCGGTGAGTTGACTATTGATGAGGATTTCGTGTTAAAGGACAGCAGCAGTCTGACCATACAAGAGGATACACGCCTGGTTATATCCGGCGCAGCAACAATCGGCAGTGAGGCACAACTGACGCTGGAAAAAGGTGGCACGCTGGAGCTTAAGGGCGGTGTGCGTGACGATGGATATGTGGAAAGAGTGTGGCTTCTGAGCGAGGACTATACACCGCTGCTGCAGACTGTAACCGGCGCCGGTGATATTGTGATAAGTGAAGATGTCTCATTTGTCGGCAGCACGGATCCCGACAACCCGACCAGGCTGCAGACCACGGGTAACCTGATTGTTCAGGACGCTGCCACTTTCTATCTGGGGGCATATAGGGCTTATCCCAAGCTGTATGTGGATGCCTCCTCGTTATCATCCATCCAACTGACGGATGGCAGTACCCTGTGGTATCGCGCCGGGGAAAGCACCCTGCAAAAGGTTCAGACATCCGGCAGCAAGCCGTCTGTGCTGCATATTCAGGGGTTGGATGGTTTCTCCTCAAAAGAAGGAGAAGATGCCAAACTCATCATTCATGAATTAGTGTTGGATGCCGATATGCGGATAGAGGGGGGCAACAATGCAGCACTAGCCGTCAACAAGCTGAGCGGCACAGGTAACTTGAGTCTGGTCGGCAGTCAAGACACAGATAGCCCACACCTCGTTGAGCTTTCGATTGGTAACAGTTACAGCGGCACCATCAGCCTGGCTGACAAGAGCAAAACAGAGTTTGCCTTAACCCTGACCAACGGAGCATCTGCAACAATACAAGGAATAGACGGGAACGGAATCGGGCAGTATACACAGTTGAAGACAACGCTTGAAGATGGTACACACTTGCATGTGGCAGGAAACAGCGCATCTGTGGTAAAATGGGAGGAATTTGTTATAACCCATGGCTCATCAGCCACCCTTTCCGCAGATGAGGGTGTGCAGCTGAACGTGCGGGAAATCTCCGGCGGCCATCTGAGCATCGGGGCAGAAGTCGGCTCAGTCTCTCTGACCGGCGGCACTATCACCAACAACGCCTCACTCTCTCTCTACGGAAACATCACCATCTCCGGTGAGCTGGACAGCTATGAGAGCTACGGCAGCGGCAACCAGATTGGTTACTCCATGAATGACGGTACGGCCAACGGTTTCAAAATTGTGGCAGGCAAGCAGTATTACCTCTCCATGGGCGGCTCAAACAGTCTTGCTACCAACACGGCCGCGCTGAATATCAACACAACGGAAAGCCTGACCAGCGACACGGCATACCTCTCTGTTGAAGAAGCTACGGAAGAGAAACAAGCGGGTATTGTCTTTTCTCTCGACCCCACTTACTCTGCCGAATTCTATGTGCAGGAGGGGCGCGTGGACCAAAGCAGCCTGCTGGCAGATGAGACCTGCGGCGTGACCGCAACGACGCACTATATCATCAACGGCGGTACACTCAGTCTGAGTCAGAACGTGGGCACCAATCTCCTCACCTACGAAAGCGGCAGCGTAGAGCTTCAATCCGGCAGCACGCTCAGCATCAATACGGCGGCGGAGAGCAATGCCGCCCTGCTGATGAACAGCTCCGGTGCCGGCTCCGTGCAAGTCAGTCAGAATATCGCGCTGGCAGATGACTACACCGCCAACATCAGCGGTGAGTTGAACATCAGCCAAGCCACCGTGGCTCAGGGCAAGGCTGATCTGGAATCATTCAGCGGTATCCGCCTTTCCAACGGAGCCACCCTGTCCTACGGCAACCGGGAGCAGAGCTATACGAACCTCACCGTCAACAGCGGCACGCAGAACCTCACGTATACGGCTACAGGAGATGAGACCGGAGCAGCTACCCTGAGCATCGGCAAATTGAGCGGCAGCGGAGAACTGCATCTTACCGCAACGGATAAGCTGACACTCAGTCTTGAGGATACGCAGCAATTTGAAGGAACACTGCTGATGAACAGCAACCATATTTCCCTCAATCTTGCAGAGAATGCCGGGATTACGGCCTGGTATCAGGAGACAGCCGCTTCTGAGCTCAACCTGCTCAATGTAGGCGCGGGTAACACCATCGGCATGAGAGTGGTTACCGGCTCCCTGACTTCCGGCAGCATTGCGGCCAATCTGGAGCTGCAGAATTATGGCAGTGCTGCGCTGTGGATTAGCGACAAAGATGAAAACGGAGAAATTACCCTCACCGGCAGCATCTCCGGCAGCGGCAATATGGGGCTTGCAGCGGCTGATAAATCCATCTCCATGAGCATTACGGGAGATACCGGCGGCTGGAACGGCAATATCCAGTTCCACGGGAATGAACACCAACTCACGTTTACAGAAAATGCTGTCTCCATCCGTAATTCCAAAATCTTCACCGCCAATGGAGGCACAGGTAATGTGGCGTTCCGCCATGAGAGCGAGGCTACTGTTGCAGCCGCACTGGAGGGAGCGCTCCACGTCACCGTCAGCAACAGTTCTGAAGAGGGCACAAGATTCACCAACAGCGTAGACATCTCCTCCCTCTCGGTGGAGGCAGATTCCCGTGTGGCAGTTACCCATTCTACTGTCAGCGTGGATGCTGTGGACAATGCCGGCAACCTTTCCTTTACCGGCATTCAGTCACTCAACCTGACCGACCTGAGTCTGGCAGACGGCTCCGTGCTCTCCGTGGGCAGCGGCGTTGCCACTATTGCCGCTGAGAGTGCTGATACCTTCACGGGTGTGACTGTTTCCGGAACTGCGGTTCTGGAAGGCGGCAGCACCATCAACGGCAGTCTGGATCTGAGCGAAGCGGCTTCCATTGAACTCAACAATATGGATGAAGCCATCGACATCAACGGCGACCTTATCCTTGTTCTGGGAGAAAACGTGACCGTCAGCGGTAATTACACGGAAATGCTGGAGAATCTCGTTGACGGACAGTCTCTGGATATCTTCCGAGTCTCCGGCAGCATCTCGCTGAACGGCCTGGAGCTTACCGACGGCTACAGCGAGGACGCGGGAAGCCTTATCGCCGCCATTGAGCAGGGGTGCTACTCATTGGGCTACAGAGCATCTGCCACCGGTGACGGCGGCACGCTCTACCTGAGCACTGCTTCCTCTCCTGCTGTCCCGGAGCCCACTACGGCCACGCTGAGTCTGCTGGCTCTGGCAGCTATGGCTGCCCGTCGTCGCAGAAAGTAAGCGAATGTTCAGGCTCTTCTTTCACTCCCCCGTTCTCGTCTGAGGCGGGGGAGTCTCTGTTCTGCAACGGTTCATGCTAACAGCTCCTTTTTTGTAATCTTTCTTAGAATTGTTACATTTTTAACTTGACTTTTCGAGATATGGCGGTAAGATGTCGGCACGCATACAAGATATAGTTAGCCACCACAAACAATCAGAATCCCCATGCAGATAAGGAAACGCAACGGACAGGAAGCCGAATACCGGCGCGAGAAGATAGAGCGGGTCATACGGCTCGCATTCGGGAGTGTGGGAATGACTGATACAGAGGGCGAAGTATCTCGACTGGCGGTGAGCATTGAGGCACGACTGCGCGCACACGGCGGTGCCGTGGTGGCGGTGGAATACATTCAGGACCTGGTGGAAGAGAGCCTGATGGTGGCGGGGCACTACGAGGCTGCCAAGCGCTTCATTCTGTACCGCAATGAGCGGAGCCGCGCACGCGCCGTCAGAGAACAGCTGCTGCAGCATTTCGAGAACCGCCCGGCACTGGATACCGTCTTGAAAGAGGTGCAGCAGGAATTCCCGGAGGATGAATACGACCTGCACCAGCTCACTGCCAAGTTCCGCACCTTCAGCCGCGAGGGCGCAGGGGACGATGCCGCATTAGGCGGGCTCATCAAATCCGCTGCAGAGCTGACCACCCGGGATGCCCCGCGCTGGGAGATGATTGCCGCGCGCTTCTGGCTGCTGCGATTCCGGCACAGACTGGTGCGCTATGAGGCAGAGGCCGGCATCAGCAACCTGTACGACAAAATCACGCACCTGACCAAAGAGGGCGTATACGGCAGCTATATCACCGCCCACTACAGCCGAACAGAGATAGAAAGCTTTGCCGGGCTGCTGGATGAGAGTCGCGACAAGCTGTTCACCTATTCTGCGCTGGAGATGCTGCACGGGCGCTACCTCATCCGCACGCATGCGGGCAAGGTGCTGGAGAGCCCGCAGGAGATGTTCCTGGGCATTGCCCTGCACCTCGCCATGCAGGAGCAGGAAAACCGCGAGGAATGGGTGCGGCGCTTCTACGACATGCTCAGCACGCTGAAAGTGACCATGGCCACGCCCACGCTGGCCAATGCCCGCAAGCCTTTCCACCAGCTTTCCTCCTGCTTCATTGATACCGTGCCGGACAGTCTGGAGGGCATCTACCGCAGCATCGACAACTTCGCCCGGGTCAGCAAATACGGCGGCGGCATGGGGATGTATTTCGGCAAGGTGCGGGCCACCGGCAGTGCTATTCGCGGCTTTCCGGGTGCGGCGGGTGGGGTCATCCGCTGGATTCGGCTGGCGAATGACACCGCCGTGGCCGTGGACCAGCTGGGCGTGCGGCAGGGAGCCGTGGCCGTGTATCTGGATGCCTGGCACCGCGATTTGCCGGAGTTCCTCTCCCTGCGCACCAACAACGGCGACGACCGCCTGAAGGCGCACGATGTGTTCCCCGCCGTGTGTTACCCGGACTACTTCTGGCAGCAGGCGCGCGACAACATTGAGGGCGACTGGTATCTGATGTGCCCGCACGAGATTCAGAGCGTGAAGGGCTACGCGCTGGAGGACAGCTACGGCGAGGAGTGGGAGCAGCGCTACCACAGCTGCGTGGCAGACTCCCGCATCCACAAACGCGTGGTCCCCATCAAGGATATCATCCGCCTCATCCTCAAGAGTGCCGTGGAGACGGGCACCCCCTTCGTGTTCAACCGCGATCTGGTGAACCGCGCCAACCCCAACAAACACCGCGGCATCATCTACAGCAGCAACCTCTGCACGGAAATCGCCCAGAACATGAGTGCCATCGAAAGCGTGGAGCAGAAAACCACCACCGTGAACGGCGAAACCATCGTGGTCACCACCACCCGCCCCGGTAACTTCGTGGTCTGCAACCTCGCCAGCCTCTCGCTGGGCAGAATCGACGTACGCAACCCACAGGAGGTGGAGGATATCACCCGCAGTGCCGTCCGTGCGCTCGACAACGTGATAGACCTGAACTTCTACCCCCTGCCATACGCAGAAATCACCAACCGCGCCTACCGCCCCATCGGCCTGGGGGTGAGCGGCTATCACCACATGCTCGCCAAACTGGGCATTCCGTGGGAATCGGAGGCGCACCTGGAGTTTGCTGACCGCCTGTTTGAGCAGATTAACCACGCTGCCATTGCCGCCAGCTGCGACACCGCCCGCGACAAGGGCGCCTACGCCCACTTCGAGGGCAGCGAGTGGCAGACCGGGCAATACTTCGACCGCCGCGGCTACACCGCCCCGCACTGGCAGGAGCTGCGCCGCCGCGTGGCAGAGCACGGGCTGCGCAATGCCTGGCTGCTGGCCGTTGCCCCCACCAGCAGCACCGGCATCATCGCCGGCACCACCGCCGGAATCGACCCCGTCATGAAACTCTTCTTCCTGGAGGAAAAGAAGAGCGGGCTCATGCCCCGCGTGGCTCCGGAGCTCTCCCTGCAAACCCTCTGGTTCTACAAGAGCGCCCACCGCATCGACCAGAGCTGGTCCGTGCGCGCTGCCGGCGTGCGCCAGCGCCACATTGACCAGGCGCAGAGCATGAACCTGTACATCACCAACGATTACACCCTCCGCCAGATACTCAACCTGTACCTCCTGGCCTGGGAGTGCGGGGTGAAGACCGTCTATTACATCCGATCCAAGAGCTTAGAAGTAGAAGAATGTGAATCATGTGCCAGCTGAACCGCAGACCACTGTTTAATCCGCAGGGAGAGTCCGATGTGCTCGCCCGCCGCATCATCAACGGCAACACCACCAACCTCAACGATTTCAATAACATGAAATACGCCTGGGTCAGCGGGTGGTACCGCCAGGCGATGAACAATTTCTGGATTCCGGAGGAAATCAACCTCTCGGCCGATGTGCGCGATTACCCGAAACTCAGCCCCGCCGAACGCCGCGCTTTCGACAAGATACTCTCATTTCTCGTTTTCCTGGACAGCATCCAGACCGCCAATCTTCCCTCCGTGGGCGAATACATCACCGCCAACGAGGTGAACCTCTGCCTGTGCATTCAGGCATTTCAGGAAGCGGTACACAGCCAGAGTTACAGCTACATGCTGGACACCATCTGTGAACCGCAGCAGCGCACGGAGGTGCTCTATCAATGGCGCAACGATGAGCACCTCCTGCGCCGCAACACCTTCATCGGCAATCTCTACAACGAGTTCCAGCAGCACCGCACACCGGAGAACTTTGCCCGCACCCTCGTGGCCAACTTCATTCTGGAGGGCATCTATTTCTACAGCGGCTTCATGTTCTTCTACAATCTGGGCCGCAACAACAAAATGCCCGGCTCCGCGCAGGAAATCCGCTATATCAACCGCGATGAAAGCACCCACCTCTGGCTCTTCCGCAACATCATCCGCGAGCTGCAGCGCGAGCAGCCCGAGCTCTTCACCCCGGAGCGGGTGGAAGAATACCGCGCCATGATTCGCGAGGGCTGCGAACAGGAAATCGCCTGGGGCTGCTACGTCATCGGCGATGACATCCCCGGGCTCTCCACCGTCATGATTACAGACTACATCCGCTATCTGGCCAACCGCCGCTGCATGGATCTGGGCTTTGCCCCGCTCTACGATGGTTATGAGACGGAGCCGCCCTCCTGCTCCTGGGTCTCGCAGTACAGCAACGCCAACCTCATCAAGACCGACTTCTTCGAGGCCCGCAGCACCGCCTACGCCAAGAGCACCGCCTTGGTGGATGATTTATAAGGGACTCTTGTTCCGGCAGCATCTGCAAGCGCACTGCAAGGGTGCTCCGTGAGATGCTGCCGCAGATTATCCGTTTTGACTTGCCAGACTATAGGGGCTGGTGTAAAATACACCCAGCATGAAAATAGCCGTTATCGGAAAAGGTGGGCGCGAACAGGCGCTCGTGGAGACGCTGGCTGCAAGCCCCTGCAAGCCGCAGATTTTCTCGTTCCCCGGGAGCGATGCCATTTGCGAGACTGCCACTCGCATAGAGGCTTCGGATTTTGACAGTCTGATGCAGTGGATGGTGGACAACAAAATCGACCTCTGCGTGGCCGGGGAGGAAAGCTATCTGGTCAAGGACGAAGGGCTTGCAAACCGCTGTGCCACTGCGGGAATTCCCTGCTGGGGACCGCCCAAGGAAAGTGCCCAGCTGGAAGCATCCAAGGAATTTGCAAAGAATTTCCTTCTGCGCCACAACATCCCCACCGGCGGGGCCTCCGCTGTTGCAAGCTATGATGAGGCAATTACCGCCATCGGCGGAAAATACCCCACGGTGCTGAAGTTTGACGGGCTGGCAGCAGGCAAAGGCGTGGCAGTCTGCCCGGATGCCGCCTCTGCGGAGGATTTCCTGCGCGAGGTGTTCACCGAAAAACGCTTTGGTGAAGGCCGCCTGCTGGTAGAAGAATTCCTGACCGGGCCGGAAATTTCCATTTTCGGGGCTATATGTGATGATAAGTACTTGATTCTCTGCCCGGCTCGTGATTACAAGCGACTGATGGACGGAGATGAGGGTCCCAATACCGGCGGTATGGGAGCGGTTGCTTCCCGCCAATTGGCCTCACCGGAACTGCTCCGCACGATTGAGGAAACGATAGTAGCCCCCACGGTACGCGGTTTGCAGAAAGACGGGCTGCCCTACCGCGGTTTCCTCTATTTCGGACTGATGCTCACGCCGGATGGCCCCAAGGTGATTGAATACAACTGCCGCTTCGGTGATCCGGAGTGTGAGGCGGTCATGCCGCTGCTGCGGGGGGATTTGGCTGAGTTCTGCCTGGCGGGCGCAAAGGGAGAGTTCCATCCCGATCTCATATCCTTTGACAACGGCTGGAGCGTGTGCTGCATCCTGGCTTCTGCCGGGTACCCTGCCTCTTCCCATTCCGGAGATATCATTTCCGGGTTGGACTCCTGCGCCGCCCGCGTATTCCACTGTGGGACCAAAAAGACCCCGGCAGGCTGGGTGACCAACGGCGGGCGTGTGCTGGCTATCGTGGCACAGGGAGACACGCTGGATGCCGCCCGCACCGCTGCACACGCAGAAGCCGCTAAGGTGGATTTCGACGGCTCGCAACGCCGCAGTGATATTGCCTACCGCAACATGTAATCCCGCTTCTCTTCCCCGCAGCCCGCTGCGGCGGGGTGCTTCCTCGCTTACTTTCTCTCCTTATCTGCTCCCCATGGACAACCAATCATCCGATTTCCTGACAGATTATCTCAACACTCCCGCCCCCACGGGCTATGAGATGGATGCCCAGCGCATCTGGTCAGAATATATTGCCCCCTATACAGATGAGCAGCAGTGCGATGCCTACGGCTCTACCTGGGCGGTGCTGCGCAGTAAGCACAAGGATGCTCCCACGCTGATGCTGGATGCACATGCTGACGAAATCGGCTTCTCTATCCGCCATATTGACGACAACGGCTTTGTGCGCGTGGAAAGGCTCGGCGGCTCAGATGCCGCTATCGGTCGCGGACGCCGTATCCGCTTTATAGGCACAGACGGGGAAGTCATCGGTATCACGGGCAATACGGCCATCCACATCCGCGATGACGGCGACAAAGCCCCCAAGGTATGGGATTTATACGTGGATTTAGGCTGCGATTCCCGCGAGGAGGTTGAGGCACTGGGGCTCCGGGTAGGAACTCCCGGTGTTTATTGTGATGGTCCGCTCATGCTCAACGATGGTCGGCGTCTGGTCTGCCGGGCTCTGGATGACCGCCTCTGCGGCTATATCATCGCAGAAACAGCCCGGGCTCTGAAGGAACAGGGGGTGCAACCGGAGTGGAATATCATCTTTGCCAACACCGTGCAGGAAGAAATCGGCTGCGTAGGTGCCGGCATGCTCGCTTTCAATCTGGCACCGGATGCCGCTATCTGTCTGGATGTAACCCACGCCACAGATTCTCCCGGCTTGGATAAGGGCCGCTACGGCGATATCCGCCTGGGCAAGGGAGGCTGCCTCTGCTATGGCCCGGCATGCCACCCCAACCTGAACGCCCGTCTGGAACTTCTAGCGGACAAGGAAAACATTCCTATGCAACGGGAAACAACAGGTCGCTCCACCGGCACAAATACGGATGCCATCTACCGCGCCCGCGCCGGCGTACCGGCCACCTGTTTCTCCCTGCCGCTGCGCTATATGCACAGCCCGGTAGAAACGGCAGACTTACATGATGTTCAGTGCTGTATTGAACTCCTGGTGGCCTTTATCAAGTCACTGAAATGCTCAGACTCGTTCCACCACCGCCTCTGAACGCTGAAAAAAATGATTCCCGTCACACTTTTTCCTTGTTTTTGCGGCTGTATGTGATAGAGTCATTAGCACTAGGTACTCATCCTTATATTTTCAATCGATATGAATAAGACTCTCTTTTCCGTAGGTGCTCTCATTGCGGGCTGTTTTACTCTCACCTCCTGCAGCGGCGGCAGCGAAAACAACGCTGAGCAGAATGTCGGTGTACTTTCCGGTCGCACTCTCTGCCTGCAGGCTCCCAATAGTGCCGTGGGTTCCATGTTCATTCAGGTTGGTGATCGAATCAGCGGCAATGTTTGCAAGGCCAGATTCTCTTTCGGAGCTCGCTCCAGTGCCTCTTCTGACGGCACGATTACTATCGAGCAGTCCACCAAAGGAGATAAAGGATGGGAAGCATGCGACTTTACGTTCCACCTGAATGAGACGGAAATTTCCGAAGAAGTTGAGTTCAAGGGATTCTTTGGTGCCTATCTTGATTTTACAGGTTCCTCCAGCAGTTCCGGTGATTCTGAAGATGGTGATGGAGAGGAGGAAAGTTCCTCCGCCGGCTCGATTGATTCGGATTCTTACATCATAGCCGTTTTGGAAACGAGAGTCAGGATGAAGTTTAACACCAGCAACACCGGTGAGTACACCATGGAACCAACAACGGTGTATCTTGATGACACTGAAGAACCGGTTCAGACATACGTGATTAAGGGTGGTTTCTACCTGGAATAAAAAACGCACCTTGACAACACTCAGAAACGCGCACCCTCCGCCCCGGAAGGTGCGCGTTTCTGCATCCCCCCGGCTCCGGAAACAAGTGAAATCAGCACAGCCCGAAGGAATAAAAGACGAATTTTATTGAAGCGGCAGAAGTATCCTGCTAGAATGCCCCTATGTTACACAAATTGCTTACGCTTGCAGCAGCTGTTCTTCTATTGGTAATAACAAGTTGCCGCCATACGCTGGAATCAGAAAGCGGGCTGTATGATGTCCGGTTGGAGCGAAGCTTCAAAACGGCGGTTGATGGTATTTGGTTGTGGGGGGGCGGAAATCCCTACGAAAACCAAAAATCCGGCTGGGTATACATTGCCCCGATGAATGTTTCCCAACTCAAAGGGGCAGATGCCGACTTGCTGCGATTGCTGCAAATCCAGATGTACAGTAACATGGTGACCGATATCGGCACTGCGCTGACAGAGTCTAACAAGGTCAATGGAACGGAGTGGAGAGTAACAGATAATCCGTTGCAAGCAGATTTGCGTATCGATACGGCTCTGGTTCATTTTAAACCGCAACGCCCCGGCTTTCGTATACTTTCCGGGGTTCTGAGTATTTTTTCACCTGTTCCGGGGGCAAGCAATGTAGCCGCCTATTTCGGGGAAGGAGACGTGTGTCTGGAATCTACGCTGCGAGATACGCGCACAGGGCAACTGCTGGCGGCATTTAAAGATTCCAACCGAAAAAAAGCGCGTCTTTATACAGCAGAAGCCTATTCCCGAACCGGCAATGCCGATGTGAATCTTCAGAATTGGGCTAAGCGCATGGGGCAACTTCTCCGGGAATGCGGGCTTGACCGCCTCGGAAAAGGCGGTACTATCAAGCAAAAAATCGATGACCGCTCCGTGATTGATACGATACGCGTTCACATGTAATCCCCATGGAATCTGATTTAGAGCAGCTGCTGGAGCAGTATCTGTCTGCCCCAGCCTATGAACCGCAGGATATCTCTGCGTTAGCACGGGGCATGGGGATTGATTCCCGGCGAAGAAAAGAACTGAGAGCTCTGCTGCAATCCCTGCTGGAACAGGGTAAATTACTCAAGCTCAGCAAGGCACGCTATGCCCTGCGCAAGCCCGCCGGAGGAGCTGTAAACGGACGCATCATCCGCCGGGACAACGGCAAGCTTCTTTTTCTGCCGGATTCCGCCGGGGAGGCGGCAATTCGCTCCCTTTGCCCCACCTATGACGGAGGGCCTCTTTCCCTGCCGGAGCGTGATGCCAGGGATGCGATGGATGGTGACCGCGTGCGCGCCTCTGTGCGGCTGCACCGCACCCGGGGGCACCGCCGCCGCGCACACCGTTCCCGCCGACCGGAGGCAGGAGAGCTTACCCTGCAGGTTCGGGTGGAAGAAATTGCAGAACGCGGTCACAACCGCTGGGTGGGCATTTATCACTCTGACGGGCACTATGGATATATGCACGGGGATGGCAAAACCGCCCCGGAGAGGGTGCGGCTCACCACACCGCCCCCGCCGGAGCTGCTGCCGTTCATGAGCATTCTGGTGGAACCTCTCACCCGCCCCATTGCCAAAACGGAAGCGACCGGGCGCATTATCTCTGTACTGGGTTGGCCAAATGATGCCGGGGTGCAAGTCACCACCGTCATCCACCAATACGAGTTGCCGGACAGTTTCCCACAGGAGGTTCTGGATGAATCCTCTGCCATTCCGGATGCGCTCTCTCCGCAGGACTTGCTCGGTCGTGACGATTGGCGGACTCGCTGCGTCATTACCATCGACCCCGCCACCGCACGGGATTTTGATGATGCCGTGGCAGTGCGGCGCATTTCCGGCGGTTGGGAGTTGGCGGTACATATTGCAGATGTAAGCCACTATGTAAAACCCGGTTCTGCACTGGACAGAGAAGCCATGCGGCGCGGGAACTCCACCTATCTGCCGGACAGGGTGCTACCAATGCTGCCTCCCCGTCTGTGTGATGGGATCTGCTCCCTGCGGCAGGGAGAGGATCGCCTGACGCGCCTTTGTCTCATGCAGATAGACGAAAGCGGGCGTACTGTCAAAGCGGATTTCCGTGATGCCGTCATCTGCTCACGCCTGCGCATGAGTTACCCGGAAGCACTGGCGGTACTGGAGCACCGAACCGAAAGCGGTGACACGGAGGTGGATGCCATGCTGGCAGAGGCCCATACGCTCGCTCAGCTCCTGCGGCAACAACGCTTCTCCCATGGCGCGCTCAACCTGGACATGCCGGAGCTGCAGGTGGTGACAGATGAACACGGCTTCCCCGTGGACGTGCTGCCGGAAGAATCCGATATTGCTCATCAACTTATCGAGGAATTCATGCTTGCCGCCAATGAGGCAGTTGCTCATGCGCTCAACGCCCACGCCATTCCCACCGTCTACCGTGTGCATGAAGCCCCGGATTCCGCTAAACTTCAGGAGTTTTCCGAACTGCTAAAATCATACGGCATCCCGGTCGGTCACCTTGCCACCCGCACAGAGGTGGTGCGGGTCATGGAAAAACTCCGCGGGCATGCGGATGAGCCCCTGCTCAAGCTGGCACTGCTGCGCTGCATGATGCGAGCCTGCTATGCGCCCAAAGCCTCAGGTCACTACGGGCTCGCCAAGGGAGATTACTGCCACTTCACCAGCCCCATCCGCCGCTATGCGGATTTGGTGGTACACCGCGGATTCAGCCGCCTGTCAGGCGGGAAATCGGTGCCCCTGCCCTCAGCGGGGAAACTGGAGGAAATTTCCCGCCACCTCTCGGAGCGGGAGCGCATTTCCGCATCCGCAGAAAACGAGGCAGAGCAGAAAATGCTCCTGCTCTACATGGAGCACCAATGCAGTGCTGAACAGCCCCGCGAGTGGGATGCCGTTGTCACAGCCCTTTGGGCGCAGGGGGTAGTTGTTGAGCTGCCGCTGCTGCGTCTCAAAGGTTTTATTTCTGCTGCCGAGTTACCCGGTAGCTCCCGCCAGTATCCCACTTGCCATGCGGGGTGCCGAGATGCCCGGTTCGGAGCTTGCCTACGCCCCGGCGATACGCTGCGAGTCATCCCCGTCAACATTGACCCCGCCACCGGGTTTCTTGATTTACGCCCGGCCTGAATCCCACCGTTCACAATCAGTCCGCCCCCCCTATTATCGCAATAATTGATTTGCGCCTTTTTCGGTTGACACATCAAAAACAAGGCGTTATCATGCTCCACATGGATAACAAGAGAGAAACTGCTCCTACCCAATTCCAACGCCGGGTGTGTTGGTCTGCGCTCACCGGGATAGCACTGCTGGTTATTATCGCTCTGGTGCTGGCACTTTTGTTTGGATTCGGTGCCTTGTTTGTGTTGTTGGAACCGGTGTTGCTGCCGGTGGTACTGGCGGGGATTCTGGCGTATCTTCTCTCTCCCTGTGTGCGGCTGGTGCAGCGTTGGATTAAGACTCGGCTGGCGGCGGTGCTGGTGGTGATGATGGCCTGCGGCATGCTGGTATGCGGTTTTGGTTTTGCGGTTGTGCCCCCGCTGGTGGAACAAACCGGTGAGCTTATCAGCAAGCGGGAACAAATCCAGGACAGTGCCGTGGAAACCGGCAAGCATTATCTGGAAAATAACAGTTTGGTTCAGAAAGGGGTAGATATGCTCTACGGCAAGGTGCTCAAGGATGCCCGCAAGGCTGAGCTTCCGCAGGAGGATTACCAAAAGCTCTCTCAGGAAACCACCTATGTCGGCAAACTGACCGCCATTCTGGAATTCAATTCCAGCTATCTGACAGAGAGACTGGTGGAGTGGCTGACTGCCGGTTCCCGCGCACTCTCCGGCATGGGTATGTTTGTGATTGGAGCCATCATGGTGCCGGTATTCCTCTTCTACTTCCTGCTGGAGAGCAAACAGATAGCCGACAATTGGCACACGATTCTTCCCCTGCAAAAATCCGCTTTCCGCGAGGAATTGGTACAGACGCTTCAGGAAATTAACAGCTATATCATCTCTTTCATTCGTGGGCAGATGCTCGTCAGCGTGGTGGATGCCATCATCCTGGCCATTGCGCTCAAAATTCTGGGGCTTCCGTACGCCATCACCATCGCAGCCGTGGCGGCGGTGCTGGGAATTATCCCCTACATCGGCATGATTAGCACCTGGATTCCCGCCATGCTGATTGCCTGGTTCACCTGGCAGGATGTCTCGCATCTGGTCATCGTATCCGCTATTTTTGCCGCCGTCAGTCAGTTCGACGGCTGGGTGCTGCAACCGAAAATCGTGGGCAGCCGCGTGCGCATGCACGACCTCACGGTCATGTTCTCCGTGCTGTTCTGGAGCTATGTTATCGGCGGCGTAGTGGGGGCTCTGCTGGCGGTTCCGCTGACAGCGGCACTCAAAGTCATTTTCGTGCGCTATGTCTGGTCATCCTACAACCGCCCGGAGACACAACCGAAACAGCAGGAGGAACAGCTGAACGAATAATGCCTTTTCCTGCGTGTCATTTTTGCGTAACTCTTTCGTGCAGGCTTGCCAAAGTGGCAAGCCTGTGCTACAATGCCGCACCCCGCATCTGCTGCGGGGTCGCGTGAGGCGTGTAGTCAACAATTTTCCAGTATTATGATTAAGTGGATTCTGAACAAAATCGTGGGTTCCAAGAACCAGCGCGAGGTGCGCAAACTCAAGCCGGTCGTGCGCCGGATTCTTGATATTGAAAAATCCTGGGAAGGAAAAGACCGGGAGTTTCTGGTGAGTAAGACCCGCGAGTGGCAGGCCTATCTGCACCGCTTTACACCCATGGATTTGCCGACGCGCGGTGTGATTCTCTCCGCGTCGCCACAGCTGCTGGAGCAGGTGGCTTCCACCATGAATACCCGCTTTGAGGCTCTCAAACCCGAGTTCCCCAAACTGCCCAAGGTGGAGCCGACTGCGGAATCCATCGAGTCCGGTAAGAAAGTCTGGACGGAGATTGAACCGAAGTTTGACCGCATGCGCTCCCGCTATCTGGAGGATATTCTTCCGGAGGCCTTTGCCGTGGTCAAGAGCGGAGCCAAACTCATGTGCGGCAAGGATGTGGATGTCTGCGGCACGCCGATTCGCTGGGATATGGTTCACTTTGAGGTGCAGTTGCTGGGTGGTATTGCCCTGCATCGCGGTTTCATCGCGGAAATGGCCACGGGTGAGGGTAAAACGCTCGTGGCAACGCTTCCGGTGTATCTGAACGCCCTCACCGGTCTGGGTGTCCATGTGGTGACAGTGAATGACTACCTGGCCCGCCGTGACTCTATGTGGATGGGCTCCCTGTTCTCCTTCCTCGGTCTGACTGTGGGCTGCATCCAGAGCATGATGCCCAGTGATTTGCGCCGCCGCCAGTACCAGTGCGATATCACCTACGGCACCAACTCCGAGTTCGGCTTTGACTACCTGCGCGACAACGGTATGGCGACGAGCCGAGAGGCTCAGGTGCAGCGCGGACACTACTTCGCCATTATCGACGAGGTGGACTCCATTCTTATCGATGAAGCCCGCACACCGCTCATCATTTCCGGCCCGGCCGTCATCGAGCGCGAGCAGCAGTACGATACCCTCAAACCTCTCATCGAAAAGGTAGTGCGCAAGCAGATTGAGCTCTGCACCTCGCTCATGGATAAAGCCAACAAGCTGGCTAAGGAGGGCGATACGGAGGGTGCCGGCCGCTGTCTCTTCAAGGTCAAGCTGGGTCAGCCCCGCAACCGCGCCTACATGCGCTCCCAGCAGGACCCCGAATTCCGCCGCATGGTGGAGAAATATGAACTCTTCCTCTATCAGGACCCCCGCAAACTGGAGCTCTTCAAACTCAAGGAGGAACTCTACTTCACTGTGGATGAAAAAACTCACGATGCTGACCTCATGGAGAAGGGGCGCGAGATTATCAGCCCCGGCCACCCGGAGGCTTTCGTGCTGCCGGATATCGGCACAGAGTTCGTGAATATCGATGAGGACGAAACGCTCACCGAGCGTGAGAAGGAAGCCCGCAAGACGGCTCTGCTCAAACGCCTGGATGAGACGGGAGCCCGCCTGCACACCACCAGTCAGCTGCTCAAGGCCTACACCATCTACGAAAAGGACGTGGAGTACGTGGTCAAGGATGATAAGGTGGTCATCATTGACCAGAACACCGGCCGCGAGATGCCGGGTCGCCGTTGGAGCGATGGTCTGCACCAGGCCGTGGAGGCCAAGGAAGGTGTGGAAGTGGAGGCAGAGAACATGACCTATGCCACCATCACCATTCAGAACTACTTCCGTCTGTACCGCCGCCTGGCAGGCATGACCGGCACGGCTGAAACCGAAGCGGCAGAATTCCATGATATCTACAAGCTGGACGTGCTGCCCATCCCCACCAACCGCCCCTGCATTCGCGAGGATGCCAACGACTTCATTTTCCGCAGCCGCCGTGAGAAATACAACGCCGTGGTCGGCAAGATTGTGGAGCTGCACAAGAAAGGACAGCCCGTGCTCATCGGTACTGCCAGTGTGGATGCGTCTGAGACACTCTCCCGCATGCTCAAGTATGCCCACGTGCCGCATGAGGTACTGAACGCCAAGAACCACCAGCGCGAGGCTGAGATTATCGCCCGTGCCGGTCAGCGTGGTGCCGTGACCGTGTCCACCAACATGGCCGGTCGTGGTACGGATATCAAGCTCGGTGAAGGCGTGGCAGAGTTGGGCGGCTTGTTCGTGCTGGGTACAGAGCGCTATGAGTCCCGCCGCATCGACCGCCAGTTGCGTGGCCGTTGCTCCCGACAGGGTGACCCGGGTGCCTCCCAGTTCTTCTTGTCCTTTGAGGACGACCTGATGCGCAACTTCGGCGGCAGCGAACGCATGACCAAGATGATGGATCGTTTCGGCATGCAGGAGGGCGAGGCCGTGGAAAACCGACTCATGAACCACATCATCGAGGGTGCCCAGAAGCGTGTCGAGCAGCGTAACTACATGTGGCGAAAACATGTGCTGGACTACGATGATGTCATGAACCAGCAGCGTCTCATCGTCTATGCCATGCGCAATGATGCCCTGCTGTGCGAGGAACCCCGCAAGATGCTCTACGATGCCCTGGTGGAGGGTGTTAATGCCAAGTGCGAGGTCTACCTCAACGAGGATGACACCGGCACCGTCCGCTATACTGACCTCCTCCAGTGGATTAACGCTACCTTCCCCAT
Organism: Akkermansia sp.; assembly: GCA_017398765.1. Classification (GTDB taxonomy): domain Bacteria; phylum Verrucomicrobiota; class Verrucomicrobiia; order Verrucomicrobiales; family Akkermansiaceae; genus Akkermansia. The sequence continues at coordinate 48,793 of JAFQEY010000063.1, forward strand.
GGGATGGAGCGAGAAGGAAGCTGACCTCAAGGGCAAGCGCCCGGAGGATGTGGCGGAGACGATTATCGCCAAGGTACGTGAGATGTACGAGAAGAAAATTGAGGGCGAGCGCGCTGACCGCGTGGACCAGATGGAACGCTCTATCATGCTGCAGGCCATTGACAAGCTGTGGCAGCAGCACCTCACGGATATGGATGCCCTGCGCGAGGGTGTGCGCTTGCGTGCCCAGGGGCAGCGTGACCCGCTGGTGGAATACAAGCGCGAGGCCTATGAGATTTTCGAGACGCTGATGAATAACATCAACTTCGAAATCCTCAACGGCATGTTCCGCTCCACCACCAACCTTTCCGCCTTTGAGGACTTCCTGGCCTCTCTCCCCGCCAGCAATGCGGAGGAGGAAGATGCTGATGTCATGGACATCCTGGGCAACGGTGACCTGCTGTCCGCTCTGCGCGAGCGTCTGGCCGGGCTTGCCCCCAAGGCTTCCGAGCCGGAGGACACCCTCCCGCTGCCGGAAATGCCGGAGCTTCCCTTCCCGGGGGAATCTGTCAGCGGTGCCTTGGAGGCCGTTGTCCCCCGCAGCGAGAAGAAGATGGTGCTGCCCAAAAAGAAAAAGACCTTTGTCAACATCAAGCGCCCGGAGGGTTCCGGCGATTTGGTAATGGTTTCTCCGGAGGTGATGCCTGCAGAGGATGACGGTGTCACCATAGGCTCCATTGATTCCGGTCACATGCCCGTGGCAGAGGAGGATGAAGCCCCCCGCGCCTGATAATTCCCGTAAAAAAAATGCCCATGAACGTTCGCTCCGCATTGGAATACGTCCCGTATTTCCGCGGGCGACTGTTCGTGGTGCATGTCTCCGCCGCGCTGCTGAAAGCACCGGAGCTGGTGGATGCGCTGCTGGATGCGGATGCCCTGCACGAAATCGGCGTGCGTCTGGTGCTGGTGGCAGAGGGGACAGATGCTTCCGCTCTGGTGCTGCGTGCCGGAGAGTGTGAAATGCACGCCGCGCTGGCAGAGCAGCCCCTGGCAGAGGGGGAAGCCGCCTTTGCACGGGTGGCAGAGATTGTGGAGCGGCGTCAGGTGGCGATTGTGCCCTCCGGTGCATGCGGGCGGTATGATGAGGGCAGTGTGCGTCTGGCTGTTTCTCTGGGGGCGGATAAATACATCTGCCTGATGGAAGCCGGTGTGCCCCAGCTGGATGGACAGCCCATTTTTGCCATCCCGGAGCGAGATGTAGAGGCTCGTGCCGATGAATGCTCCTCTCCGCATGATTTGCGCGCGGCGGCTGCCGTTTGCCGCCGTGGGATTCCCCGCGTGCATCTGTTGGATGGTTTGCGGCGCGGGGTTCTGCTGGATGAGCTCTTCTCAGAGGAGGGTGTGGGCACCATGGTGCATACCGACTCTTACCGAGAAATCCGCCCCCTCCGTGAGGATGATATCCCGGAGCTGCTTTCCATGATTGCCCGCAGCATGGTGGACTCCAAACTGGTGCACCGCACCTATGAGAACATCCGCGACCACCTCGGCAGCTATTACGTCTATACGCTGGACGGCACCATTGTCGGCTGCGTGGCTCTCTACCCCTACCCTCAGCACCGTTGTGCCGAGCTGGGCTGCCTGTTCATCAAGAAAAACTACGAGGGGCACGGCTACGGCAAGGCCATGTGCCGCTTTGTGGAGACGCTGGCCCGGCAGCAGGGCTTTGACAGCATCTTTGCCATCTCGCAGAGTGCTGTTGCTTACTTCCGCAACCGTCTCCACTATGCCCCCATGTCCCGCGAATCCCTTCCCCCGGAGCGTCGCGCGGCGCTGGAAGCCAGCGGGCGGGCTTCGGAGGTTTTCGGCTGCTCGTTGTAGTGGTTTTATCGAAAGTGCTGCCTATGAATCGTTTCCTTGTTATTTTCTTTCTGTCTGCCTGTTTGTCGGGCTTGTCATCGTGTCGCTTGGCACTGCATACTTTGCCGGAATCTGTAGGCAAACAGAATTTTAATTTGCAGACAGAGAGCGGTGAGACAACAGAGGTCTTTTCCTGCGGTGGCGTACTCTATGTCAGGGTGACGGGGAGTTTTTCGAGCCCTCCCGTGGCTCTGATGGAGAACTACGATTTGAAATACGGCGATTGGGTATTTGTTCCTGAATCGGGCAAAAAAACGGAGAAGGAAAGTCAGGTCAGCTTTTTCCTTCCCATGGATGCAGAGTTGGTGAGGCTGTGGAATACCAGAGCTGATAATCAAGCACCGCTGCGCTTTGAAAAGTATCAGGCCGAGGTGCTCACGGAGGCGGAAATGGCGGCAAAGGGCGGTACCCGCGTGGCAAAAGGGCAGATACATGGCTGCGGGCTTCTCGCAAAGCATATTCAGGAAGCAGCAACCCGGAAACATTGGTCTCACTATGCCATGATGCCCCTGACTGTACCTCTGGAAATGGTGGATGCACTCTCTGCCATTCCACTGACCGGTGCTGCGTTTGCCGGAGCCGCCGTTGTGGCTCCGGTTGGCATGGCTGTCTCCGGGGTGTACAGCATGGTTGAACAGAAAGCTCCCTCTCCTCGTAATGAACAGGCTCCTGAATGATGCTGTTTTATTAAAAATAAGAAAAAATTACAAAATATAAACAAAAATTCTTTTCCTGTGCGCTTGTACAGATGTAGGGCATGAAGCCCGGTACAACGAACATGAAAAGATTAGTACAAATGGTAATGGTGGCATGCGTAGCATGCTGTGTAGCAGCAGGACAAAAGGCTGAAGCCGCAAGTCTGCATCTCAATCTCGGCAACGCCGTGCAGCTGTGCCTGGGTGATAAGCATCACCACCACGTTGCTAAGAAGCACCATAAAAAAGCGGTGAAGAAGCACTGCCATGCGAAATCTCATTGCCACATGGACAGGAACGCCCGCCGCTGCGCCGTGCATAGAAAGGGAAACCGCCGCTGATGAATACTGACACAGACACAGAACCAATTCCCCAAATAACTCACAGCACCTGATTGTTCCCCTTGCAGACAATCAGGTGCTTTTGCTTACAAATTTTGAGGGTGATTTATCATGCTCCCTGAAAAAGCATGGAAAGAGTCGTCATCACCCGCCGAACAATCCCAATTACTCGTGAATGACAACGTGGAACTGCCCCCTGCATCACAAAAAGAAAAGCCAGAGATAGATACCGGAGATGACTACGGACACCAGCATCAGCGGAAAAGCGATCCGCATAAACCCAAAGAATGAGACGCTCAACCCGTGCTTGCGAGCCATGGCCAATGCCACTACATTGGCACTCGCCCCGATGACGGTGCCGTTCCCCCCCAGACAGGCCCCCAGAGAAAGTGCCCACCAAAGCGGTTCAAGATTCCCGTAGCCCATAGCTCCCATGTCCTGCACCAGCGGTATCATGGTCGCCACGAAAGGAATGTTATCCACAAAGGCGGACATGACAGCACTGAGTCCCAATATGGAAAGCGTGGTGAGAGTCGCATTGCCATTAGTCAGCTCCATGGTTTGCTGTGCCAGCCAATTGATAATGCCGTTGACCTCCAGACCGCCAACCAGCACAAAGAGTCCCACAAAGAAGAAGATGGTGGTCCACTCCACACGAGAAAAAATCTGCTCCAGCACCCGCTCACGCCCCGGCATGGTGGTGAGCAGCAACAGGGATGCTCCGGTCACGGCAATAGTCCCGCTCTCCAAGTGCCAACCCGGAATCTGCCCGTGTGAGCAGAAAAGTGCCAACGTGATACCCAGACAAATAAGACAGCGGATGAGCAGCCCTTTGCTGCGAATAAGCCCCTTGGTCTTGATTTTCTGCACGCGCTGCAACTGTTTGCTGCCGGCTCGTAAATCATGGCGGTAGATCAACAGTACCACACCAATAGTGATGATAAAACTGATAACACAGGGCAGTGATAAATTAACAATGAAATCATTGAAGCTCAGTTCCTTGACTGCACTGGCCATCATAATATTGGGTGGATCTCCAATCATCGTGCAGGTTCCGCCTATGTTGGAGGCAAAAATTTGTGCCAGAATAAATGGCCTGGCTGAAATCTTGAGGTCACGCGCCAGTGTAAACGTGATAGGCACAGTCAGCAGCACCGTGGTCACGTTATCCAGAAATGCCGAGCAAATGGCCACCATTACGGAAAGTGCTATCAGCAATGCCACCGGATTCCCCTTTGTTTTCTGTGCAGCCCAGACAGAAAGAAAGCGAAACAGCCCCGTCTTACTGAGCACCAGCACCTGAATCATCATCCCGATAAGCAGTGCCAGCGTGTTGAAGTCTATGTGCTTGATAGCTTCCTCCTGCGTAATAACCCCCACCAGCACCATCAGCATAGCACCGGAAAGTGCTATGACCGTGCGGTGCACTTTCTCGGAGATAATAAATGCGTAGGTAATGAGGAAAATGAGAATCGCGGCTGTGATATAATACGTCATAACATTTGGAGATACTCCGACCCGGACTGTCAGGGCCGGGGTGCGGCATACTACGCCTCAGACTCGTAAATATCAAGCTTTTTTTATTTTTGTCCTCTGAAATGTGAATTTCCGCCTGAAATGAAGGGATTTTGCTTCACAATAGAGTAAACTTCAGGTACAATAATCGGGACGCTATGGCTATTCTCATGCAAAAGACTCTCGGTAAGTGCGCCTCGATTGAGGGCACCTCTCTGCACACGGGCAATCCCGTGAAGCTGACCATCAAGCCGGCTGATGTGAACACCGGGTTGAAGTTCCGCCGTATTGATTTGCCCGACAAGCCTTTCATTGAAGCCTCCGCTGCCAAGGTTCAGACAGTGGAACGCGCCACCACGCTGGCGGAAGGCTCTGTCAAGGTTCACACGGTGGAGCATATTCTTTCCGCTCTCACGGGCATGGGGGTAGACAACGCCATCATTGAGATGGACTCCAATGAACCGCCGATTGGTGATGGTTCCGCCCGCCCTTATGTGGACCTCATTAAACAGGCCGGCATTGTCGAACAGGATGCTCCCTGCCAGGTCTGGGAAATCCGCGAACCCATCTCCGTGGAAAACAAAAACGGCTCTCAAATCCTCATCATGCCGGATCGCAAGTTCCGCATCTCGCTGACGGCGGTCGGTCCCAACGGTCGCGTCACTCAGTACTTCCACGCCGAAATTAACCCGGCAACCTACGAGAAGGAGCTGTCCGATTCCAGAACTTTCTGCTTCTACGAAGATATCCAACCGCTGCTGGAAAAAGGCCTTATTCAGGGCGGCACTCTGGACAACGCCATCGTCATCAAGGGCGATGAATACATCTGCGCCGGCGGCCTGCGCCACCACAACGAGTGCGCGCGTCACAAAGCCATGGATATGATTGGTGACCTCATCCTGAACGGTCGCCGTATTCTGGGTCACGTCATCGCCGTTATGCCCGGACACGGAATCAACACCCAAATGGCTTCCAAGCTCCAGCAGAAGTTTGAAAGCATGGAAGCCATGCGCCCGAAACCCTACATGCTGCCGGTAGGCACCTCCGTACTGGAGACGCCGGAGGTCATGAACCTGCTCCCCCACCGCTATCCTTTCATGCTGGTGGACAGAATTCTCGGCTTTGAGGGTGACAATAAGTGCATCGGACAGAAAAACCTGACCATGAATGAACTCTTCTTCCAGGGGCACTTCCCCGGGCGTCCCGTCATGCCCGGCGTGCTGCAGCTGGAAGCCATGGCTCAGGTTGCCTCCATCCTCATGCTCCGTATCCCGGAAAATCAGGGTAAGATTGGTTACTTCATGAGTGCTGATAAGGTCAAGTGGCGCAAACCGGTGGTTCCGGGAGATGTCCTCATCATCGAGACAGAGCTCACCAAGATGCGCGGAGCCATCGGCATCGCTGCGGCTCGCTGCTCCGTCAACGGGGAGATTACCTGTGAGGCTGAACTCAAATTTATGGTGGCCGATGCCTGATTTTCGGGGGGCAAAATGAAAAAAAACAACATCAGTGCTTGACATGCGCTGATTTTGGAGTATCATAGCCGCCCGGTCGTTTACTTTGGCCGACTAACCACTTCACAAATAACAGGAGAAATTAACTATGAGCAAGAGAACATACCAGCCTTCCAAGCGCTGCCGCAAGCGCCAGTTCGGTTTCCGCGCCCGCATGGCTTCCAAGAACGGTCGCGCCATCCTCGCCCGTCGTCGCGCTAAGGGTCGCAAGCGTCTTCTGCCCAAGGGTGCAGAGGTGCACTACAAGCGCCACATCATCCAGCACGGCTAAAGAACCGTTCCGCGCGCAGACTTGCTCTGTGGGGATTTCCCCATGCAATTCCTGCCTGACGGAAGATAAATAACGCCCTGTTTACGATGAAGCTGACACGGCGCAGAACCATGAAACGAGCTTCCGAGTTCGCCATGGTACGCGCCGAAGGCTCATCTGCCGCAGGGCGTTTTCTCGTGTTGAGTTCTGCTCCCCTCCCCCTACCTGCGGATTCCGACGCTCAACCGGCAGTATCCCGTTTCGGTATCATCACCACTCGCAAACTGGGGCACGCCGTGGTGCGCAACCTGCTGCGGCGGCGCGTGAGAGAGATTTTGCGCGCGCACGGAGAACCGCTCGCTTTAGGACGATACGTGGTGGTAATACCCAGAATCTACGCCGCCACGGCAAGCTACGAACAGCTGGAGCGCGACTTCATTAAACAGATGCACCGCCTCCTGCGCACTGAAAATAAAGCATGCTGAAGTATCTGCTCATCCTCCCCGTGCGTTTCTACAAGCGCTTTATCAGCCGCCCGCTTCATGTCATTTGCGGACCGGGGAGCGGTTGCCGTTTCACCCCCAGCTGCTCTACCTACTTCATTCAGGCTGTCGAGACTCACGGTGCTTTCAAAGGTGCCGCACTGGGTATATGGCGCATCCTGCGCTGTAATCCCTGGGGCGGGTGTGGTCACGACCCCGTCCCGCCGCGCAAAGGATAAACACCGCCGCAGCTGAATTTACCATTTTCCCTTAACCCCGACCTCTAACAATTATGGACAAAAAAGCATGGATTGTCGTGAGCATCTGCATTGCCCTGCTGGGTGTGCAAATGTACATGAACAACGAGCAGAAAAAAGAAGCCGCGCAAGCTGCTGCCAATCAACCGGCAGCGGTGCAACAAGCAGCTACTCCCGCTGAGCAGCCTGCAGCCACGTCTGATAGCACTCAGGCTGCCGCTGCTACCCCCTCCTCTCAACCCGTGGCGCAGACTCCGGCTGCACCGCCCGTCACCATTGCCACCCTGGTGGGCAAAACGAAGGACGGTAAAGAAGTCGCTCGCTACAGCTTCCGCAACATCGGCGGCAGCATCAGCAGCGTAGAGATGCTGGGCAAGGTCATCAACACCACTCGCCCGGAGCTGAGCAACACCAACGTCTGTATCAACTCCAACCCAAATCAGGGTATCGGCACTCTCGTTTTCGGCCTTAATGAAAACAAGGCTCCCACCTTTGACAACACGGTCTACTCTGTCCTGCCCGCTCAGACAAACGATAAGCAGGTTACTCTTGTCGGTCAGCGGGACGGCCTCATCATCCGCAAAATCTACACTCTCAACCCCCTGAAGGTGGGTGAGGAGCTTATTGACGGTAATGCCTATTCTCTTGACCTCAGAATTGATGTGCAAAATGCCTCCGGACAAACCATGGATGCCCGCAACTGGGGTATCTATGCCGGTGGTATCAACCGCATTTCCACGGATGAGGCATCCTACTACACCTACTTCGTCACGCTTGATGACGGCGATTTCGACAAGTTCGATGTGGGTGAATTCTCCCCTTGGTTCGGTAAGAAAAAGGAGCGTATTCTCTTCACCGACGGTGAGCAACTGGAATGGGCCGGTGTCATGAACCAGTACTATGCCAGCCTCATCAAGCCCGCCGCAGGCTCCGGCAATAACACCTTCTACGCTGCACCCACTCAATTCCCCCTGCAGGTCAAGGGCGAAATAACTGATGGTGTGGAGCTGGCTCTCGGTATCCCGGATTTCTCCCTCAGTCCCAAGACCGGAGACTTGCCGGGGGGGCAGAAAAACCTGAGTTTCAGTATCTTCACGGGTCCCAAACTCAACCTCATGCTGGACGGCATGACGGATGAGTTCCGCATGCTCGACCGTATCATGGACTACGGCATTTTCCACCCAATCAGTTACTCCATGAACTGGCTCATCAACATCTTCCACAACTGGTTCGGAAACTGGGGCTGGGCTATCGTTGCCATGACCTTTGTGGTGCGCTTGCTCATCTGGCCGCTCTACCGCAAGAGCTACATCAGCATGAAACGCATGAGCCTTCTGCAGCCCCACATGAAAGAGCTGAAGGAGAAATACCCGAACGACCCGCAAAAGGTCAACATGGGCATGATGAAGCTCTATCAGGAATACGGCATTTCCCCCATGGGTGGCTGTCTGCCCATGCTCCTGCAAATTCCCATCTTCTTCTCTTTCTTCTATGTGCTCCAGACCGCTGCGGAGTTCCGCGGTGCAGAATGGTGCGGCTGGGTAACTGACCTGTCCCAGATGGACACCGTATTCTCCTTCCCCTTCTTCGGATATGAAATACCCGTGAATGTGCTTCCTATTCTCATGGCTGCCACCATGATTATCCAGATGCACATGACACCCGCCACGGGTGATCCTACGCAGGTGAAGATTATGCGCTGGATGCCCCTGCTCTTCTTCGTGTTCTGTTACACCTATCCCAGTGCACTGGCTCTGTACTGGACCACCACCAACATCATTTCCATTATTCAGACGCTCATCATCAAGCGCTTACCCGTGCCGGAGCTCACCAAGGCTCAACCGAAAAAGGGTGGTAAGAAAGGTTTCTTCCAGCGCATGATGGAAGCCCAGCAGGCCGCTCTGGCGGAGCAACAACGCCAGCAGCAGCGCAATGCGCAAAATGATGCCATGCGCCGCCGCTAAGCCGAAAAAACAAGTATTCGCCCTGTTTTTCAACCGGTTCTGTCCTGAACAGAACCGGTTTTCTTTTTTTGTATGTATTTATGGCTGCTGGCTTTAGAGGGGGGCATGAAAAGAATCACCCGGTAAATTTCTTGTCCTTGGATTTTTTTCTGCTACATTCCTACACGGGTAGACGCTCTACCCGCCACAGCCTATGAATAATGATAACCAACATCACACCTGCAGCCTTCCGGCTGATAAGTCACA
>JAFQEY010000064.1 GCA_017398765.1 Akkermansia sp.
ACTCTATTATTGCTTGTTTACTCATTTTGAGTGACATGTGTATATGTTAGTGCCTGATTTATGAGGCATCCAGCTTTTCACGTGTCAGCCTAACTCGTGAAAAGTGTCAGTTCGGTGACTGGATTTTTGAGGCAATGCGGACTCGTGCATAGTTTTGTATTTACACACTTTTAGCTGTACATTACACCGGGAGTGGGATATACTACGGGCAACCCACCATAAACTTTCCAATGAAACGTATTCTCTTTTTACCGTTTTTTGCGGTACTGACAACACCTGCGCTGATGGCGGCAACCACTTGGGAACCGAACGATCAACGTTTCTCAACCGATGAAGGCTACAACAATCCTCTGCTGAATGGCGGTGTAACGGACTTTGTCGGTAATATCCGTCAAGTCAAAGACGGCAACACAAGCTATACGACAGGAGTCATCAACATCGGTACCTATGCCGGAGAGGGCACCCTCACCATCGATACAGGAATAACGGCAAATGCAGAAAACTGTGTATTCATCGGTGGGCGAGGCTACCACACAACCCCGCTGCCGGAGGACAAGCCCGCGCTCGATGAGAGTGATGGTTACGCCGGGATCCTGAACGTGAACAGGGATGCCGTATTCTCCAATGGGACGGATAAAAATCTGAATACCTATTTAGGGGCGCAATTTATAGTAGGGCACGGCAATGCGGAAGGAACGCTGAATATTGATGGGGGCACGGTAAACTCCAACGGCGGCATGTTTGTGGTAGGTAACAGTGAAAAAAGCGTGGGTGTGGTAAACATCACCAACGGCGGTATCCTGAATGCCAACCTTCCCACCAATATCACTCAGGATGCCGGTGCCGGATGGTTTATTCTGGGCAACAACGCCGGAGCCAAAGGCACCGTCAATGTAGAAGACGGCAGCAAACTGATTGTTTCCAGTGACAGGTCGGACAAAGCGACCCTGACCTACATAGGCTATGCCGAAGGCACCGATTGTGCGGTCAACGTATCCGGCGGTAGTACAGTTGATTTCGGATCTGCCGCATATATCGGGATTAATGGTAAGGGCACCCTCAAAGCACAGGACGAAAACACCGTTATCGAAACCGGTTCATTGTATATTCTCAATGCGTCCAGCTATGCCGGATTCAGTGAGGGAGTCACGGTTAATGCAGCCAATGATCTTTATGTAGTCGGCACGCTGGAAAACAGCGGCAGTCTCACCATCGGCGGGAATGCAACATTTGCAGCCCTCAGCAGCACCACGAATAACGGTACGATTCAGGCACAGGATATCTATGTAGAGGCAAATGCAGTCCTGACCAACACCGGTGTTCTGAAATCAGTAGGCGGACAATACGGCATTTACTTGTTTGACGGTGCCGCCATCAACAACGAGGGTTCCCTCAGCGGAACAATTGCCGGTGCCGGTACCATATATGGTGCCGGAGAAATAGAAAACCTCTCCGTAGGCTCCGGGACCAGGCTTGCCGTTGCTGCCGAAGATGCACCTATACGCGGCATGAGAGCGGGAAATATTACACTGATGGAGGGCTCCATTACGCGCTTCAACGTAGCCGGCAGCACCGATATAGCCGTAGATAGCGGCGCAGACTGGGATAGCGGCATGCACTCCATCATTTTCGGAGATGAGATTACTATTCAATCCGGTGCACTGATTGAAATTGTATTCAACATAGATATGTTCACGCTCGGGAAGTCAACAGAGCTGGAGTTGCTGCTGTTTTCCGGCAGTGAAGCCGGTAACTACAACGATTTGACAACCCTGATGGCTAACACTACTTTCTCATTGCACGGTTCAGCTTCCGCTCGCAGTACTGCCGATACCCTGACCCTCCATTCAGGCAATCTCTCCTACCAGGCAAGAGACAATGGGCTTTATCTCGTCGGCTCAGCAATGGTCACCATCCCTGAGCCCAGCTCAGCCACGCTGAGCCTGCTGGCACTGGGAGCACTGGCAGCCCGCCGGCGCAGGAAATAACACGGCTTACACACAACGTACTCAGGTGTGCCGATTTTAACGGCACGCCTGATTTTTTCTTGCAAAGGGTTCACAAACTGCTAAGATACAGACCATGCAAAGCATCATCTGCACCACATCAGCAACTCAAACTCAGCAAATGGAGCGAGAGTGGTTCGGTAATCCGGTTATTCCTGCGGTTGAATACAGTTTCTCCACGGATGGTAAAAACCTCATCTACCGTGCTGCCCAGGCGGCTCCGGTGCAACCACACCCGGAGGGTAAATGCGGGGAGTTTCGTGAGGAACTGTGGAAATATGATACCGCTGAATTTTTTATTGCTGCTGAATCCGGCAGCCCGTATGTGGAGGTAAACATCTCCCCGAGCGGTGCCTGGTGGGCATGCGCCTTCTCCGCCCCACGGGTGCCGCTGACACCAGCCGTGGATTGGGCGGGAGTGCAGGCAGGCGGCACGGTAAGCCAACAAGGCTGGCAGTGCAACATCAGCATTCCGCTTTCCCTTCTGGCTGCTCTGGGTATCACCCCGGAAAATTGCAGACTGGCAGCCACCGCCATCCTGAACAGCCCGGATTATATCTACCTGACCACAGCAGAAGACACGAGCGGTGAACCGGATTTCCACCGTCCGCAAGCCTGGCCAAAAGCGGTACTTTCCTAAAAAGACGGAGAATTCACCCCCCCTCTGTGTATAGATTGAACTGAGTGGGGGTAATCTGTGTCAACAGACGTTGAAGCGGCTTGAAAATTAAATTTCAGCTGTTAAACTATGGGACAATTCAACGTCATGACAACACAGGAATTCAACGAGCAAATTGCGCAGAAATCCACTTGGGTAAGCGCAGTAAAACGCGAAATGTCCAAGGTGGTGGTGGGTCAGCAAGAACTGATAAACCGCCTGATACTCAGCCTGCTCTGCAAGGGGCACGTGCTTCTGGAGGGTGTTCCGGGACTGGCAAAAACGCTCTCAGTCAAAGCCCTGGCAGGCACCATGCAGGCAGCATTCTCCCGCATCCAGTTCACGCCGGATTTGCTGCCGGCAGACCTGCTGGGAACCATGATTTACAACCCGGAGGAACGACGGTTCAGCGCAAAGAAAGGTCCTGTGTTTGCCAACCTTATTCTGGCGGACGAAATCAACCGCGCCCCGGCCAAGGTGCAGAGTGCGCTACTGGAAGCCATGCAGGAGCGGCAAGTCACGCTGGGAGAAACCACCTACCCCCTGCCCAATCCCTTTCTGGTACTTGCCACGCAGAACCCCATTGAGCAGGAAGGCACCTACCAGCTGCCGGAAGCTCAGCTGGACCGTTTCCTGTTCAAGGTAATGGTAGATTACCCCACCCGCGATGAGGAACTGCTGGTGCTGGAGATGATGAGCCGCACCGATACCCTGCCTACCACTACCCCCGTAGTCACGGTTGAGGAGATAGACGAATCACGCCGGCTGATGAACGCCATCTTCATTGACCCCGCCGTGCAACGCTACATCGTGGATTTGGTGAGAACCACCCGCATGCCGGAAAAGATAGACCGCCACCTGGAAGGCATGGTGAGAGCCGGGGCCTCCCCCCGAGCATCCATCAACTTTGCCCTGGCAGCCAAAGCTCTGGCGTTCACGCGTCAGCGCAGCTATGTGACTCCGCAGGACGTGAAAGATTTGGCGCACGATATCCTGCGCCACCGCATTCTGCTGTCCTATGAGGCGGAAGCCGCCAACAAGACTGCCGACAACGTTATCGACAGCATCCTTTCCAAGGTACCGGTTCCGTAAAGCCAACACCGCCATGGACAAGACTCAGGAAATCATGCAGCGCGTGCGCCGCATAGAGCTGATGGCTCGCAAACTCACTACTGCCACCTTTGCCGGTCAGTACCGCTCCGGCTTCCGTGGTCAGGGCTTGGATTTTGATGATTTCCGTGAATATATTGCCGGGGATGAACCGCGCTTTATCGACTGGAAAGTCACGGCTCGCACAGGCACGCCTTATGTACGTACCTTCCACGAGGAGCGTGAGCAAGTGCTGCTGCTGGCGGTAGATGCCAGCGGCTCCATGAACTATGCCAGTGCCGGGGTAAATGATACCAAGCTTGAGTATGCCGCTCTGCTTGCAGCCGTACTGTCCTACAGTGCCGCTCTCAACGGAGACAAAGTGGGACTGCTGCTCTACGGGCGCAAGCCCCACTTTCACCTCCCCCCCGCCAAGGGGATGAAACAATGCCGCCGAATCGTACGTGAGATTCTTTCTGCCCCCGCTGCCGGGCAGGATGATACCGTTGTTTCCGTTGCCACAGAGATTCTCAGCACCCAGCGCAAACGGGCTTTGGTGTTCATGATAAGTGATTTTCTGGCCGCACCGGACAAGAAAGCCATCGGCAAACTCAATTTCCGGCACGAGCTGGTGCCCCTCTGCCTGCATGACCCCGCAGAGCTGCAACTGCCGGATGCAGGCCGAGTCCGCTTCCGCGACCCGGAAAGTGGTGAGCTGTATGAAGCAGACCTTTCCGACGAAACGCTGCGTCAGGAATACGCCCGTGCCATCCGCGCTCACTGCGCAGAGTGGCGGCAGGTATTCAACCAGCTTGGAATTGATGCCCCGGAGCTGAAAACCACAGATGATTTTATCCCGGTGCTGCGCAATCTCTTCCACCGCCGCAGCCGCAGAATAACCCGCTGATACCCATGCAACCTGCCGCACCCAACATACTGGAATCCATTCCCGTGCTGGAAAAAGACATCCCGGTGGAGGCATTCGCCGCACACTCGCTCGGTCAGATTCTGCTGATTATCGGTGTCATAGCCGCCCTCACCATTGGCCTTGTTGCATGGCTTCTGCTGCGGAGGCGCAGAAAACTTGCCCCCCCGCCGAGCCTGTTGGACAATGCGCTGACCGCCCTCTCAACACTGGAGGAAGGAGCCCCCACGCTGCGGGAGTGCAGTCTGCGGGTTTCCATGATACTGCGCACCTACCTGGCCGGGCAGACACATGACCCCGCTCTATACGAAACGCATGAGGAATTCAGCCGCCGTATGGACAGTCTGGCATCTGTCCCCGCAGCCTGCCGGGAACAAACCCGGGAGCTGCTGGAATCTCTGGCGGAATATAAATATGCCGGGGGCGAAAAACAAGACCCTCTGCAGGTAAATGCCATGGTCACTCAAGCGCGGGAGCTGCTGCACCGCATTAACGAAACTCAGGCGGCAGAAGCCGCCGCAGCCAAAGCCGCAAAATGATGTTTCCCACCCTTGCCACCGCCGCACCTGAAGCCACGCGTGAATTTATCTTTGCAGAGCCGCAATGGCTCTGGGGGTTACTTCCGCTGCTGCTGCTCCTGCTGCTGCGCCGCCGCAAAGGAGCCGTTGCCGCCGTCATACACCCCGCCATACGCTTTGCAGGGGAGCGGGTGAAGCACCCCTCCACACTGGCAGGAAGGCTCGGCCCCATCCTCATGACTCTGGCGGCAGCAGCCCTCATCATTGCCCTTGCCCGCCCGCAATGGAAAAACGAGCATTCGGAACAAACCGTCAGCGGTATCGACATCATGATAGCCTGTGACCTCTCCGGCTCTATGGCAAATCAGGACATGCTCTTCATCACCGAGGGAGAGGACGGGAGAAAACGCCGCGTGGCAGTTGACCGCCTCACCGCAGCCAAACACGTCATCAATGAATTCATCGCCGGGCGCCCCAATGACCGCATCGGGCTGGTAGCCTTTGCAGGCAAGGCAAAACTGTGCAGCCCGCTCACACTCGATCACGCCATTGTCGCCTACATCATTCGGGAATTTTATCTGGGCACAGCAGACCCCTTCCGTGGGGAGCGCCCCGGCTACATCTCAGAGGACGGCACCGCCATCGGCACCGCCATTGCCTCCGCCGCCACCCGGCTCAATGAGCGCAAGGAGACCAAATCCAAGGTCATCATCCTGGTGACGGACGGCATGAGCAACCGCGGCTCCATCACCCCCACGGAGGCCGCGGAACAAGCCAAAGAATTGGGCATCAAGATATTCACCATCGCCATCGGCATGGATAAGAGACTGTCCAACTATACCTCAAATGTAGATACGTTTGATGAAAAGACCCTGCGCCGCATAGCGGACATCACGGGCGGGCGTTTCTACCGCGCCAGCAGCGGCGCAAGCCTGCAAAAAGCCTTCGCCAACATCGACAAGCTGGAAAAGACAGAAGCCAAACGCCGCACCCTCATCAGCTATGAGGAGCTCTTTCTCTGGCCACTGAGCGCGGCACTGTTGCTGCTCACACTCGGGGTACTGATTCACAACATCCTTCCCAAACCGGCACCGTAACACACCACCTCATTATCAAACCATGAGTTTTCTGTATCCGAATGTACTGTGGCTGCTTCTGCTGCCGATTCTGCTTGCGGCTGCGGCACTGCTGCTGCGCAGAAATCGCACTCAGGCGTGGCGCAAGCTCGTTTCCGCGGTGCATGCGGACACACTGGTAGTGCGCCGCCCGCTCTGGAACAGCGTACTCCCCTCCGTTCTGGCACTGTTGGCCATGGGCGGAATCATCCTGGCACTCGCCCGCCCCATCAACGGCTACCGGGAAACCGATGCCACGGATACCGGGCGTAACCTGCTCATTGCGTTGGATATTTCCCGCTCCATGGAAACACAGGACGTGAAACCCTCCCGGCTGGAAGAAGCCCGAGCCGCCGCCTATGAGCTTATCAACGCTCTGCCGACCGACAAAATCGGCCTCATCGTCTTTTCCGGTGAAGCAGATTTGGTGGTTCCGCTCACGTATGACCACACAGCCCTGCGCGATGCGTTGGAGCAGGTGAACCGCGGCTGGGCAGGCTCCGGTGGTACCAACTTCGGGCGCGTGCTCCGCAAAGCCATGCAGGATTTCAAACGCAGTGCCCCGGAGGGCACAAACGCCCTCATTATCCTCAGTGACGGCGAAGACACGGTTGACTCATCTCTTGACATTGCAAAAGAAGCGAAAAAAAGCGGTCTGCTGGTCATCACCGTCGGTATCGGCACAGAGGCAGGCGGTGCCATTCCCGATGAAAACGGTGAAAACGGGCTCTGGCAAGATGCCGACGGAAAACACGTCATCAGCAAACTCAACCCCAAATCCCTGCAGGATTTCGCCAAAGCTACCGGCGGAAGCTTCTTCGCCATGACAGCCAATGCCAATCTGGCGGAATTTGCCCGCAGTGCCGTACAGAAACTGGACAAGCATGAGGAGACACACTCCATCACCAAAACCCCGAACGACCTCTTCCGCTACTTTGCCGGTATTTCTCTGATACTGCTCATTTCAGCCATCCTGACCCGCACAGCATGGCGCGCCCCGAGACTGACAACCGCTCTGCTCTTACTCTCCGCTCTCAGCTCTCAGGAATCACATGCCGCTCCTGATTTGGAAAACATAGGCCACTACCAACTGGGGCTGATGCAGCTGGAAAAGGAGCCGGACAAGGCACGGGAATCCTTTTCCCGCGCGCTCTTGGATGAAGACCCGGCATTGCAGGCTGCTGCACTCTATGAGCTTGGCAACATCAACACACGCCAAACGCTGGAGGAACTGCGTGCCCTCTACGAAGCACCGTCAGATGATACTGCGGGAACAACACAGCCCGGCCCGGATGAATTACAGAAAATCGTTGACACCCTGAAGCAGGACATATCATCCTACCGAGATGCCCTCACCACCCAACCCAATCTCAAACCTGCCAAAATCAACCTGTCCCGAACAGAAGAGTTTGTCAAAAAGCTGGAAGAAGAAATTGAACGCCTGAAGCAACAGCAAAACCAGCAAAACCAGCAAGACCAGCAAGACCAGCAAGACCAGCAAGACCAGCAAGACCAGCAAGACCAGCAGAACCAGCAGAACCAGCAGAACCAGCAGGACAAGCAGGACAAGCAGGACAAGCAGGACAAGCAGGACAAGCAGGACAAGCAAGACAAGCAAGACCAGCAAGACCAGCAGGACCAGCAAGACCAGCAAGACCAGCAAGACCAGCAAGACCAGCAAGACCAGCAAGACCAGCAAGACCAGCAGGACCAGCAGGACAAGCAGGACAAGCAGGACCAGCAGGACAAGCAGGACAAGCAGGACAAGCAAGACCAGCAGGAGCAGCAAGCATCAGAAGAGGCTCAGCAAGAACTGAGTGATGAGGAGAAGGCCCGCCAGCGGGCAGCCTCCATCCTGAAAATGCACATGGACGAGGAACAGGGCTCCCCCATTCCGCATGCCAACGATAATGTACGCCCGCCGGCAAAAGATTACTAAAAACACCCGATAAGCACCATGTTCAGCAACATGCAACGCATAGCCAGTCTCACATTTGCCACCACCGCAGCACTATTGCCCGCAGCATGGGCAGAGGTGGTTCCCATCTGGTCCACCGGAGTGGCGGTTCCCGGGGAAAAAGTGGCACTCTACCTCGTCGACACAGAAGTGGGAGATGACGTATTCCTGATAGACAAACGCCCGAACGTGCAGCACGCACAGCTGGAAATGATGCAGCCGCAGGCCGGTGCCAACCCGCAGGATCCGAACCGCAGCATGGTAGAAATCTACCCCATAACGGTAGTTCCCGATAGGGAAGGAGAATTTCGGATGGGAGACATACAGGTCACCTACCGCAAATCAGGAAAAAAACAAACGGTCAAAATTCCCGCGCTGCCGGTAGTTTCCACCGCCTCCATCAAGTGGAACAACGAGCCGCTTCCTTTCGGTACACTATGGTATACAGAGTTGAAGGACGGATATGTTGACCAATCCGTACGCAGCCACGTCAAATTCTTCCTGCCGCGCGGGTGCAATGCACCCATGCCGCCGCAGATGCAGGCAGTAGGTGTCAAAATAGGCAATTTTCAACCGTCAATCCAGGGCGTAGTCGCCGTGGTGCAAAGCAATGTTCTGGGAAATGCCACTACCGCCTTTGCTCGTGGAGAAACCTGGCGCACGGTCAACTATACCGGCAGCCTGACCCCCTTCCGAGAGGGGAATTCTGATGTGACAGGCAAGGTCATCCTGACTCAGCAACAAGGCTTTTTCAGCGTAGGTCAGGCTGAGGCAGAGCTTCCCGTCATCACCGTCGGTGCCTTGCCCCTGCCCCCCGGAGCACCGAAAAACTTTGCCAATACCGTGGGACAATACAGCGTAACCACGGCCACAACCGCCACACATCTGGCCATGAATGAACCCGTGGAAGTGGAAATTACGGTGCGCGGTAATGGCAATTTAGAACTATTGGAATGCCCCGAACCACAGGATACCGCCGATTGGAAACCCGTGCCTGCCACCCGCAAACCAATACTCGGTCCCAATGGTGAGATAGAGGCCATGGTATTCAGCCGACTCCTGCGCCCCACGGCAGAGGTCAGTGCCATCCCCTCCTTTGCCTTCGGTTATTTTGACCCGCAAACACAGACCTACCGACAGGCAGCTTCCAAACCCATCGCCCTGCCCTGGAAAAAAACGAATACAGTCGGTGCCGGCTTTATCGCCTCCGCAGAAGCAGCAGAACCACCCCCCGCCGGGGAAATACCCGTGGAGGAAATGACGGATATCTACGGCATTCTCACCCCGGAAGAAGCAGGACTGAGCAGCCGTATTCCACTGTGGGTCTGGAGTCTGCTGTACATTCCGGCACTGGGCATTCTGCTGGGGGTGTTGGTGTCAGCCCTGCGCCGCCGTATTGCCGCAGGGGCAGCAGGCCGCGCAACGGAACGGGAACTGCGCCGCATTGCCGAAGAAGCGGATAATCTGACCTTTCTGCGCAACATAGGCGGCTTTATCGAAAGCCATATCCCCGCAGATAAAATGACTCCTGAGCTTCGCGAAATTCTGGAACGGAGAGATACCGAAGCTTTCCGCCCGGATGCCAAGACCACCCTTTCCCCCATAGAACGAGACACGATGATAAAGCGAATCCGCAAAGTGCTGTCCACAATTTTCGCCACCGCTGCGCTACTGACGGTACTCATGCAGCCTGGCGCAACAGCGGCAGAATCAGCAGCGGATTCTTACAACTCAGGACAATACAGTGCGGCACTGGAACAAGTGAAAAAATCAGGCGAAGAAGCAGCACTGAAGTACTACAACATCGGCAATTGCCTGTACCGCCTCGGCAAACCCGGGGCAGCTGCCCACGCCTACTACTGTGCCCTGCTGGAAAATCCCTCATTCAAAGAAGCCCGCGCTAATCTGGCCTTCATCCAGCGCAAAGAGGGCGCATTACTGCCGGGCGGCAGCATCACAGACAGTGTATTCACCCTGCTGAGCGTACCGCAGCTGAGTGTTGCCACCATCATCTGCACCGCAGCACTGGCTCTGGGAATCGCCCTGCTGATTGCCCTGCGTGGGCACCACAAGCCCTGGGTACACACCGTAACAGCCGTTGCAGCGCTGCTCAGCCTCATCTGTGCGGCAGACTGGGTGTATTACACCACCCGCGAGACCCCCGACATCACCGCCCTGCCCCCGGCTGATCTGGCCTGTGTGCTGAATGCCACAGCTCTGCGCACCTCTGCCGATGCTTCCGGCTCTGCAATCGTGACGCTGCCCCCCTCCACGCCCGTGCATCTGCTGCTCACCCGCGGCTCCTGGTGCTACGTGGAGCTCTTTTCCTCCGGCACTCGTGGCTGGGTAAGCAAGGATGCCATCCAATCCTGTGCCCTCAGGCCGTAATTCCGTCTCCATCCTTCCCCGCGAATCGCATTTGAAATGCGATTCGCTTTTTTTCTTTCTCCCTTAAATCGTTACACCACGTCTGTCTATTTCGCCGTGACAGACATCAGCCTGCCCTCCGCTATACACACCGCTTTATCCTGACTGAATTACACGTTTTACCTGTACATCGCATTTCAAATGTGCTAGCATAGCGGCATTCGGTTTTTCTACTTACCTCCATGAAACTTCATCTTCCCCTTTCTCTCCGTTCCTCTCTATTTGCACTCTTTGTTGCATCCGTCACCTGTCCGTTTGCTCAGGCGGCTATCATGCACAGTGACATCACACTGATTACCTACACGGATTTCGGTCAGAATGCAGGCCGTTACAAGACAAACGAAAGCGCAAACGCTCTACTGCAACACATTCGGGCTCAAGAGAAAGGCGTAACCATCACCTACACGGGAGGGCAGCAGACCTATATTATGCCGCACGGCATGATAGACTTTGGTAGTGCCTATCATGTGGCAACCTGCGCAGCCATATCGCCGTCAGCCGTCGCAACGGTTGCTCACAATTACACGTTCAATTCCTGGTTCAGCAATAAGGTGTACGGGATAGGAAACGACAACGCGGTCAAATATAAGGGGATTGAACTTGGTGAAGGGACAGCCGGTGACAGACGCTGGAATTCGGATGTATTCAGTCACGCGATGTCCACTTCAATTGGCAATTCAACAGATCATCGCGTCATGCGATTAAGCAAGGTAATTACGGATGCTCCCTATGCAGAGATATACGACACAACCGGAAAGAATTTAGGAAATCTGACCTATTACCACGCAGGGAGCGGGCAACAGTGGCGTTCCACGTATCAGACAACTACTTTAATTGATAAATCATATCCTAACAATGCAACTCAGCTGATTAGTGCCTATAACTACGTCATCGGAGGCATTGTATCAGGTGCAGCGCAGTATGCCGGAAGCACCGGTTTTTATTCACAGGAATACTTTAATGCCGGAGGCATCAACAATTCTGACCCGCTTACCTGGGTCAGTCGACCCGGGGATTCCGGCAGTCCTCTCTACGTTTGGGATGACGTTTCCAAGACCTATAAGTATATCGGATCCAATCGCGGCGAGATTTTGTCCGGGCAAGTCGGGTCGGCTTTTGTCACCAACACGAATTTCGACAAAGATGTGGTGGAAAAACGCTACACCAAAAAAGTGGACATGAGCTCGGCGAGCACGGTATACCTGAATTCCGTCATCACGCAGGGCGAAACCAGAACAGACTCTCGCGGCTACAGCACCACCCTGTACAGCGGCTCAGTAACAGATGCCGAAGGTAACGCGCTCACCTCATTCTACGGATTGAAGAGCGGACTGAACACCTGGGGCAATCTCAGCGGGTTGAAGGATACCCGAAACTGGTATGCGTACGATGAAAGCCATGTGATTCAGGAGATGACCGACCTGTTTTTCACGGAAAACCTGCAGTTCAATGCAACATCCGAAAAAAACAACATCGTGCTGACTGATACTGTGGACTTGGGTATCGGCTATGCGGAATTCAGCGGTGGCAAATTCACCATCACCTCCGAGAGCGGAGAAAGCAACCTCTTCAACCACGCCGGCTACGTTATTAACGCCGGAGCCGAAGTTCATGTGCAACTCACCAATCCGGAGGTATACATGCGCGAGTGGCGAAAAATCGGCGCAGGCGACCTCTATATTGAGGGCAGCGGCAACAACGACGCATTGCTCAATGTGGGAAGCAGTGGCACCACTTATCTGAACCGGGAGGGCGGCTATGCTGCCTACAACGTGTTAGTGAACACAGGCGCAACCGTTGTTATCCGCGATATTGGTCAAATTAAGCGCGACCTCACTTTCGGCAACCGAGGAGGCACGCTCGACTTGAACGGCAACAGCATGGATTGGTACACCACCGCCGAAGCCGCAGATTCCGCCCGCGACGGCTTCTCCGTCAATGCCCTGACGGAGGATGCCACCATCGCCAACCATTCCGGCAGCGCAACGCTTACTTTCAGAGAAAGCGGAGAAAATACTTACGTTGGTTCCTTTGCTGATACTACTGACAGCAGCCTGAAAATAGTTTACAATGCCGACGGTACTTGGCTTCTTAACTCCGTGCGTACCAACCTTCAACACGCAGACAGCGGTTTGTACGTCAACAACGGAACCGTTATCCTGCGCGGCACCAATACCGTGCATGGAGCAGGTTCTGAATCAGGGCGCAACGAAAATCGCTACTTCAACGCAGATGACTGGCACTATGCCGATGCCACCATGAACGTGACCGTTGCCGATGGAGGTACCTTCGAGCTGGGAAGTCATGCTCGGCTGAGCGGAAATGTGACTGTGCATGAGGGTGGTACCTATGTGATGAGTGAGGGTGTCCGCCACACCATGGAATATGTCGAAGGCGGGCAGATTCTTGAAAATACCGACAAATACAGCGACTTTTTCGGGCACAAAGGGAATGTACAGCTCAGCGGGGGAACATTCTCCGTGCAGTTCAACGATGGGGTAGACTCCACCACATACTACACCGGAAATGTTAACGGCATCGGAACCATGACGGTAGATACCGGAACGGACGGCGGCTTTTTCTCCTTCAGCGGTTCAGTAGATACCGGGGTAAACAAAGTGCTCAATTGCGGGCAGCTCATCCTGACCGGTGCCGCTGCCGCAGACACTGCCAACAAGTGGTTGGTGAATGCAGACGGTATACTGGTACAATTTGCCAACGCCGCCGACACCCTCAGAGTGATTGATTCAGCATCCACGGGTATCATCGGTTTGAGAGGCAATACCAACACTCAACTTAACCTCAGCAATCACCCCGGCATGGGTATCGGAGCGCTGGCCGGAACGACGGTTCAATACGGTGTCGCCGGAACATCCGAACGCCTGACTACCCTGAACATGGGAGGCGGCGGCAAGCTGGCGGTAAACTATGTACTCTCCGGCTCCGATACACTCAATATCAACGCCAGATACTTACGCGGCGGAGAAATCAATTTACAGAACGTTGCGGCTACGTACAACGGTACTGTTAATGTGCAGGCGATAGGCGGGGAGGTAACGCTGACCACCGGCAAAGAGGGCGCTCTGAATAATGCTACAGTTAACATCAACTCAGGCGGCGTATACAGACTGACAGATGATCAGCACGCCCTCGGAGGCACGATAAATGTAAACGCCGGGGGGATATTGCAAGGCAAAGATATCGTGTTGCGCGGAAAGGACAATGTGCAGGAAGCTCAAAATTACCGTATAGAACTGAGCGGCAACATGAAATATGACAGCTTAACCGTGGAAAACGGATCCACGCTGAACCTCCGCGCCGGAGGGCGGCTGGATACAGAGCATGCCGCCACCATTGCACAGGGCGGCATCATGCGCCTCAACGCGCAGACCTTGCAGGATAAGGTAGAGCTGAAAAACGGCGGCATCATGTACGGCAACGGCGGTACCATCGGCAGCACAGCCAATGTGAAAGCAACCGAAGGTACCGGCGTGCTTAGTGCCGGGGGCGGCACATTCTACGTGGACGGTCAGATTGGGGCGGCAACAGATGCCACCCTGCGGCTGGAAAACGGCACATTCAACATCTACACCGGCAGCATCAATGCCACCGGAGGCACGCTGGAACTGGCCTGCGGCACGGTGAATCTGGGGCATAAAGTCAACTTTGCCACGCAGAATATCGGTGGCACTCTCAGCATTGCAGGTGATGTTACCATCAAGGCAGATCAGACCTCTACCAACTACCAGAGCCCCACACACAACATCAACCATCTGCACATCGCAAACGGGCATACACTTACGCTGATTGATCCCTCCAACTCATGGAATCACGTCTACAACATCTCTTCCCTCACCGGTAAGGGTACCATTCAGTGGAACAGCAACATTCATTGGTATCCCGCAGGGCCATCCCGCATGATTCTCAGCGGTGATAATTCTTTCAGCGGTACGCTCATCGTCAATCAGCAGAACAACGATGGTTCGTTGCAGCATGTTAGCCTGGCTCACGAGAATGCTGCCAAAAACATGGTTATCAATCTCTGGGGCGACAGTGACAGCCGACCGGGGTTGGCCGTCAGCACGCAGACAGCCCGTGTTGCGGGCATTGGCGGTACAACTAACACCTTTGTCTATGCCGGTGGTGTCAAGACCGAAGAGAACGGCAATGATCCCACTTCTTCCGCACTCAACACGCTTATCATCCATACTGCCGGGGAGGATCACACGTTCAACGGTACTCTTCTCGGGAACTCGAACTGTGGACTCAATCTCGTAAAAGAGGGAGCTGGCACGCAAGAGTTTTCCAATAGTGCCAATGTTCTCCACGACATCTCAGCCTTGCAGGGGCATCTGCATTTCACTGCTGCACCAACAATTCACGGCGATGTAAGCATTGCTCAGGAAGCACAGCTGACGATAGGCAGCGGAGCATTCTCGCTGGATGCGGGTCACACACTCCGGGTGCTGTCCGGGACAAATGAGCAGAGTGCCGTCCTGAACAACGCGCTTGTGCTCAACGGCGGTGAACTGAGCTTCAATGCATACAATGCCGGCGGAGCCGCCTCCCTGAGCATAAGCGGTGTAAGCACCGGTGCCCATTTCGGCGACAGTCTGAATCTCCGCTTCGGCAACATGTCCGCCATACAGGAAGGCGTGAGCTACCTGCTGGCCTCCGGAGACTGGAGTGCCCTGAACGGTAAGCTGACCATCAGCGAGCGCGGTTATCTGAACACCAATATAACGGCAGATAACTCAGGGCTTCATGCTGTTTTCTCAATGAAAGACGATTATACGGTCTGGAGCGGAGACGAAACGATGCTGAAGTCCGATGCCAAGGTAGTGTTCGGCTCTGCTTTCGGTAATCAGGATTCTCTGAACATCAGCTCTGAAACTACAGTTGACGAAGGTTATTTCAGCAACGATGGCACTTTTACCATCGATTCCGACAACGGTTCAGATCTGTCTTTCTCCAAACTGGAAAAAAATGCAGCCGGGGAGTTGGTGGTGAACACCGGTGTCCATGCCGACACCATGCTTGTGACGGATTCTGCAGTCATTTCCGGCGACGGCAAGCTGACCGTCGGCAATCTGGAAATTAACGCCGGAGCAGTTGCAAGCATCACGGAACACACCCTGAGCCTTGGGACAGGAGACATCACCGGAAACGGACATTTGCAGCTGGGGCAGAACGCAACACTGGAGGTGCAGGACAGCCTGAGCGGCAACGTCATATTGGGAGCAGATGCGACAGAGAGCCGCATCAATATCGCATTCAGCGGGAACAGTCTGAGTATCGGCAATGCCGCCGTAACGGTCAAGCCCGACACCACATTGTCGGTAAGCGGCAGCGGCTCTCTCATGTTCCATTCCGGCTTCAACAACCTCAAAGCTCTGGAGCTGCAGGAAGGTGTGAACTTCAGCCAGAGCACCGCGCTCTCAACGCATCTGGTGCTGAACGGCGGCGCAGCTACCCTGAGCGGCGACCGCACGGTAAGCGGCAATATTACCGTTAATTCCGGCTCTGTACTGACAGCCGGGGGAAGCAACGATGACACGCTGGTCTACTCTGACCCATCCGGAAATTATACACGTGTCCTCACCATCAACCAGAGAGCAGAGCTCGCACTGGGAGGGCGCCGCTGGTCCATGGGAAACGGAACCGAAACCGATACACTGGAGGGGAGTGTGTACCGAATTCAGCTGAATGGCGGTACGATTTCGGGTAACGGTACGGGAAGCGGGAATCTGGACTTCTTCGATAACGGAAAGATTGACGTGACAGGAAACACAGGCAGCATCTCAGCAGAAATTCGCGTGAGAAGAAGTGAGGATGCCGTGAATGTAAACGTCATCGGAAAGAACGATTCTCTGACTATCAGCGGAAAGATAATCGGCAGCGGCGGCATCACCAAGGATGGATTGGGAATCCTGAATCTGAACAACGCCAACAACAGCTATACCGGCATAACGACGGTAAACGGCGGTGTTCTCCGAGCTGCGGTTGCCGGTGCCTTGAGTTCGTCTTCTCTGGTGATTAACGACGGGGGTGAAGCCTATATCGGCGGTTCCCGCACACTGAGCGGGGATACCACGGTGAATTCCGGCGGCACGCTGACATTTATCGGTACGGATGCAATACAATACGGAGATGACGCCGACTACAGTAAAAAGCTGACGGTGGACGGCGGCACCGTGGATTTCGGCTCCACTCGCCAGACCATGGCCAAGTGGAATCTCACACTGAAAAACGGAGCGATTCTGAAAGGAGATGGTGGTTCATACGCCGATTCCGCATATACGGCGGCTCTGGATTTCAACCACGACAGCACCATTACCGCAGAGGGAACAGGCAATCTCATCTCTGCCAACATTCGTTTGCGCGGCGGGGATGCCAGAACGCTGACCTATCATGTAGCGGAAGACTCAGATTTGGAAGTATCCGGTCGCATGCATGCCGATACTACCGGGGCTCTGGGAAATGTCTCCAAGACAGGTGAGGGCAACATGACGATTTCGCAGCAAACCAGACTTTCCAATCTGAGCGTTCACGCCGGTGAATTGGCCATCGCCTATACCGGGACAGACGGTAACACGCTCTATCTGCTGGACGGATCCATGGGGGGGGAGGCTAAAGGTACGCTGCGTCTGGCTCAGGACGCGAAGCTGACGGTAGCAAACCAGATATGGGGGCGCAAAGATTCCTCCATTGTACTGGAAGCCGGTTCTGAGCTGACAAGTACGCAGGATAACGTAGTGATTTCCAACCGCCGCGCTGGCGCAGAAGCTACTCTGCGTACCAACACTCAAACAAATGACTCAGAATATGCAGTCAATAACGAAGTGTGGGAGTTGACCAATGCC
>JAFQEY010000065.1 GCA_017398765.1 Akkermansia sp.
CTATCCCTGTCTCAGGGGCAGGTTGCTCACGTGTTACTCACCCGTGCGCCACTCAGTGACCGAAGTCACTCCGTTCGACTTGCATGTCTTATCCACGCCGCCAGCGTTCGTTCTGAGCCAGAATCAAACTCTCCATAATATTAATTAAGAAATTGCTGGACCGATGAATCTTCTTTTCATCCGATTCACCAGTGCCGTGTATTACCCCGCTCGGAAGTTCCGCAGAACTTCGTCTTCGCATGAGACCACGGCACGCGTCACGACCTTTTTCTTCCCTCTCTTTAGCCTCTCCGGCACCCCACATGGTAAGGTTTACCATTCGTTCCACAATCGCTGCGGTCCTGCGGTGCCACGGAAAGTCCGTGCATTAAAAACTGCCTTGCCCGGCTGAGCCTGCCCCGGTGTCGTTTCACCGTCGGCTTACTCTTTCGAGCTGCCCCGTAGTGGGTGCGGGGCAGACTATACACGAATCCGCTCGAAACGTCAAGCATATTTTTGAAGAAATTTTCATTTTTATTTTCGCTACCTCCAAAAAACGCGCTGCAAGGCATTGAATTGTGACAGGGTTATAAAAAACGAAAAAAATCGCTGCTCACTGGTGTCAGGCTGAGCAGCGACTGCGGGAAGTGATGCAGGCATTCCGGCAGAAAGGAGTGTTTTTCAGAATTCAATCACATTGGGTAAATTTCTTCTTGATTCAGCGCGTGAGGGGTGCTATATCTGCCTCCGCATGCAAAACGCATTGTGCTGCTTTAACTTATAAAAAATTAGCAGTTTTCCATGAAAAAAAATTGATGATTGTCTTCTCCGTCATGTGGGTTGGGCTGAGCAGCTGCCGTTCCTACATAGGGAAGAACTGCTTCGAACGAGCGGAATACGATGTCTTCAGTCTGAGTACAGACATCTCTCCTGTCGGCGGGAGAAAAGTCCTGCCGAAGAACCTCAGTCGACAGAAAATTAATGCCAGCGCATGGGCGGTAGGATTCCCATTCATCGACACTATCAACGCGGATGGCTGAAGACGGGAAATGCACTCACCCGGCTCTCGATTTGTCGGTTTTTGACTTGATTTATTCGGGGTATACGCTAGAATGAAAATCGTCAAATATTACACCTTTTCCAGATGAAAAGTCCCATCATATACTCAATCATAGCGGCTGCGCTTTTGGGCGGCACGTTGGCGGCAGAGGCACAGGAAGCAGTTTCGCCAATCGTTTCCACCCCCGAATCCGCAGCATGGAAAACACCTGACAAGCTCAGGCAGACGCTTGCAGCAAGGATCATAAAGAACTTGTCCGGTATCAGTACGAAACAAGTGACGACCTTTATCAAGAATCCGGAGAACTTGCGCTTGTTGCTCCTGTATCGGCTGGCAGAAGCAGAGACAGGAGCAAGCGAGGGATATGCCCGCTACAATGAAAATCTCACCAGAGCAGTCAATCAAAAACTAGAGGCTATCAGCCAATTGGAAAAAGAGGTGGGAGCAAAGAACGGCCCGGAAAAAGACAACGCCATGTACCGTCTTTCCTGTGCCCGCAAAGATTTGAAAGTGCTGCAACGGGAGGCAAAATACCCGGCGGACTTATCCAAATGCGGAAAAGTTCTCCAAGCCATTCTCTCAGACAATGAATGGATGGAAGAGATTGCCTATTCCGGAGAGCTGCACAACTTCACTCGCGTGGTGCAGATTATCGCCGCCGTTGCAGAGGGGGATACCAAAGCACTCCGCAAAGGAGTGGAGCGAGACACCACAACAGCCATAGCCCTGGAATATGCCCGATGCGGAGGGAGATTGACAGCCGCCGTAGAGAGAGCGCAGTATTTCCTCAAATACCAGCGTCAGGGACGACTGAATTCCTCGTTTGATAACTTACCCATGCACCAGCGGCGTGTTGCCTGCGGCTGGAAGCACGACCACCGCGCCGGAACGATAGCGGCATTTGAATGGGCACTGGACAACATGCACCTGCCGGATTGGCAGTACCCGGCCAGCTGCTGGCGCTGCGGCTATGTTCTGGACAATGTCTATGGAGACAGCATTCACGGTGCTCACTACTTTGCACCATGGGATGGCGTTTATACCGATAACCACATGATTCTGACCAAGGAAATCGGTGGTGTGTGCGGTGGGTTATCCCACTTTGGGGCGGCATCTGCCTGTGCCAATGGCGTTCCCGCCCTCACAGCAGGCGAGCCGGGGCACTGTGCCTACATTGTGCTGGTTAATGGTAAGTGGACCCCCGCATACTCGCTGAGCTGGCAGCGCGGGCTGCACTGGATTCCGTGGAGCGGGAATTACACTTTCAGTTCGCTACACCTGACGGACGAACTCTACTCCAAGGGAGCTACTCAAAAGACGAGGCTTTCCAATGCTTACCGAGTTCTTGCCCTTGTGTACGGGTATAAAGGAGATACAAAAAAAGCAGTACAGTGTTTCGAGCGTTCCGTTGAAGCCGCACCGCTAAATTACCCCGTCTGGCGCGAATATGCTGCCTATCTGTCCGGAAATATGCCGAAGAACAAGGATGCATGGAAAACTCTCAATACTATCTTATGTAAAGGAGTAGCCTCCCGCTACCCGGAGCAGGCTGCCGAACTGCTCAAACAACATGTCTACGGCAGATTGGCAGCATGCGGTATGTCTGCTGAGGAATTGGCATCAGCATGTGCCCTGTTCTGGAAATATGCAGATAAGATGGGACCGGATCGCTGGCATATCGAAACATTTACTGACCACCAGCTGACCATGTGCAAGAAAGCAGGCGGGGATACCGAAGCGGCCTCTATTGCACTCTACACAAAGGTACTTACCGCAGCCGCACCGCATGATGCCTACTCCGGCACCATGATGGCCTGGGGAAACAAGATTTCCGATTCGCTCAGTGAAGCCGGGCGCAAAAAACTCACGGATGCCACCATTGCTGCCTTGGGCAGCGGTAAATCACTGGATAATGCGCAAAAAGCCAAATTGCTTGGCGGGCTTATACTGGCAGCGGAAAAGTCACGGGATGCTTCCACCTTCCATGCCATCAGTAAGATGATAGACCTCAAGGAGATTCACGGCACAGCCGCCATACCGGATATCTACCCATCGTTCCCCGGCAAGCTGGTATCGGAAGGCGGCATGCCCTTTGCCAGCTCCACCAGCGAGTGGGATGCCCCGCACACGCACTCCGGGCTCCTCACCAAGTCCGGCGGCAAAATACACACCGCACGGGAGAACAATCCGTGGATTGCGGTCAAGTTGCCTAAGCATGCCTATATCACGGGGGTAATCTTTGCCGGTACGAATGACTGGAAGCTCATCAACCGTTTCCGTCCGGTGCGGATTCAAGTGTCCGACACCGGGCGAGATGATGACTGGCACGATGTCGGCGAGCCTATACCCAGCACCGGAAATTACATCATCTCTTTCGATCTGAAAAAGGAACGCCCCAAAGCTCTCTATGTACGAGTACTGCGCCCCGGCGGACCGGAGGTATTCCATGCCAACGGCATTTATGTATACGGGGAACCCGCAGCCTGATTTAACAACCAATCTGAAAGCTCAATATTATGCTTAAGAAAACTTCCATTACATTGACGCTGGCACTTCTGGCAGCCCTTGGCATGCACGCCGGAGCGGCTCAGCAATACCCCACCTTTGAGCAAGCCAAAGCACACGTAACCGATACAGGCTACATTGCATTCATCTACCCCGCCGGGTGGGATAAACATGGCGAAAAGCTCTGCCGGAAACTCATTGCGACAGATGCGGTCAAAACCGCTGCCGCCGACGCAGCCCTGCTGCTGGCACCTATTTACCAAATCCGGGATGAAAAGAACAATGCCTCAGCCAAAAAGATAATGGGGGCACTTGGCTACCCCGGAGACATGGCAGACATCTCCTACCCCGCCATCGTATTCTACGAGAAAGGAGGGCGGCAATATGCCACCATCCATGGGCGAGAGCTGATGCGCGCTACGCCTGAGCAGGTAGCCGGACTGGTCAAACAGCGTCTCTCAGCCAAGAAAAAGCAGGAAGAACTGCTCAGCAAATCCCGAGAAGCAACAGCCCCCGGCGAAAAAGCAAAACTACTGCTGGAATCCTCCCGTGTCTCCGGCATAGCCAGGCCGGGCGGACTCAGAGAAGCCATACAAGCCGCAGACCCCGGAGACAAGCACGGCTATCTGGGTGTCCTGGACTTCGGATTCTCGCCCCGGCAAGAGGAGTCTCTCCAAGATTTTCTGAAACGCCTCGATGCGGTGCTGAAAAACGAACTCTACACGCCTTGGCAAAAGCAACGCGCCTGCGCAGCTGCCATCGGGCATATACGCCGCAGCCTCGGCACCATGGCCGGAGGCTCGCTTATTACTAAATACGCAAAAGCCATGCACAAGCTCGACCCGGATTCCACTCTGGGGGTTTCCGCCCCGGTGGTCATGCGGGATTGGGTGCGCCTGTATCGCTATGGGCAGGGCTGGAGCCAGGATATCATCCCCTCTGCCCCCATCCCCATGCTCATGCACGATGTTCCTATGGCAAAACCCGGAACCTATCAGGTAACATTTAAGCTCACAACCGGTCGTGACGGCATACGAATCAACCGACTCCGACTGATGGATGGAGATCGCTGCATAGCCACGGATGACACTCCGAGGGATGTCTCCTGGAGCAATACGCAGCAAGTATACACATTCTCTGTTAAATCCCCCCTTAAGGCTCCTGCTCTGGAAATTACCTATGGCAATGCTCCCGATAAGAGAAGCTCATGGGGAGAGATTAGGGTAACTTCCCCCAAATAACGTTTGGTATTCCCGAAGAATCCCCCATGCCTTGTACAAATGGCAAGGCATGGGTTTTTTCTTGTCCTTTTTTCCTGCTTCCTCGCAGCATACAAAAAAACCGCAATCCGAAAAAGGACAACGGCTTTTGATGTCATTTTACAATGAAAAAGATAATCATTACCTGCGGCGGCGTGCCAACAGCCCCTCAAAGCCAGCAGGGAAAGAGCAGCAGTAGACGGCTCCGGAATGCTAACCGTGCGCAACCCGTGAACATTGGTAATCCGGTATGCTGCATCAGCTATCTTCATTGCTGAATTGCAAGCCCAAATGCGGGGTACTGCATGCTTCTGATATAGAGTCACCATTCCCGGTGCTGAGAGCCCAGCGAAGAAGCTCTCAGCAGCACGGAGGTCAGTTTCGCGTTCTCGAGCCCATACGGTTAATGAGAAAGGGTAAGATATCCCCCACTGAGATGCCGAGCACGGAAGTTGAGGTTATTCAACAACGCGGTGGCGGTGTGACCACGCACTCCGCTTTGGCAGAACACCAGCAGCTCTTGCTGCTGCGGTAGTTCTGCCACGCGCTCGCGCAGCTCTGAGAGCGGTATATTAACAGCCCCGGGATAGGGAGCTCGAGCCACTTCCGCGCGTTCCCGCACATCGAGCAGGAAACTCTCCGGGCGAATATCCTCCCGATGAGCAATCGGATGCAGCCCTTGCAGATTGTTCACCGCCGCCAGCGCAAGCTGATTGACGGCATCCTTTGCCGCGCCTTCCTGCGGGGAGTAGCACAACTCGGATTCCGCCAGATGATACACCGTGCCATTGTTCCCCATCAGAGCGGCTACCACGTCTGTCCTCCGCGCGGCTCCTTCCTCGCCAATGGCAGTGTAGCCCAGCAGTTTCCCATCGCTGCGGCGGTATACCAGACGCGCATGGATGGGACTTGCTCCCGGGTAATAGCCTACATGCTGAGTGTGATGCCCGTCTACGTACTCATAATCACTCTCACCGCTGCGCGCCAGCGTGTCAATATTCAGTCCTGTCATGGCAATCGTGGTTCCGAAAAGCCTCAGCACGGCAGTTCCCAGCACACCCCTGAACTCTGCCGAGCGTCCCGCGATATCATCTGCCGCCACTCTGGCCTGCTTTTGAGCCACGCCTGCCAGGGCTAACCTTGTGGGCTTCCCGGTAAGGCGATTCACGGTCTGCACGGCATCCCCCACCGCCCAGATACCGGGAACGCTGGTGCGCATGTGCTCATCTACCCATATCCCCCCGGTCTCGCCTATGCGAAGCCCCGCGCTCTGCGCCAGAGTAGTCTCCGGTCGCACACCTATGGAAAGTATAATTAAATCTGCCTCGGCACTGCTCCAGGTGTCGCTGTACGCCTGCAGCCGCCCATTTTCACAGCGGCGGATTCCCGTTGCTATCCGCCCGACTTCAACACTTATCCCGTGAGCTGCCAGCAACTCTTCCACATAGCTGGACATGTGGGCATCCAGCGGAGGCAGGACGTGGCTGCCTCCTTCCACTATGCTGACTTCAATACCGGCATGATGCAGATTTTCCGCTACTTCCAGCCCGATAAAGCCCGCCCCAATCACCAGGGCACGCCTCACGCCGTGTTCTGCAATATATCGGCGGATAGCGTTGGCATCCGGCACGGTGCGCAGCGTCATCACCCCCGGCAGATCAATACCCGGCATAGGCGGGCGGAGCGGAGCCGCCCCCGGAGACAGAATCAGTTCATTGTAACTGAGCTGCAATTGTTCACCCGTTTCCAGATTGGTGACACTGACCGTTCTCTGCTGCGGGTCGATGGCTCGAACCTCATGCCGCAACAGCACGTCTATACCGTAGCGCGTGCGGAAAAGTTCCGGCGTGGCCAGCAGCAGAGAGCTTTCTTTCTCTATCACGCCGCCAATGTAGTACGGCAACCCGCAATTCGCGAATGAAACGTGTTCCCCGCGCTCCATGATGATAATTTCGCGGTCGACTCCCAGTCGGCTCAACCGCGCTGCTGCCGTAGCACCACCGGCCACGCCCCCTACGATGATTGTTCTCTTTCTGCTCATAAGTCTATGTCGGGTTAAGTGTTTCTATTTTCTTTCTATCTGTTCCAGGGCATGCGCGCCAGAATGAGAGCCAGCCCGCAGGTTCCGGTGGCTCCGGCAACCAGCAGCCCGACACCGGTGAATACCGGGATGACCAGCCACCATGGGTTGATACTCAGGCCAAGCCCCACCCCGAGCAGATTCATACTGCCCACGATAAGCTGCACCTGGCGCATGAGCGAGATACCGTGCCCGCCCGACTCTTGCTCCTGCGGCAGCCCGGCTGCGCTCCAGGCATTCATCCCACCTTCCAGTACCGCTGCTTCTATGCCGCGGGACTGAAGCACGAGCTGAGCCTTTGCGGCACGAATCCCACTCTGGCACACGATGACTAATTCGGCGTTACCGATATCAGTAATCGGCATCTCCCCGCGCTGCAATGCGTCCAACGGCAAGTGTTCTGCCCCGGCAATGTGCCCCGAGCGCCATTCTGCCCCGGTACGCACATCCAGCACCCGCGCGGTTCCCGCCCTGATTCTTTCCTGTAATATTGTTGCTTTCATGTCTATATGCGTATATTGCGATATGCGTAAAATACACTTGACTTTTCATTCTGTCAACGATAAAATGCGGGCGTGACGAAAAAATTAACATCAATCAAGTTCAGCCCGCAAATGACAGAAGAGGTAGCGGGCTATTTCAAAATGCTCTCAGAGCCGGTACGTCTGCACATGTTGGGGTCAATTTGCAGCGAGGGAGCTGCAACGATAGGCGAGCTGACCGAGCGTCTTGGGCTGTGCCAGAGTGTCGTTTCCCGACACATGAAATTGATGACAGAGCACGGAGTGGTATGCAAAAAGACAGAGGGAGGCCGCACTCTGTACTACTTTGCGGATGACTGCCTGTGCAGCATCTGCGCCCCGGTGGTGGAGAAAATTCGCGCCCGCGCCGCAGAACAGAGCCGGCTTCTGTAAAAAAGATAGCTGAAAAGAACGCTTCCCGGATACTATCCCCGGCTAACACACGGAAACGGCAAGGAAACTTCCCAACCCGGCAAGCAGCAAAGATTCCCTTCAATAGTCAAATGAACCCATTTTTTAACGCACAAGTAATTTACACTTGACAATTTTCTGAAATTTCAGAAAATAGGGGCATGCAGATTTCGGATACACAGAAGCGTTTCATCCGCCGCTGGGGAGAGATGGGTACCCGGTGGGGGATTGCCCGCTCCACGGCCATGGTGCATGGGTATCTGTATCTGTGCCGGGAAGCGGTAAATGCAGAGGATATCTGCAGCGCGCTGGAGTTGGCACGCTCGAATGTCTCCACCAGCCTGAAAGAACTGGAGCAATTCCGACTGGTCGAACGCGAAAGCAAATCGGGCGACAGAAGAACCTTTTATGTGGCGGTGAGCGATGTCTGGGAAATGGCACGCCGCATACTGGAAGAACGCCGACGCCGCGAAACGGAGGGAGCTGTTGCAGCGGTGAACGAATGTCTCCGCGCGGCAAAAGAAGAAGGCGATTCCTTTACCGCTGCACGCATGGAAGCCATGCAGGAGCTGCTCAGCACGGCCGAAAACGTGGCGGATGCAGCCCGCCGATACCCCACCTCCCTTTTCCGCAAGGCCGCGCTCATGGGCGGCAAATTGCTGGGGCTCATCGCCAAATTATAATATAACTTTTTATTTATCCAATAATTTCTCTGATTTCAGAAATATGAAAACAATCGCTATAACAGGAGTGTTGGGTTACAGCGGGCGCTACATAGCCCGGGAAGCGGCAAAGCAAGGTTGGCGCGTCATCGGGCTGACCAATTCCGCAGGGCGACTGCCCAATGCTGAGGGCTGGGAACTGCGCCCGATGCCCTGGAGCACGCAGGAGGAAGTCCTCTCAGATGTAGATGTGCTGGTTAACACCTACTGGGTGCGATTCAGCTATGCGGGCGGGAGACATGCCGCCTTCAGCCACGAAGAAGCTGTTCGGAACTCAAAAGCACTCTTTTCAGCAGCACAGCGCTCCGGCGTGCGCCGCATCGTACACACAAGCATTACCTGCCCGGATGCCGTAAGCCCCCTGCCCTATTTCCTAGGAAAAGCAGAACTGGAAACGGCACTGGAAGCCACAGGAATACCGCACAGCATACTGCGACCGGCAGTATTGTTCGGAGACAGCCCGCAGGAGTCCATCCTCATCAACAACATGGCGTGGAGCCTGCGACACCTGCCCGCCGTGGCAACCTTCGGCTGGGGCAATTACCAACTGCAACCACTACACGTGCAGGATTTTGCCGAAGCCGCACTGAGAGAAGCCGGGCAAGAGGAACAGCACCGCATCATCCACGCCACCGGAACAGAGAGCTACAGCTTCCGCGCGCTGTGGAAACTGCTGGCAGAGGCCATGGGTATCCGGCGGCTCATCCTGCCCGTACCGGCAGGCATCGGCTATGCTGCCACCACTGTGCTGGGGTATTTCATGAAGGACATCATGCTCACACGAGATGAAATAAGCGGGCTCTGCGAAAACCGACTCGCCGTCCCCGGCAGCGGTATCGGAATCCGCCCGCTGAGCCAATGGGTACGGCAACATGCCGACACGCTGGGCCGCACTTACGAAAGCGAACTGTCCAGACGAAGCTAGTATAGCGTTCGGTAAATAGCTAAACAGCAGGAATAGACACATTGGTAGATAAATGGGAAATTGGAGGGGGGATGTTCGCTCTGATGAGCGAAGTGAAATTCTCGCCTGCGGCTCGAGTGAAATTCGGCTTTCGCCGAGCGAAATTGGCTCTGC